>CANETF010000170.1 GCA_947440575.1 Verrucomicrobiaceae bacterium
CCCACCCCATCACCCAGGAACGCATCACCTACACCACCCCCGCCCCCCTGTGGGCCGATCTCACTTGTTAGGCCAAGAAACAGAGCGCCTCGCCAAATGGAAGATAAGCACACTCACTTACTGACATTGATTCGCGAGTTTCAGTCCGCAGTTGCCCGAGCGGTTGCCTTATTTCAGACGCACCGGGGATTCTCCAACATTCGGCAATGGCGAGAGCATGGCATGAGCCAGACCGGAGTGATTGATGCGGCAGGTGTGTATCGATACTACTTTCACGGAATCGGTTGTACATTTCACTTTGAGGACGGATCCGTCGTCGATTGGGATTGGGGCTTCCAGGGGCGCAATGATGGTTTCGATGAGTGGCGGCTTCGGGGCTTCTGGGAGACCCGTCCGCATTTGAAAGCACTTTTTCCTGATGAGCCATCCCTCAAGCAGGCTTTCACTTCGGCCGTTTCCGCAAGATTGATTTTTTCACCCTGGCGCGACTCGTACGATTCGCTCTACTACTTGCCAGAGGACATCAATTCCGCATGAAACGCTAGGCAACCGCACACCCTCTCGTGAAAAAGCCACTGCGGATTCTCCTTCTCGTCTCAGTCGCCATCCTTGCAGCATTTCTCGTTTTGCGTTCGGTCGGTCTGCGCCTCTGGGAACGCTCCCTCAGCGGTCCGTTCACCGGCGTCCCCTACACCGGCAGCATCACCACCGCTCCGACCTCTGCGCTGACTATTCCCTCACACGGACAATTGGAAGTTCACGAGTTGCCGTCTCACCCCAACCCTGTCGTTCTGTTGCGCTCCGAAAGCGGAGACATTCAGTGGGCACGGCTTTTCCTCCTTGAAAAAAAGCGACCAGATGGCACGATTGAACACGCAGGATTGCGAGAGTTGCGTTTGCGGCGTTGGCAGCAGCGGAGCCCAGGTTCCGTCGTCTTCGTCAGTTGCGATTGGGATTGGGGAGGCAAAGAGGGCGGCTTGATCGAGTTAGACGCAGATTTTGGATTCAAGAGTTTCCTCTTGTCTTGGTGAATAACCGAATTGGCACCCCCTAGCGAACCACCGCCCAACAGCACATTCAGACGATTCACTCATCCCCCTTTTTTCTGCCCCCCTTCTTTCTGCCAGTGCTCCCCTCCCTATCCAAACAAAACCTCCACCCGCTCCCGATGCCGCGGATGATCCGGATTCAAACTGTGCAGCTCCAGCGTCAACCGATCCCCCAGCACCCGCGCCTCCACCCACCCCGATGGCCGCTCCGGCCCTGACGTATACGCCACCGGCGGCAAATTGATCATCCACGGCAGCCCCTCCTTCGGCTCCTTCACCTGCCAGTGGTGCGTGTGCCCGTAAATCAACGCCTTCACCTGCGGTGCCCCCTTCAACACCCGCAGCAGCTCCTCCGTATCCCTCAATCCACCCGACCTCTTCCCATCCGCACCCACCGTCTGCGGATCATGATGCACCATCACAAACGTCGGCTTCTTCGGCAGCTCTTTCAAAATCCGCTCCAACCACCGAAGCTGCCCCCCACCCAACATCCCAGGCGGCACATTCACTTCATCCAAAGAATCCAGCAGCACCCAGTTCACCCGCGCACTCGACAGCACCGTCACATGCTTGTCCGCCAAAACGGGATCCACCCCCGGCTGCGCATTCACCGCCCGAAACTTCCCCCGATCATCATGATTCCCCAGCGCGCAATGCACCTGCACCCGCTCCTCCGCCAAAGGCTTCAAACAGTTCAGCAACTGACCATAATCCTCCATCTGCCCATCCAAAAACGCACAGTCTCCATTAATGAGAACCCCATGCGGCTTCACCCCCACCCCAAGCACCTGCTTCACCGTCCGACGCAGATTCGCCGCCATCACCACCCCGCGTGACTCCAGCGCCTCATCCGCCGCAATGTGCGGATCCGAAAGCAACGCCCAAAACTCCTCCTTAGCCTCCGCCGCCGCTCCCTGCCATGTCCAAAGACTCCCCATCCCCGCCGCAAAACTCCGGCGAATCCATTCCCGGCGACACGCTGACATAAACAAACTCGTAGGCATAACAAGACCCTATCAACCCCCCTCCAAACTCCAATCTTTCACCCCACAGCCAATCCCAGGACCCGAATCGCGCCTCGCCCACCGCCCCTCACCACACCAAGCCAACCCCCGCACCCTCTCGAAGTGCAGTCCCAAGTTCCCCTTCCCCCTTTTTTCTGCCCCCCTTTTTTCTGCCAGTTCCCCTCAACCCGAATCGCGTCTCGCCCGCCGCCCCTCACCACACCAAGCCAACCCCCGCATCCTCTCGAAGTGCAGTCCCAAGTTCCCCCTCCCCCTTTTTTCTGCCCCCCTTTTTTCTGCCAGTTCAAATCAAATCCAAGTGTTCGAAGGAATCACCGTGTCCTTCGGAATCACCACGATCCCATCGCGAATGCAGAACAACTCGTGATCCATCTTGTCCGGCTTCCCACTCGGCGTGATCACCACGTTGTCCCCAATGTGCACATTCTTATCGATGATCGCCCGCTCGATCCGGCAGTTCCGCCCGATCCCCGGCGCCGGCCGGTTCGGATCCGTCCCCGCCGCTCCCGCATAAAAATCCGCCCCCATGATGATGCAATCCCGGATCGTCGTCCCACTCTCAATGATCGACCGCAACCCAATCACCGCCGTCTCCACATGCGCATCCGTGATGATGCACCCGTCCGAAATCAACGCCTGCCGAATCTGCGCCCCATTGATCTTCGTCGCCGGCAAAAACCGCGCATGCGTGAAAATCGGCGCCGCCGAATCAAAGAAGTCATACTGCGGCACCAGCTTGCACAAATCCAGATTCGCCTCAAAAAACGACCGGATCGTCCCAATGTCCTCCCAGTAACCCTGGAAGTTGAACGCATGCACATGATACTTCTTCAGCGCCGCCGGAATGATGTTCTTGCCAAAGTCCATCAAGTCATTGTCCAGGCTCTCCACCAGCGCCTGCCGGTTGAAAACATAGATCCCCATCGACGCCTGATAGCGCGGCTCGTCCACCCCCAGCCCCATCTCCAAAAGCGTCTTGTCCGGCATCCGCAGCGCCTCCAACACCTCAGGATCCTTGGGCTTCTCCACAAACTCATGAATCCGCCCCTCCTCATCCGTCTTCATGATCCCAAACCCGCTCGCATCCCGCGCATTCACCGGCAGCGTCGCAATCGTCAAGTCCGCCCCCGTCTCCAAATGCTGGCTCATCACCAACCGGAAATCCATCCGGTACAACTGATCCCCGCTCAAGATCATGTAATACTCGTGATCACTCTCCAAAAAATAGCGCAAGTTCATCCGCACCGCATCCGCCGTCCCCTGATACCACCGCTCACCCTCCGGCGTCTGCTGCGCCGCCAACACCTCCACAAACCCCCGCGCAAACTGGTCAAACTTGTACGTCCGCGCGATGTGCCGATTCAATGACGCACTGTTGAACTGCGTCAACACAAACACCTGCCGCACTCCCGAGTTGATGCAATTGCTAATCGGAATGTCCACCAGCCGATACTTCCCCGCCAACGGCACCGCCGGTTTCGCCCGGTCCTTCGTCAGCGGATACAGCCGGCTCCCCGCCCCTCCTCCCATGATGATGGCCAACGTCGAATTGCGCAGTACGGTTCCAGTCTGAATGCGATGAGAAATGGGCGATGACATACGGATGATAGGAGTTTTCTGTGAAACAAGGGCTCTAGGCAAGCGTTACTCTCGGGATTCAGAAATTAATCCGTGCCAATCACGCGGTTTCCTTCACCAACTTGCTCCATCCCCCATGTCACGTCCTGTCTTTCTCCCAACCATTTTTGCGCTCGCCCTCGTCTCTCCTCTCACGTCCCTCTCCGCCGCCCCCCAGTTCGAGAAAGAAATCTGGCCCATCCTCAGCAAAAAATGCGTCGACTGCCACCGCGCCACCCAAGTCGTTGACGGCCGCAAAAAAGAACCCAAAGCCGGCCTCCGCCTCGACGGCGCCTGGGCCATCATGAAAGGCAGCGAAAACGGCCCCGTCCTCAAACCCAAAGACAGCGCCGGCAGCTACCTCTACGAAGTCACCACCCTCCCCAAGGACGATGACATGTTCATGCCCCCCAAAGGCGACCCCCTCACCGATCCCGAAAAAGCCCTGCTCAAAGCCTGGATCGACGCCGGAGCCGACTTCGGCGGCTGGGAAGGTAACACCGAAGGCAAACCCGCCGACCCCAACGCCAAAGAAGCCGCCCGCGTCCGCGACCACGAAACCTTCTACACCGCCCTCGCCCAAGGCATCACCCCCGCCAAAGACGACGTCATCGCCACCGCCAAAAAGGGCGGCGCCCAACTCTTCCAACTCAAGCCCGACTCCCCCCTCCTCCGCGCCGACTTCCTCACCGGCGTCTCCTCCTGCAACGACGCCAAACTCGAAGTCCTTCTCCCCCTCAAAGACCAAATCGCCCAGCTCGACCTCGGCCGCACCGCCGTCACCGACGCCGGCATGAAAACCCTCGCCCAACTCACCCGCCTCGCCTCACTCGACCTCCGCCAGACCAAAATCACCGACGCCGGCCTCCAACACCTCGCCGCCGCCTCCAAACTCCGCACCCTCAACCTCTACGGCACCGAAGTCACCGACGCCGGCCTCAAACATCTCTACAACCTAAAAGGCCTCAAAAACGTTTTCCTTTGGCAGACAAAAGCCACCGAAGCCGGTGCCAAGCAACTCGCCGCCGCCGTCCCAGGCCTTTCCGTCTCCGTCAAATAACCCTCCGCCCACCAAAACCATGTTGTCTCGTATCCTCCTCGCCCTCTGCACCATCACCGGCCTCTCCCTCTTCGGCGGCGAAGGTGAAAAAGTCAGCCTCCCCGCCCCCGACGTCTCCGGCATCAATCAAGACGGCAAATCCGTCGCCTTCAAAGACGTCTACGCCAAAGGCCCCACCGTCGTCTTCTTCTACCCCAAAGCCAACACCCCCGGCTGCACCAAACAAGCCTGCTCCCTCCGCGATGCCTTCGCCGACCTCACCAAAGAGGGCGTCCAAATCCTCGGCGTCTCCACCGACAAACCCGAGGCCCAAAAGAAATTCATCACCGACCACACCCTCCCCTTCGACCTCATCGCCGATCCCGAAGGCAAGGTCCTCGAAGCCTTCGGCGTCGCCCGCATGCCCGCCATCGGCCTCGCCACCCGCCAGTGCTTCCTCATCAAAGGCGACAAAATCGTCTGGCACGACGCCAAAGCCAGCACCGCCGATCAAGCCGCCGACATCCGGCGCGTCCTGAAAGAAATCGGCTCCTAACGCCGACCTATTCTTCTTGCCACTCCACCCAAAGGGCAGCCACCATCCCGGTGGGTGCCCTTTTTCTTTCCCACCACCATGCGCTTCCTCCTTCCCCTCCTCCTTGCTCTCCCCGCCGCCGCTCAGGACCACGATCTCGTCATCTACGGCGGCACCAGCGCCTCCGTCATCGCCGCCGTCCAGGCCAGGCAAATGGGCAAGTCCGTCATCATCGTCTCCCCTGACAAACACCTCGGCGGCCTCACCTCCGGCGGCCTCGGTTGGACCGACTCCGGCAACAAAGACGTCATCGGCGGCCTCTCCCGCGAGTTCTACCACCGCGCCTACCTCCACTACCAAAAAGACGAAAACTGGCGCCAGCAAAAACGCTCCGAATACGGCAACAAAGGCCAGGGCCACTCCGCCATCGACGACACCACCCAGTGCGCCTGGGTCTTCGAACCCCACGTCGCCGAACGCATCTACGACGACTGGGTCAAAGAACTCAACATCCCCGTCATCCGCGAAGCCCTTCTCGACCGCGCCTCCGGCGTCAAAAAAGACGGCACCCGCATCACCTCCATCACCACCCTCGATGGCAAAACCTACTCCGGTAAAATGTTCCTCGACACCACCTACGAGGGCGACCTCATGGCCGCCGCCGGCGTCGACTTCCACGTCGGTCGCGAAGCCAACAGCGTCTATGGCGAGGAACACAACGGCATCCAGGTCGGCATCCTCCACCACGGCCACCACTTCGGCGTCCTCAAACAACCCATCAGCCCCTACAAAATCCCCGGCGACCCCAAAAGCGGCGTGCTCGCTCGCATCAGCACCGAAAACCCCGGCGTCAAAGGTGAGGGCGACCACCGCGTCCAGGCCTACTGCTTCCGCTCCTGCTACACCAAAGCCCCCGAAAACCGCATCCCCTTTCCCAAACCCGAAGGCTACGACCCCACCCAATACGAACTCATCCTCCGCGTCTTCGATGCCGGCTGGCGCGAGTTCTTCAACAAATTCGACCCCGCCCCCAACTGGAAAACCGACACCAACAATCACGGCCCCTTCTCCTTCGACAACATCGGCTACAACTACGACTACCCCAACGCCTCCTACGAGCGCCGCAAGGAAATCATCAACGAACACCGCACCTACCAGCAGGGCCTCATGTACTTCGTCGCCAACGACCCCCGCGTCCCCGCCGACGTCCGTGAAGAACTCAACCAATGGGGCCTCCCCAAAGACGAATTCACCGACAACGGCAACTGGTCCCATCAACTCTACATCCGCGAAGCCCGCCGCATGATCGGCGCCTTCGTCATGACCGAAAACGAACTCCGCAAAAAGAAACCCACCCCCGACTCCATCGGCATGGGCTCCTACACCATCGACTCCCACAACACCCAGCGCTATATCACCCCCGAAGGCTACGTCCAAAACGAGGGCGACATCGGCGTCACCACCGGCGGCCCCTACGCCATCGCCTACGGCTCCCTCATCCCGAAAAAAACCCAGGCCACCAACCTCCTCGTCCCCGTCGCCATGTCCGCCACCCACATCGCCTACGGCAGCATCCGCATGGAACCCGTCTTCATGATCCTCGGCCAGTCCGCCGCCACCGCCGCCTGCTTCGCCATCGACGCCCAAAGCGACATCCAAGACGTCCCCTACAGCAAACTTCAAGAGCGCCTCATCGCCGACAAACAAATCCTCGAGTGGGACCTCGCCAACTCCGGCATCAAACTCCCCGGCATCGTGCTCGACGACACCAAAGGCTCCTACACCGGCCACTGGAGCACCGGCAGCATCGGCAAAACCGTCGGCGTCGGCTACCAGCACGACGGCAACGCCAACAAAGGCCAAATGACCGCCACCTTCACCACCACCCTCCCCAAAGCCGGCGAATACGAAGTCCGCATCGCCTACAGCGCCCTCAAAAACCGCGCCACCAACGTCCACGTCACCATCCACCACGCCGGCGCCTCCCCCACCACCGTCAAAGTCAACCAACGCCAAACCCCGCCCATCGACGGCATCACCCAATCCCTCGGCACCTTCTCCTTCACCCCCGACCAACCCGCCTCCGTCGTCATCACCAACCAAGACACCGACGGCCACGTCATCATCGACGCCATCCAGTGGCTCCCCAAAGAAAAGTAGCACGCTCGCACACCCCGTGGTGCAACCGGCTCGATTGCCCACGCTTCAGCCCTCCACACCGGGTCTTGCAATCTCAGCAAACCCCGTCACTTCCCAATCATCGACGCCATCCAGTGGCTCCCAAAAGCAGACTAACCCGCCCGCCCCCCCGTGGGGCAACCGGCTCGGTTGCCCCCGCTCAGCCTTCCGCACCGGCACTTGCAATCTCAGCAAACCCCGTCACTTCCCAATCGACTTCAATAACCCCTCAATCGCCCCGCCCTGAATCGCCCGCTCCAGCGCCTTGTCCCACGCCGGCTTCACCTCCGGCCGCGTCATCTTCCCGCCCGCTCGCACGTCGAACGACAACCGTCCTGACGCCTCGTCCAAAAACGCTTTGATCACCGAGTCCGCCATCTTCTCCGGCAGACCCGACTTCAGCATGCCCTCACGCAGCCGCTTCTGCAGCTCCTCCCCGCACACCAGTCGAATCACCAAATCCTGCGCATCCTCCGCACTGTTCACCCAGCTCCCCTTCGCCATCCGCACCTCATACTCGGGCATCTGAAATCGCGCATCCTCACGCACCAAAAGCCGATTCTCACTGAACGCCATCTTCAGCACCGCCGCCTCCAGCAACCCCCCCCCCCATCGGCATGTCGCTCAAATCCAAACCAAAATCCTTCATCTTCTTCGCCGCATCCGCACTCGCCTGACCCATCGTCATGTAGCCCGCCAAAACACTCCCCTTCGCCAGCTTCAACTCCCAATCGCTCACCGGACTCCAAACACCCGTCGTCTCATCAAACGGCTGCATCTTTCCGCTCCCACTGACGTCCAACTTCGCAAACGTCACGTCCGTCATCTCGCCCGCCACCTTCCCCCGCCCTTCCATCGTCAGCTTCATCTCCAATGCCATCTTCACCGTGTTGTGCCCCGCCAGATTCGCCGGATCCACATCAATATCCGTCAGCGCAAACTGCAACCCCTCCAGCCGCGTCTTCGTCTTGTTCACCCGATTGTGAATGAACAACTGCCCGTTCGACACCCTCGCCTCCCGCACCCTCAGCGTGAACCCCAACTGCTCCGCCTTAAACTCCGCCGCCCCCGTCTTTTCGACCTTCTCCACCTTCGGCTCCGCCTCCTTCACCACCTCAGCCTTCGGCTCCGCCATCCCCTTCGGTTTCGCCATCACCAGCTTCAAATCACTCACCCCCTCCGGACTCACATACTCATCCACCGTCAACCCATCCAAATTCAACCGCTGCACATCCAGCGTCCCGCTCATCAAACTCCCCAACGACACCTCCAGCACCGCCTCCCGCAAACTCAGCACCGGCTCTGTCGGCACCTCCGCCTTCCCATCCCGCCCCACCGTCGCAAACACCTTCAAATCCCGCAGCCGCCACCGCGTCGGACTGCCCCACACCTCCAACTCCGACGCCCCCAAACTCACCCGCCCCCCGCACACCGCCTGCAACTGCCGCTCCACCGCCTCCCGACTCAACTGCCCCTTCACCCACCACCCCCCGCCCCCCAGCGCCGCCCCTGCGACACCAGCCATAATCAACCCAACTCGGACCAGCTTCTTCATCCCAAAAGCATAGCCAGCCCCTTCCAAAAGCAACCCCCCAACCTCACTTCGCCTTCGCCTTCTCCTGACCCTTCGGCTTCGGCGGCGGCGACGCCACATACGGCGGATTCGTAAACGCCCCCGGCGCCACTTCCTTCAAATTCGGCGGCACCTCCGCCTTCACCTCCCCCAGCGCCCACCGAATCCCACCCGTCAAAATGTTCTGAAACACCGGGTTCGTCCAAATGTCCTCCCGATGCCCCATCGCCGTGTACCAAACCCGCCCCTCGCCTTCCTTGCGCGCCCACGTCGTTGGAAACGCCGGCCGCTGATACTCCGGCCCCTTCATCGACGGCGAGTCCATCACGCTCAGCACATGAATGTCCGGAGTGAAATCCTTCAGCGAATACCACTCTTCCATGAACGTGTAGTCCGAGCCCACCGATTCAAACCCCGGAAACGCCGGATTCACCACCGTGTTCTTCGCCTCCTGCTGCGCCCCATGCTTGATGAACTCCGCACCCAAAAACCGCACATACGGATCCGCCTTGTCGCCATGATTCAAAAACCGTTCCGGTCCCTTCACCGCCTCGTTGTCCGTGTGAAACGTGTCACTCGCCGAATGCGTCCCGATGAACCCCTTGCCGCTCTTCACCAAATCAAACAACGCCTGCTTCCCCTCCGCCGTCATCGGCGGATTACCATCCGTCCCCGCCTCCAGCAAATTCCCCGTCGTGTAGAAAAACACCGCATCAAACCCCGCCAAATAATCCTTCCCAAACTTCGACCCATCCTTCGAAAACTCAAACTCCCACCCATGCTTGTCACCCAGCTCCTTCAGCACCTTCTCTGCATGACTCGGCTGCCCGTTCTTCCATGAAATCACGCTGTGCTCAAAACCGCTCGACTTCGAAAAAAACAAAATCCGCGCCTTCTTCGCCGAAGGTGCAGCAAACACCCAACTCAGCGCGAGACCCAAACAAACCAATGGAGCAAAGAGACGAACAGACTTCATAAAACAGACCCGCTTCCTATCCCCGCTCCTCAACAAAGTAAAGCCAATACACCCACCCTCTGTGCCCCTCCGTGCCCTCTGTGGTAGAACCCTCCCTCCCCTCACGCAAAAATCCCCGAGTGCACCTCCCCCGCCACATCCGTCAGCCGAAAATCCCGACCCGCATACCGATACGTCAACTCCTCATGATCCAACCCCATCAGGTGCAGAATCGTCGCATGCAAATCAGGCGTCGGCATCGCCTGCTCCACCGCCTTCACCCCCAACTCATCCGTCGCCCCATACCTCAGCCCGCCCTTCACTCCCCCACCCGCCATCCACAC
>CANETF010000171.1 GCA_947440575.1 Verrucomicrobiaceae bacterium
GGCAATGTTAGGATTTCGTCACATTCACTCTTTGAGAACCACCTTCGTCCATACCGGTTACCGTTGAGGAGCGAAGTTGGAAGGATTTCATACTGACAATGACATCCGAACGACTGACCGTAAGGTCCACCATTCCTTAATTTGCGAAACGTGGAAGTCGTTGTCGCACCCGTTTGCAGCCCGCACAAAAGCATCAATGTGACCTTTTTGTCACAATAACCCCTCTCTTAATCCGCACGCTCCCTAAGTCCGCTTTGGTACTCATGCAACGAGACTGCCACACTGCACCTCTTGAAAACAGCTATCGGCGAACGAAACAGATAAGGGTCACTAAAACCCCCCGATCATGTTCCTCGCTATCTCAGAAACGCCCCACTCTAGTCTACTGACCTCCATTGGAGTATCCGCCATCCTTGCCACAGCGCTAGCCTGCTGGGCCTTCATCATGGCCCGCAATCCAACCCGCTGGCGCCGTTGGTGGATGACCCAGTTCGGCATGGCGGACCTCAACAGCAGCCGCGAATTACGCCGCAAACAAGAGCAGTTGCTGGCCGTCGGTTCATCGATCATCTGCCTTCTGGCGTTTGCGCTCAGCCTGTCCTTCACCGTCTGGACCAAACTCGCCATCGATGACATCCGGTCCAAAAGGGCCGCCAGCACGCAGTCTTCCTCCGAGTCCCCAAACGTAGCCATCGCAAGGCCGCAACCCGCCATCAAAAAGCCCGGGGCCACTTTCATTCCCTAGCCCGGAAGATTCATCAACTCCTCTGCCGATAGGTTGGAATAACACGCCTTCGGCAATCATGGTCTTTCTCAACCAGCCGCTGCAACCGTGCCCACCCTCGTGCCAGGTCCTGCGCGTCCACATGCACAGTCTGCACCTCATGCGGGACCATTAGAGCATTTTAAGAAAAGAGGTGGCCGTTGATTTGGGAGCGCCGGAGGTGGAGATGGGCCGTTGGCAGCGCAGTGGCATATGGGTGCATACATCCCAAGCTGACGACCACCCAGATCCGCCTCCAACGCCCCAAAGAAGCGGCTACAGGTTTGCTTAGCCCGGATTCCGGCATTCGAGGTGCTTGAGAGGCGCAGAGGATTAGCCTGAATTCCGAAGTTCGAGGGGCCGTAGGCGGTGCCATGCTTGGCTGCGCAAGACGTTGGGGATCGCGGCGGCTGTATCCAATGGATACTGTCCAAGATCTCCCGGCGACTTGTGCAGCCAATGATGGCGGCGAATGCGGTGCCTCCAACTTCGGATTTCGGGCTTAGTTGCCCAAGGCTTTCCAGTCCGCAGCGGCTGCATTTTTTAGCCTAGAAACGGGAATGGAAAGGGATGAAGATGGCGTCGTGCTTGGTTCCACAAGGCTTTCCGGTTCGCAGCGGTTGCATCGACAAGGTGATGCCACCCGAGAAGCGGGATGCCTTGTGGGGCCAATGACGGCGGCAGATTCGCCCTCAGCAATTTCCGTTTTGAGGTTTATAGAATGGGCCGCCTCTCACTCACCATCCACCCCACTTCATCGAGGGGACACCGGAGCAACTACTAGCCGTATCCTTGGCGCTACCAACGAGCTACGGTTTGATAACCACCTGGATCTGCCCTTCGCCCACTAACACCGTATCGGCAGCCAGTTACAACTGCACCTTGAAAGCCAGTAAAGCGTCGATCGACTTCTTGATCCCGCCAAGCGCAATTCAGCGAGGCGAAACCGGAGGGATCCCACCACCACCACCGCCACCACCAGGAGCACCGCCACCGCCACCGCCACTGGTCACAGGCAAGCCGCCAGCCCCAGCTCCACCCAACGAGTTCGGCGCAAACGGCCCGTTAAAACCCGCCCCTGGCATCTGTCCACCATTGACTTCCGAACCGGAGTCACCATCGACCCCCGAACTGGAGCCAACAGGGCCGCCACCAAAGTTCTTTTCATCAATCTCGATGGGTGACCCAATCAAATCCGCTCCACCCACGACAAACGCAGGGGGATTGAAATCGGGCTCCCAGCGCAAAGCGACGTACTGGGCCGTCACCGCCTCACTAGGCCGACACTTAACGTAGCCCTTGCCTTCCCTGTCTTCGACTGAAGCAACTGGCTTCAAATCGTTAAACGCAGCTGGGTCAAAGGATCGCCGCCCCTTCCAGTCCTCTTTCTCAGGCAACTCAGAAAACACAAATACCTCGAATCTCACAGGTCGCGGTGAGTGAACTGACCCAAACTCATTCAAAACCTTCGCCCCCCCCAAGTCGTAGATCACGGTCCGGTATTTGTCATTCGATTCAGGAAACGAAAAGCTTCCATATCTCACCGAATCATCCGAGCCATTGCTCGGCGTCGGATCAATGTAAATGATGCGCGCTCCACTGACAGCAGTGGCTCGATTCGACACTTTGCCCACCAAGGGATTCGTCTGCCCCGAAGCCAGACTACCATAAACCTCAAAGTGCTTCATCCCCGATTCCCGCGCCATGTCATACTCCACCTTCACAAATTTCCCCTGAATGGACGCAAACGGAACCACAACTTGAATGTCAGCTGGGCTGAAAACAATCTGACCAAGAGCCGTCCACTTTTCATTGTCCACGCTCGAAGAAACAGCCACCCGCCCCTCGCCACCGGCATTGTAGAACGACACACGATCAATGATCGCCTGCCGACCCAAATTCACAACGGCAAAGCTCGCCCCCTTCGAGAGCGTTGCTTCTTCCGTCACCCGATCAGAAAGGAGGGAGCTAACCCGTCCAATACCCTCCGACGACTCAATCTTTGTTCCTTCAATCGATCCAATCGACAACTCCAGTCCTCGTTGCGAACCCGGAATGCGCTGCCA
Organism: Verrucomicrobiaceae bacterium; assembly: GCA_947440575.1. Taxonomy (GTDB): domain Bacteria; phylum Verrucomicrobiota; class Verrucomicrobiia; order Verrucomicrobiales; family Verrucomicrobiaceae; genus JAGRPD01. The sequence continues at coordinate 2,830 of CANETF010000171.1, forward strand.
CGCGCCAGAAGCCAGCGTTGAGAGCATCGCTACCAGAGCTAAAGGGAGAAAAATGCGTTTCATAGTAATTCAGAATTGCTTACAGCTTGACCGTATGACCGAACTTTGGACAGATGCCTCTCCACCCGTTCCGAAGAAAGCATCTTTCGGCCAGGGTGTAAATACCTTTTTCCTTGCGGAATCGTCACCATTCCAGGATTCTGGCGGCACCATACACTCAACGAAAAGCCGAACTTGCCAACTCGTCCAGTCAACGCAACCTTCGCAGCTAGCCCGGATCTCCGTGATCCTGCGTCCCCGTAGTTCAATGGATAGAACGAGGGTTTCCTAAACTCTAAATACAGGTTCGATTCCTGTCGGGGATACCAAAAGGATGCCACACGTTCACGAATCCCTTTTTTCATGATTCCAGCCATCCTGGTTTGTATTGTATTGATAGCTTATTCTCTGTTCGGATACCCCCTATTGATCTCAATTCTTTCCCGCTTCAGACCAGCCGCCTCCCCTCACCCGCCTTCCATCCCTTCTTCGGCAACGCCCCTCAGTGTCGTTCTTTGCGTCCACAACGCCTCGTCTCTCATCGACGCACGCCTAAAAAACCTTCTATCTTGCACTTGGACCGGCCCCTTGGAGGTCGTTGTTTACTGCGATGGTAGCACAGACGACACGGCAGCCCGGCTACAATCATGGGCGTCCAAAGGCGTTAAATTCATAGAATCACCTCACCAACGCGGCAAAGCATCCGGTCTAAATGCAGCAATCCCAACCTGCACCTCTCCGATTGTCGTACTCTGCGATGTCCGGCAATCTTTCGCCCCAGACGCTCTGGAGAACCTTGTTGCCCCATTCGCTCATCCAAAAGTCGGCGCCGTCAGTGGATGCCTAACCATCACTCCATCCGATTCGGGTGGTGGCCGAGGCGTTGACCTCTATTGGCGCCTGGAATCCAAACTGCGCCAATGGGAAGGTCAGTTCGATTCCGTCATCGGTTGCACCGGCTCTATTTGTGCCATCCGACGCACCCTGTTTCAATCCCTCCCCGAAGACACACTCCTAGACGACGTGGTGATCCCCATGCAGATCGCCTACGCGGGTCACCGCGTTCTTTACGCATCATCCGCCATCGCCTTTGACCCCCAAACCCTGGACCCGAAAGTCGAAAAAAAACGCAAACTCCGAACCCTCGTCGGTAACTTCCAAATGATCGAGCGCTACCCGGAGTGGATGACGCCCGTCAAATGCCGTCTCTGGTGGCAACTTATCTCCCACAAATACCTCCGTCTCCTCGTACCATGGCTCCTTATCGCCATCGCATTCTTGAGCGTCATGGCTCCCAAAACTTCATTCATTCGCCTCCTCATCATCGCCCAATCCGCCGCTTATGGCTGTGCCGCCATTGGCCTTCTGCTCCCTCACCTCCGCAACCGCATGCTCACGGTGCCCGCAGGCTTTGTACTCCTCCAGTTCAGTTGTCTCACCGCATTCTTCGCTTACTTAAAGCATCGCAAAAACTACCTAGCCCTCTGGCAAAAGCCCGCCATCTCCCGTTCTACATGATCCGCGCCCTCGATCGTTGGCTTCCTGCCTACCTGCGGCGTTCGCGCCACCGTCCTGAGGGAACTCGTGAACAGCCTGTGCACGTCTTCATCGCCGTTTGCGACCACTTCGAACCCTTCCATCACACGAATAAGGCGGGTGCACTGAGAGCATTGATCGATTGGGAGCAAGGCTGGCCGTCACTCGTTGCCGCACACCACGACAGCTCAGGTCGCGGCCCCCGCCACACCTTTTTTTACCCCGTTGAACAATATGACGATGAGGTCATATCCCGTCTCGCCGTACTTTGTCAACGAACCGGTAGCGAGGTGGAAATCCATCTCCACCATGCCGACGACACCGCAGAGAGCCTGATTGCCCTCCTTCAAAAAGGGATCCGAAACTTGACCTCTCACGGCCTGCTCTCCCGAACCCAGGACGGTCACCCCCGCTACGGCTTCATCCATGGCAACTGGGCCCTCGACAACTCGCACCCCCAGGGAAAACACTGCGGAGTTAATGACGAACTCGCCGTCCTAAAAGCCACCGGTTGCTACGCCGACTTCACCCTGCCCTCGGCACCGGATCCGACTCAAACCCGCCTCATCAACTCCATCTACTATGCCCGCGAAGACGGTCTACCCGCTTCGCATGCCCGCGGCATTCCCACCCGCACCGCCACCACACAAACCCTCGCCGAAAGCCCCGATCACCTCCTCCTGATCCAGGGACCTCTCGGCCTAAATTGGAATCGCCGAAAGTTTGGCGTTCTCCCCCGCATCGAAAACGCCGACCTCACCCGCGCCAATCCCCCCACCCTGGATCGCTTCCTCCTCTGGACCCAAATCTGCCCCTTCGTCCAAAACGGCCCTCCGTGGATCTTCGTCAAGCTTCACACCCACGGCGGCATCGCTCGCAACTACAACACCCTCCTCGGTGAACCCGCCCACCGATTCCACCAGGACCTCGCCGCACACGCGTCAAAAAACCCCACCCTCCGCTACCACTACGTCACCGCCCGCGAAATGACCAACCTGGTTCACGCCGCCGAATCCTGCGCCACACCTGAACCGGCTCTATCCCTGAACTTTGTCTTGTCACCACCTCCGATCGCTCAACCCTCTTCCCGGTAAAAAGCCAGCGTCCGCTTGATTCCCTCCTTCCAGGTGACCCTGGGCTCATAACCAAACGCTTCCTTGGCCGCTGTAACATCCGCAAGAGAAGACCGCACATCCCCCACACGCCCATCGGCAAAAACAGGCTCGATCGACTGCCCCGTCAACTCGTTCAAATCTGCTAGCAACTGCAGCAACGTCACCGACTGCCCACACGCGATGTTAAACGTGCGGCCAACTACTCCCTCTTCATCCGCCTCAGCCGCCGCCAGATTCGCAGCCACTGAATTCGCGACAAAGGTAAAATCCCGGGATTGCAATCCATCACCATGAACCACCGGTCGCTCCCCTCGAATCATCGCCGTGCAAAACTTCGCAATCACCCCCGAGTAGGGAGAATCAAATGCCTGCCGCGGGCCAAAGACATTGAAGTATCTCAACGCCACAAACGGAAACCCATAAAGCTTGTGAAACAAAAGGCCATACTTCTCCCCCGCGTACTTTTGCAACGCATAGGGCGATAGCGGATTCGGCGGCAGCGACTCGTGTTTGAAGGGCGTATCCACATCCCCATAAATCGATGACGAAGAGGCAAACAAGAAACGCTTCACCCCCGCATCTCTCGCAGCAATCAGCATCTTCAAAGTGCCGTCGATGTTAGGCACATGACTCGCCCAAGGATCCTGAACAGATCTTGGCACAGACGGCAACGCCCCCTGATGAAAAACCCAGTCGCATCCCTCCACAAGCTTCCGCACCAGCACCTCATCTCCAATGTCCCCCTCGACAAAATCGAGCCGATCTCCCGGCGTTTTCCAACTCAGGTTCCTGGTCGACCCAAGCAAAAGATTGTCCAAAACGATGACTTCGGCTCCTTGCTCGCATAGCGACTGAGCAATATGAGATCCAATGAATCCGGCGCCGCCGGTGACGAGTGCTTTCATGATTGTGTCAGGCCTTAAAATAATGCGGCATTCCTTGCATCTGATCAGCAAGCGCATTGCGAGTGTCTACCACACGCAACGCATGTTGGGCGATCAAAGTCCAATCCACCGCCGCATGATGCGTGGCGACTAGCACCAAGTCATGCGCCGCCAACACTTCAGCCGTTAGCTCCAGACTGGCTCGTCCTGCCAATGACGAATGTTCACGGGAAGGTCGAATCACAGGCACATGCGGATCGTGATACGCCACCACCACCCCGCGTTCCTCCAAGAGTCGCCAAAGCGCATACCCTGGACTCTCACGGTCATCATCCACATTCGATTTGTAAGCGATGCCGATCAGCAAAACTCGCGCGCCGCCCACACCGACTCCTCCATCCTCAAGAACCTGAATCACCTTGTCCACCACCCTTGCCGGCATCGCTCGATTGACCTCTCCAGCCAATTCAATGAACCGTGTCTCCTGCCCATGCTGCTTGGCTTTCCACGACAAATAAAAAGGATCGATCGGGATGCAATGCCCACCCAAACCCGGTCCAGGATAGAACGGCATGAAACCAAACGGCTTGGTCTTCGCAGCCGCGATCACATCCCAGACATCGATCCCCATCGCTTCATAAACACCCTTCAGTTCGTTCACCATCGCAATGTTCACCGCGCGGAAGATGTTCTCCGTCAACTTCACCGCCTCCGCCACCCGGCAATCCGCAACCGGCACCAGCGTTCGAATCGCCCTTCCATACAAAGCCATGGCCTTTTCAAGACATGCCGGCGTCAAACCTCCCACCACCTTTGGAATATCATGAACCTTACTCTCCGGATTTCCCGGATCTTCGCGCTCGGGAGAAAAGGCCAAATGAAAATCCTGCCCGGCCTTCATTCCCGACCCTTGCTCCAACACCTCTCGCAACTCCGTGTCTGTCGTTCCCGGATAAGTCGTCGACTCCAAAACCACCAATGTCCCAGTCCTGAGATGCGGCGCCAAACTTCTCCCCGTCGCCAGAACATAGCTCAAGTCCGGAGTGCGCCCCTCCCCCAGCGGCGTCGGCACACAAATAATCACCGCCGAACACCCACTCACACGGCTAAAATCCGTCGTCGCCTCAAAGCGTCCGCTCGACCTCTGTTCCTGAATCGCACGACTCTCAATGTGAAGAATGTAGCTGCTTCCCGCATTGAGCCGCGCCACCTTTTCCCTATCGACATCGAACCCCAGCACCCTCACTCCCACCCGGCAAAACTGCATCGCCAGCGGCAACCCCACGTATCCCATCCCAACGATGCCGATTGCTTTAGATTGTTCCATTACGCGATGATAGGCACGCTAGGGAAACAATTCGGCACGTCAATCAAAACCCCATCCACCGCCGCAGTCCACCAACCTGGATTTGACAGTCTCTACGAGCCTAGGTAATGGCTCGTCCGTGCAATCGACCAAGCCGCCATCTCCACCCTCCCACTTGGTTGCGCTCTTCTTTGTTGTCTGCATCGCCGCGTTCCTGAGTCTCCAATTCCATCTTGGCGCCTTCCGCAGCGACCTCGGTGGCGACCCCGACGAAGCCGCCCACGCCGTCACGGCACTGATGGTGCACGACTACCTCTGGCTTGCCCCGAGCACCTCCCCCATGGCCTTCGCCAATCAATACTACGCCACCTTCCCCAAAGTCGCCCTCGGTCACTACCCACCCGGCTACTACCTCACCGCAGCCACCGCCCTTTCCCTTTGGTGCGACCCGCGCGCTTTGATCGTCCTCCAATCCCTGCTCATCGCCGCCCTCGCGACCGCCAGTTGGCTTTTCGCCCGCCGCTGGATCACTTCGGGTGATGCTTGGCTGGCTCTCTTCCCCAGCCTCATCCTCCTCTTCCAAAACGAAGTCGTCCGCGTCGGCTGCCACGTCATGGCCGACTTCCAACTCGCCCTGCTCGTCTTCGCTGCCCTCTGGGCCTGGCAAAACTATCTCACCCGCCCCTCCTACCGCTCGAGCCTTGCCTTTGGCCTTTTCGCAGCCGCCGCCATCCTCACCAAAGGCACCGCCATGGGCCTGGCCGGCGTCCCCATCCTAACGCTCATCATGAATCGCCGCTGGCAGGACCTCACACGCCTCAGTTGGTGGGCCGCCGCCTTGCCGGTCCTCATCTTCGCTGGCCCATGGATGATCTTCTCCGTCCGCTTCACCCAGGAAGGCTTCATGACCCATGATCCTGCCGCCTTCCTCAAAGACGCCATCGCATACTACCGTCACACCCTCCCCCGATTCTTCGGCTGGCCCCTGCTCGCGCTCCTCCTCGGCTCGATCATCCGCCTCCTGAAAGACATCACACATCGAACCACCGACCCCGTTCGCATCACCCTCTGGTCGGGATGGCTCTCCATCCAGATCCTCATCATGATCGTTCCCAGCGGCCTTTCCCCCCGTTACCTCCTCGCCGGCCTCTTACCCGCCACACTTCTCGCCACGATCGAACTCCAAACCCTCCTGCGCCTCTTTTCAAAGAGCCACCTCCCCGGCACTCGCCAAACCCAACCCCCCCGTGTCGCCTTCGCCGCCTTCGCGCTCCTCACCCTCTTCCTAACCTGGCGAGTGGAACCCAAGACCGTCTCCGGCTTCTCCGCCGCCATCAACCGCCTCCTCCTCGAGAATCCCTCTCAAAAGAAAGTCTGGCTCGTCGCCTCCGACCCCCGTGGCGAAGGCGCCCTCATCGCGGCCTCAGCCTTCAACACCACCGACCGCACCTCCGATCATCTCACCCTGGTCAGAGGCTCCAAAGCCCTCGCCAACTCCGACTGGATGGGCCGCGACTACATCCCCAAATACCAGGACGCCAGCTCCCTCCTCAATCTTCTCGACTCCCTCAAAATCGACACCGCCATCGTTGACCTCTCCGTCCCCACGGCCGCCATTCGCCCCCACGAAACCGACCTCCGCCTCGCCCTCGACCAACCCCACTCCGGCTGGCACCTCGCCTGGACCCAACCCGCCACCCGCACCTCCCAGTCTCCCCCCGCCGACCTCCGCATCTACCAACGCACAGCCCAGCCGCCCCAGCCATGAAACCCCGGCTCCTGTTCGTCTCCAATCTCTTCCCCGACGCAGCCTCCCCCTACCGGGGCCTCGACAACGCCACCGTCCTCCACCACCTCGCCAGCACCTACGACATCCGCGTCCTCTCCCCCCGCCCCTGGCTCCCCCTCCGCTCCCCGAAATTCCCCCGCGCCCACCGCCCCATCGACACCCCCTTCCAACCACTCTACATCCGCACCCCCTACCTCCCTAAAATCGGCGGCCTCGCCAATCATCACCTCATGGCCAGAGCCCTGCGCGGCCCCATGAAAGCCCTTCAACGCACCTTCCCCTGGGACCACGCCCTCGCCAGTTGGCTCTTCCCTGACGCCTGCGCCCTTCATCAAGCCCACACCGCCATCGCCCCCCGCACCCCCTTCACCCTCATCGCCCAGGGCAGCGACGTCCACTCCTACCTCCACTCCCCCCCTCGCCGCCGCGCCATCCTCCACACCCTACAGGCCGCCCACGCCACCATCACCCGCAGCCGCAGCCTCGCCGAAACCCTCGCCGCCGCCGGTGCCGACCCCCAAAAACTCCACCCCATCACCAACGGCATCGACACCCGCCTCTTCCACTACGCCGGACGCGCCGCCGCCCGGGCCGAACTCAACCTCAAAATCGAAGACACCCTGCTCCTCTTCGTCGGCAACCTCCTCCCCGTCAAAGACCCCCTCCAGCTCGTCAAAAACTTCACCCATCTCCTCCCCCGCCTCCCCCACCATCGCCTCCGCCTCATCATCATCGGCCAGGGCCCCCTGCAAAAAACCCTCACCGCCCGCATCGCC
>CANETF010000172.1 GCA_947440575.1 Verrucomicrobiaceae bacterium
CCCCCATGTGGGTGGCCCCCAATCCTTCCCACCCCCCTCCCTCCGCAAAAGCTTGCCCTCCAGCCCCAAACTCGTCATCCTCAGGGCCCAATTCTCGCCAGCCCCGCATGGTCCGCCCCTTTATCGTTTCAATTTCGCTCCTCCTGCTTCTCCTGGCGGATGCCAAAGCGGCGACCATCAGCCCGGGCAATGTGACCCAGGCCCTCGGGCCTATGTTCTTTTTCGATGACGCCGTGACAGGCGGCGGCGATGCCACAATATCCCAAGCTTCAGGCGCAAGCTACACCCGCAGCTTCGCCGGACTCCTCAGCCCCAATCAAGGCCTGACCCAACTCACGCTGAATGGCTTCGGCTGCGTGTTCTCTTCCGCCACCGCCTCAAACACTGCCACCAGCATGACGGTCACCTTCACCTATCTCGGCGCGGACGAAGCCGTCGGCGGCACGGACGACGTGGTCATGGGCTCAGCCACCGGTGACATCGCCTACTCCATCGCCGGTGAGTATGTCTTCGCCTTTGATGCACCCATTACCGCCAGCTTAAACATCACCGGCACACGCTTCCGCATCCAAGTGGCCCCCTCGAAAGTCGGCGGCGGTGCCGTCGTCCAATTCAAAACCGGCACCCTGACTTACGAAGCGGGAAACGTCCCAAAATTCAGCGTGTCAGGCCTTGTCTCCCGTCGCGTGAATCTCGCAAAACATCAGCCCTGCCGCACCGACTCCGTCAACGAACAGCGCCTGAGCTCATACCTCACCGACGGCATCATCGGCAATGACAACCGCTGGGAAAGTGATGACACCGGCCCGCACTCAGCCCGCGTGGATCTGCCGTTTCCCATGCTGGTCGGCAGCGCCCACGTCTTCTCAGGCGTGAATGACGGCAGCGCTCAGGCAGACTTCAAGGTGCAATACTTGAATGACTCAACTTGGATCGACATTCCGGGCGCTACCATCACCGGCAACACCAGCACCGAGAACAACCTCATCTTCACCACTCCCGTGACAGCCGCCTCATTCCGCATCTTTGACTCCTCAGACACGGCCATGAGCATCAAGGAATTCGCCCTCTATCCCCCAAACGGGGCAGCGGGCTATCCCCTCGGCACCGATGTCACCCTGAACCTCGCTCAACAGCGTCCGACACTGGCCTCAGCCAACACCACCGGCAACTTCGCCCTCCTCGCAGTCGACGGCCGGGTCAATCGATCATCAAAATGGCAGACCACCACTCTAGGTGCCCAGTGGCTCGAAATCGATCTCCGGGTAAGCAGCAAAGTCGGCAGCGCTCACCTCTATTCAGGTCTGCCCGGCGCCGCGCCGCTTTCAGACTTTGCACTGCGCTACTGGGACGGCTCCGCTTGGCAGGACGTTCCCGGCGGACTCATCACAGACAATGCTTCAGTCGCCCGCGTCATCAATTTCACCACTCCCGTGACCACCAGCAAGATGCGTCTCGAATTCACCAACACCGGCACAGCCTCCGTCCAGGAGCTGTGCTTTTTCCCGGCCAACAACAACCTCGGCTACCCCATCGGCACCAGCATCATCGGAGCTGCGCCGATAACGGCGACCTATGACGAATACCACGATGCCTTCCACAAAATCACCAACGCCACCGCCAGTCGCTACCTCTCCGTCAACGCCGGCGTTCCCGGCTTGAATCAAACCGGACAATCCACCGCCCAGGGACAGTATCAAATCCTGCTTAACATCGCCAACGGCACCTATCGACTCCGCAATCGCTCCACCGGCAATTTCCTCTCCGGCGCCCAACTCGCCACCACGCCCGGCGCTCCGCTGCGGGACGCGCCCTACTCCGCGCTGCCGGATCAAGATTGGCTTCTCGATGCCATTGATGGTACCAACTTTTATCTCATGAACCAATGGAGCGGCTTGGTCGTTGACACTCAAGGTGGCAGCACCTCAGCCGGAGCACCCCTCGTGCAGAACGTGAATACCGGCGCCAATTCCCAGCGCTGGCAGTTGGTCTACGATACGCACTCGCCAAAAAAGGGGGTTGGCGGCAGCAACTTCGCTTCCGCTTTTAACGCAAACTGGCTCTACAACTGGGGACTTTCCAACTCCATCACCCCGGCTGCCGGTGTCATCTTCAACCCCATGCAGTGGGGCGACTTCAATTGGCCAGCCAGTGCCACCGCCAACTCCGTCTGGAAACTCAGCCCTCAATGGCGTTCGGAGGGTGAACCCATCTCGCTGCTCGGCTTCAACGAACCCGACAAAACAGACCAGTCCAACATGCTCGTGACCGATGCCGTCACCTTGTGGCCGCGCCTCCAAAGCACCGACATGCCTCTCGTGGCTCCATGCCCGGCCAGCTTGACCACCAGTTGGATGAGCTCCTTCTACTCCCAGGCCGATGCCCTCGGCTACCGAATGGATTACACCCCCATGCACTCGTACGGCAGTCCGCAAGGCGGCGACTCGGATGCCTTGATCTCAGGCCTGCAGACCGCCTACAACAACTGGGGACGCCCCATGTGGCTCACCGAGTTCTCATTCGTCGATTGGGCCGGCACCAACACTTGGACCGAAGAAGATTGCTACAACTGCCTCGCTGAGTTTCTCTGGCGCGCCGAAAGCCTCGACTGGCTGCGCAAATACGCGCTCTTTGTCTTCAAAGAAGACGCCACCTGGCCAAACGCCGCCCAGCCCTGGAGCACCGTTGGCGCAAGGTCGAATTCGTATGACATCAATGGCAACCTGACCCCTTTCGGTCAACTCTACGCCGCCTGGGATAACGTCACACAAGTTCAGTCCAACAAGGTCTACTACGTTCACAACAAAGGCACGCGGAAACGTCTCGCCAACACACTCGCCACCTCACCCAACGGTCGCTCTATCCGTGTCAACGATTCGTCCGTGACATGGAAGCTTGTGCCTACTGGTGGCTCCAATCTCTTCTACATCACCTCCATGCGCGATGGCCGCCGCTTGAGCTACATCAATAACGGCAGCGTCAATTTCGTCGCATCGACCACCACCGGCACCGCGGTCGAATGGCGCCCCTCCGGAAGCCAGAACGGCTGGCAATACCTCACCCATCCCGCCACCACCAAACGCCTGCAACTGGCCTACAACAACACCACCAGCGTGGCCACCTACACCATGGCCGCCAGCACCACCACGACCGATGCCGTGCAGTGGCGCTTCATCGTGCCCTACACTTATCCCGTCTGGACAGGGGCCAGCGGCACTTCCTGGACCACCGCTGGATCCTGGGAAGCCGGCATCGTCCCCATCAACGGCAACGCCGTGCTCTTCAATGCCTCTTCTACCGCCAACTTGGCCACCCTCCTGAACAACGACTTCCACCTCACCGGCCTCTCCGTAACCACTCCCCCCAATGCAGTCTCCATCGGTGGCACCAACCTCCTGACCATCGGTAGCGACGGCATCGACCTCTCCACTTCGACCCAAAACCTTACCCTTACTGCACCCTTGGCAATGAGTGCCGCTCAAACCTGGAGCGTGGCCAGCGGGCGCGTCCTCAACGTGAACGGCGGCACCTCAGGCACTACTGCCCTCACCATTTCCGGCACCGGAAAAGTCTCACTCGGTGGCATCGCGAATCACACCGGCAGCACCACAGTCGACCTTGGCAGCACCCTGCAGATGGCCGTTGCAAACGCCCTGCCCGGCAGCAGCCTCACTCTCAATGGCAGCCTGAACTTGAATGGCTACTCACAAACCCTCAAAGCCCTCACCGGTTCCGGTGTCGTCGATAACTCAGGCGCAGCCGCCTCCCTCACTCTCGGCAGCAACGACATCGCCCTCTCTCTCGCCGCAACCCTCCAAAACACAGGCAGCCCGTTAACCTTGATCAAGCTCGGCAGCGGCAACCTCACCCTCCCCATTGCCAACGCCCACTCCGGCGGCCTCATCAACCACGGCACCGGACTCGTGATCCCACAAAACAACGCCAGTTTCGGCACGGGTCCCGTCGTGATGAATGCCAGCACACTCTACGCTTCAAGCGGTGCCTTCACCTTCACCAACGAACTCACCCTTAATGGTGCCACCCTTCGTGTCGGTGGCGGCTCCGGCCGTTCGATCACTTGGTCCGGCCCCGTCACTATCACCGCTGACTCTGGCATCTCAGCCGACGCCGGCACGTCAGGCGTCACCGTATCAGGCAACATCAACAACACCGGCTTCACTCTCGGCTGCTTCAGCAACAACACTTCCAACACCATCTCCGGAATCATCAGTGGCACCGGCATGCTCACCGTCACCAGCAGCATCTTGAATCTCAATGCCGCCAACACCTTCAGCGGCACCGTGCGCTCCGTGGCTGGCTCTTTGCGGCTCAACAACGCCAACGCTCTCCAGAACGCCACGCTCGACATGAACTCCGCTGACCTCGGCAGCGTCAACTTAAACAATCTCAACGCCACCCTCGGAGCACTCACTGGCACGCGCAATCTATCCCTTGGTTCTGGCACCGTTTCAGTCGGTAACAACAATCTCAGCACCGGCTACGGAGGTGTCCTCAGCAACAGCGGATCCCTGATCAAAATCGGCTCCGGCACTCTCACCCTCTCCAACACCCAGAGCTACACGGGCAGCACATCTGTGAGCTCAGGCACTCTCACCCTCGGAGCAAACAATGCCCTTCCTACCACCCCCGTCTCCATCGGCAATGCCACCCTGGACGCCGCAACCTTCACCGACACGCTCGGCACTCTCGATGTCACCAGCACCGCCAAGATCAATCTCGGAACCGGCGCCACACTCGCCTTCTCCAATAGCAGTGCCGTGGATTGGACCGGTGGCACACTCACCATCAACGGTGCCTTCGTCTCCGGCTCTTCCATTCGCTTCGGCACCACCAGTGCTGGCCTCACCACCACTCAGCGCGCCCTGATCAGCATCCCCGGCTTCACCAACATCGCAATCAACGCTTCCGGCTACCTCACCGCCACACCCACCGCCATCACTCTATTCAACACCTGGTCCAACACCCTGTCTTTCGGGGCCGATGCCAATAACGATGGCATCTCCAATGGCATGGCTTGGGTGCTCGGCGCCGCCAGCACCTCTGCCACCATTTCAAACCTGCTGCCCACCGTCGACACCACCACCGATCCAGCCTATGTCACCTTCACGTATCGCCGCAGTGACGCCGCAAATGGGGCGGCAGGCATCACCATCGCCGCCCAATACGGCAACTCACTTGGTTCCTGGACCACCGCCGTTCACGACGGCAACAACGTCATCATTTCCACCACCAACGACATTGCTCCTGGCGTGGACTCGGTACAAGTAAAAATCAAACGCTCCCTGGGTGCCGGCGGCAGGCTGTTTGTGTGTTTGCAGGTTCGCCTCACTCCCTAGCGGCATAGAAGCCAATCGTCAGCGACGGCCCACAGCTCAACCTTCAAAGACATCCCCCGCAAGACACGACCTCTTCCCTCGTTCTACACCCCACCATGCGCCGCCTCCTCCTTCTAACCGCCCTCGTTCTCCCCCACCTCACCCAAGCCGCCGAAAACCGCCCCAACGTCATCATCGTTTACATGGACGACATGGGCTACGCCGACGTCTCCGCCTTCGGTGCCAAAGACTACACCACCCCCAACATCGACCGGCTCGCCGCCGAAGGCCGCAAGTTCACCTCCTTCCACGTCGCCCAGGCCGTCTGCTCTGCCTCCCGCACCGCTCTCCTCACCGGCTGCTACCCCAACCGCCTCGGCATCCACGGCGCTCTCGGCCCCAAGTCCACCCATGGCATCAACGCCGGCGAGATGACCCTCGCCGAAGTCTTCAAACAAAAAGGCTACGCCACTGCCTGCTTCGGCAAATGGCACCTCGGCCACCACGAAAAATTCCTCCCCCCCAACCACGGCTTCGACGAATACTACGGCATCCCCTACTCCAACGACATGTGGCCCAATCATCCCGAGGCCAAAAAGGGCTCCTACCCCGACCTCCCCCTCATCGAAGGCACCCAAATCGTCCACTCCCCTGTCACACACGACGACCAAAAACAGTTCACCAAAAACTTCACCGAACGCGCCGTCCAGTTCATCGAAAAATCCAAGGACAAACCCTTCTTCCTCTACCTCCCGCACCCCATGGTGCACGTCCCCCTCCACGCCAGCCCCGAGTTCGAAGGCAAATCCGGCAAAGGCCTCTTCGCCGATGTCATGCTCGAGATCGACTGGTCCATCGGCCGCCTCACCGACACCCTCAAAAAACTCGGCCTCGAGGACAACACCCTCGTCGTCTACTCCTCCGACAACGGCCCCTGGCTCTCCTACGGCGACCACGCCGGCTCCTCAGGCCCCTTCCGCGAAGGCAAAGGCACCTCCTGGGAAGGCGGCAAACGCGTCACCGGCATCATGCGCTGGCCCGGCCAAATCCCCGCCGGCACCTCCAGCAACGCCATGCTCATGACCATCGATCTCCTCCCCACCCTCGCCAACCACATCGGCGCCCAACTCCCCGACCACCCCATCGACGGCAAAGACGTCATGCCCCTCCTCACCGGCCCCGACACCACCCCCAACCCCCACCCCTACTACGCTTTCTACTACGCCCAAAACGAACTCCAGGCCCTCGTCTCGGGTGACGGCCAATGGAAACTCGTCTTCCCCCACACCTACCGCACCCTCGCCGACCAACCCGGCGGCAAAGACGGCATCCCCGCCAAATACCAACAAGCCCAAGTCACCCAACCTGAACTCTACAACCTCCACACCGACCCCTCCGAAACCACCAACGTCGCCAAAGAAAACCCCGACATCGTCACCCAACTCCAAAACCACGCCACCGACATCCGCACCCAACTCGGCGACCGCCTCACCCAAACCCAAGGCAACGCCACCCGCGAACCCGGCAAACTCTAGTCCCTCGCCCCTCTCCTCCTCCTCCTCGTCCTCGCCATCCTCAATCCTGTTAATCCAAAAAAATCCTGTCCATCCTGTCCCCCCATGAAACACTTCCTCACCCTCCTCGCCCTCGCCCTCTCCACCACCCTCGCCTCCGCTGACGACGTCAAACACGTCCAATCCAAAGAAGCCGCCGAACTCATCGCCAAAGGCAACATCATCGTCCTCGACGTCCGCACCCCCGACGAATTCGCCGAAGGCCACATCGAAGGCGCCCAAAACATCGACTTCCTCGACGACGCCAAGTTCAAAGCCGAAGCCGCCAAACTCGACAAATCGAAAACCTACCTCGTCCACTGCCAAGCCGGCGGTCGCAGCACCAAATCCCTCGAACCCCTCAAAGCCCTCGGCTTCGAACACCTCATCCACCTAGACGACGGCTTCGGCGGCTGGAAAGACGCCAACCTCCCCATCAAAAAATAAAGTACCACGCCCGCCCCGCGCGTGTCCCCCGAAAGTACCACGCCCGTCCCGCGCGTGTCCCCCAAAAAGTACCACTCCCGTCCCGCGCGTGTCCCCCAAAAAGTACCACGCCCGTCCCGCGCGTGTCCCCCAAAAGTACCACGCCCGTCCCGCGCGTGTCCCCCAAAAGTACCACGCCCGTCCCATTCTCATCCCTTGCTCTCAAAGCCCCCCAAGAGCCCCCAAAGCCGTCCCCTGTCACCAAATCCCCTGTTTACTCCACTTCATTCCAGCATTAACCCAAACCCAATCCTTCGCGCATCGCCCCCGCCTCCCGAATGCTCTCCTACACCGCCATCCTCGCCGTCACCCTCCCCGTCTACCTGACCATGATCGTCGGCGCCATCCTCCGGCGATCCAAAATCCTCCCTCAGGAGGTCGACAAAGGCATGATGCGCGTTGTCGTTACCGTCCTCTCCCCCTGCCTCATCCTCGACCGGCTCATCGGCAATGAAGCCGTCATGACCCCCGGTCCCGTTCTCATCGCGGCCCTCCTCGGCTTCTCTCTCGTCGCCATCGGCATCACCATTTCCTGGTTTACCGCCCCTCTCGCGAGACTCCGTGTCGGCCAGGGTCGCCGCACCTTCGCCTTCACCTGCGGTCTCCAAAACTACGGCTTCGTCGCCATCCCCATCGTTGTCGCCCTCTTCCCCGACAAAGGCACCCTCGGCGTGCTCTTCACCTTCACCCTCGGCGTCGAACTCGGCTGCTGGATCGGCGGCGTCGGCATCCTCACCGGCTTTGGCAAAGCCCCCTGGCGCCTCGCCCTCAACCCTCCCGTCATAGCCATCCTCTCCGGCCTCGCCCTCAACTTCACCGGCCTCCACGCTTTCATCCCCGACGCCCTCTCCAACACCTTCACCATGATCGGCGCCACCGCCGTCCCCCTCGCCGTCCTCCTCATCGGCGCCGCCATCGCCGATATCTGGGGCCAGGAAAAACTCAACTGGCCCGTCGCCATCCTCGCCCCCATCCTCCGCCTCCTCATCATCCCCATCGCCTTCATCGCCGCCGCCTACTACCTCCCCCTCACCGTCGAACTCAAACGCATCCTCATCGTCCAAGGCACCATGCCCTCCGCCGTCTTCACCATCATGGTCGCCCGCCTCTACGGTGGCCACCCCACCACCGCCGTCCAGGTCGTCATCGCCACCACCCTCGTCAGCATCGTCACCACCCCCTTCGTCATCGCCTGGGCCCTCAAACTCACCGGCGTCTGACCAAACAAAATCCTGTTCATCCCACAAAAATCCCGTCACTCCTGTCCCCATGAATCGCCTCCTTACCCTCTTCGCCGCCTGCCTCGTCTCCACCGCCGCAGCCCAAACTCCCCCACCCGCTCCCACCCCCAAACCACCTCCCGCCCCGACCGGCCTCAACCTCAAAGACGGCGACCGCTTCATCTTCATCGGCGACTCCATCACCCACCAGTGTCTCTACACCCAATACGTCGAAAACTTCTACTACACCCGCTTCCCCAACCGCCGCATCCACTTCCGCAACGCCGGCGTCTCCGGCGACCGCGCCGCCGACGTCCTTAACCGCTTCGACGACGACATCGCCCGCTTCAAACCCACCGTCGCCACCGTCCTCCTCGGCATGAACGACGCCTCCTACAAGGACTTCGACCAACCCACCTTCGACACCTACAAAAAGGACATCACCACCCTCCTCGACAAACTCGACGCCCTCGGCTGCCGCGTCTTCCTCATGGGCCCCACCATGTTCGACCACCAGGCCTGGGACAAACGCATCATCGAAAAACCCGAGTACGCCAAAGGCCGCAACGTCACCGGTTACAACGCCGTCCTCGCCTACTACTCCGCCTGGCTCCGTGAAACCGCCCGCCAACGCCACTACGGCTACATCGACCTCTGGGGTACCCTCAACGATCTCACCGCCCAGGGCCGCCAAACCGACCCCGACTTCACCCTCATCGCCGACGCCATCCACCCCGACGCCCCCGGCCAGCACGTCATGGCCCACACCATCATCGAAACCCTCGGCGAACCCCGCACCGTCGGCAGCGTCAACGCCATCATCGCCGGCAAAGCCTGGAAAACCACCTCCCGCAGTTCCACCCTCACCGCCACCACCGGCACCCCGGCCCAAACCCTCTCCTTCGACCTCCTCCCCGCCGCTCTCCCCTGGGTCGTCGGCGACGACGCCTCCCTCGGCTACAAACTCACCCACAGCGGTCACAAACTCTCCAACGAAGCCTTCACCCTCTCCGGCTTCCAACCCGGCCGCTACGACCTCGTCATGGGCGGTCAAACCGTTGGCACCTGGGACAGCAACGCCCTCGCCCGCCATATCGAAATCCAGGAAGACCCCGACTCCCCCACCCGCCAGCAGGCCACCCAGGTCGCCGCCCTCAACAAACAGCGCAACGACGAAGCCATCCATCCCCTCCGCGACCTCTACGGCAAACGCAAAGGCAAACTCCGCGCCGCCACCACCCCCGAAGGCAAAGCCGCCCTCGAAGCCTGGCTCCCCGAATTCCAAAAACTCCAGGCCGACCTCGAAGCCAAAGCCAAAACCTTCGAAGACCAAATCTACCAAGCCAATCAACCAAAAAAAATCCGCGTCGAAATCAAACCCGCCGCCCCAAAAAAGCCGCAGCCCAAAAAGACCGTCCCCTGACCCTTTCGATCCGACCACCGGACCAAACTCACCCAAACCAGTTGCCGCCCCCCGCCTCATCGTCTAGCCTCCGATCCCAAGCAGCCGCCGATGTGGCGAAATGGTAAACGCAGCAGACTTAAAATCTGCCGGAGAGCAATCTCCTTGCCGGTTCGAGTCCGGCCATCGGCACCAGCGGTTCACGCCTCAACCCCAGCGACCATCCAATGGAAGCTCCCCCTACCGCCCC
>CANETF010000173.1 GCA_947440575.1 Verrucomicrobiaceae bacterium
ACACCCCATAGCTAAACCCATGCCGCTTCGGCGACAGCCGCTGGTGCATCACCGTGCATTCGTAAATGGTCGATTGCGCATTCATGCCCATGGATCTCGCCCGAGAATCAATTCACTGAGTTGCACCGCCGAACCAAAAGCGTCCTCATGAAACCCATACCGGAAATAACTCCCGCAAAACTGCCTCCCCGTACCCTGCCCCTCCGCATTCAACTCCGGTAACCGCTTCTGCGCCTGAATCGCCGCCAAATCAAACAGCGGGTGATCATAGTGAATCTCACGAATCACCTTCGACCGGTCCAATGACTTCGGCGCGTTGATCGACACAAAGTAATTCACCTTCTCCGAAACCCCCTGCAGCCGGTTCATCCAGTAGTGCGTGCTCGTCGCCGGCTCCTCCCCGCTTACCTTCTCCACCAAATAATTCCACGACGCCCAGCACTTCTTCGTCACCGGCATGAACTGCTCATCCGTGTGCAACGTCGCCAGATTCGGCTGATACCGGAAGCAATCCAATAGCTCGGCCTCCAATTCCGTCGCATCGCCCAGCAACGCCCGCGCCTCATCGCCATGACACGCCAAAATCACCCGGTCAAAAGTCTCATCGCCCCCGCCCTTCGTCACCACCCGATGCCCACCCGCCACCCGCTCCACCCTCACCACCGCATCCTCCCTCCGAATCCGGTCCTCAAACGGCACAATCAACCGCTTCACATACTCCCGTGATCCCCCATCCACCGTCCACCACGGGTGCCTCGTCCGCATCCCCAGGAACCCATGGTTGTACCAAAACCGCATCAACGTCACCGCCGGAAACTGCAGCATCAACGATGGCGGCGTCGACCACACCGCCGATCCCATCGGCACAATGTAAAGATCCAAAAAGTCCTGCCCATAGCCCCGATACGCCGCATACTCTCCCAGCGTCATCTTCGCAAATTTCGGATCCTCCAGCGCCTCCACCGTCTCCTTGTTGAAGCGATTGATCTTCAGCAAAAATCGCCAGTAACGCACATTCACCACGTTCTTCCGCTGCCCAAACAAGGTGTCCAGATCATGCCCGTTGTACTCGATCCCGCTAGCCTCATGCTTCACACTGAATGACATCGACGTCGGCTTCGTCGGCACCTCCAGCTCCCTGAACAACCGAGTCAGATGCGGATACGTCACATGGTTGAACACCATGAACCCCGTATCCACCGGTAAATCACGCCCCTCCTCCCGCACGGTCACCGTGTTGGAATGCCCACCCACATGGGCGTTTTGCTCATACAAGGTCAGATCATACTGATGCTGCAAAAAATGCGCGCATCCTAGCCCAGCGACGCCAGTGCCGACGATCGCTAACCTCGGTTTCATGCCTTCGTCTCCTCCCTCGCCGCTCCAATTTCCGCATACACCGCCTTCGGCACCGGCCGCAAATCCCAGATCAATCCGGTCCACGACATCACCTTCAAGGCATAGTACGACATATCAATTTCCCACCACATGAACCCCTGCCGCGCCGAAAACGCATACCGGTGGTGATTGTTGTGCCAACCCTCTCCCAGCGTGATCAATGCCAGCCAAAAATTGTTCCGGCTGTCATCATCCGTCTTGAACCGCCGACTCCCCAACACATGCGCCATCGAGTTGATGCAAAAGGTGCCATGCAGCAAAAACACCGTGCTGATGAAAAAGCCCCACACGAACAACTGAAACCCGTTCGTCCCCAACCCCGGCGCCCACCGCTCCAACGCCGCACCCACTGCCCACAGCACAATGCCATAAACGATCGGCACCACTTGGTCATGCCGGTTCAAAAACTTCAACTCAGGGAATGCTGCCAGATCCTTGATCCGGCTGTAGTCCGTCGGGAAATTCCGCTGACTCGTGATCCAGCCAATGTGCGACCACCAAAACCCAAACTGCTTCGGCGAGTGCACGTCCGGCACCTCATCCGAATGCTGGTGGTGATGCCGGTGCACCGACGCCCACCACAGCGCCCCCCGCTGCATCGCCGTATTGCCCCACACCGCAAACAAGAACTGCCCCGCCCGGGACGTCCGAAACGTACGATGCGAGAAATACCGATGATAAAACGCCGTGATCGCAAACATCCGAATCACGTAGAGAGCCACCGCCGCAAACACCGCGAACCAACTGAATCCCGCCCAAATCACCAAAAGGCAGCCCACATGCAAAATAATGAATGGCACCGTGCGCTTGATATCCACCTTGTCAGGTCGCGCCCGCACCACCTCTTCCCCCTCCGGATGATAATCCGAATCCACCCACTGCTTCAGCATGAGACCAAAGTGACGACCAAAATCCCCAAGTCGGGTTAGAATGGATTTGCCTGCGGGAGAGTCTATTTCGTTCACTGTAAATAATGCGCCGAATGAACGGCATTGGATTCAATTGTTTTTGCGTGCCGTCCGTAGCACCACCGAGGAAGACCCCGTGCCACTTCGCGAGCACAAAAGCACTCTCGACACAGCCTCTAATACGGTTCTTACCCATCCATGGTTCGAATCAACTGCGCTCAAGCGCAAATGTTTTCCAAGCCTGGATTATTCATGAACTTCGTTGCGAAAACACTGGAAAGCCTGTGGGTGCAACGCGGGCGCAGGCTTTGAAAGGCGGAGTGCATTAGTAAATGCTCGATGCCTTTCAAAACAAGCCCAACGCCGCAGACACGGGCTTTCCGGCGTTTGCAGTAGATGGCTCATGAATAATCAAGGCCAGCCCCCCAGCCCTTCCCCAACCCTTCCCTGACCCTACCCTTTCAGATCAGCCGGAGTGAACCCCGCAGGCAAAAGATCCGCCATCCCCATCGATACCGGCTGCCCCCCTGACAGAAAAATCACCCTCGACTCCGCCATCGCAAACTCCGCCAACACCTGCCGGCACGCCCCGCACGGCGGAAACTCCAGTCCCAGCGCCACCACCGCCGCCCGCACCCACCGCATCCCCGCCCCCTCCTCCGCCATCGCCCGTCCAATCGCCACCCGCTCCGCACACATCGTCAGCCCATAAGAAGCGTTCTCCACATTGCACCCCAGGTAAATCCGCCCCGATTCCGTCACCAACGCACACCCCACTTTCGTGCTGGAATAAGGGCTGTACGCCATCTCAGCCACCCCCCGGGCGCGATCCATCAACTCCAGGTCTGTGATCATTAGTTAAGCAATGTTAAATACTTTCCCCATTTTAACCAAGTAAAAACCCCAAAAGAATCCACTCAAACCTTGACCAATCGCCATTGAGCCATTAAAACCCTGTAATAACCCGGTTTTAACCTCCCGAATGGCGCGCCCGAGCAACAATTTCGAATCCCTCACCATGACGATCGCGGTCACCCCGCAGATCCGCATGTACCTCGAGGATCTCACGCTCAAAGGCACATACGGATGCAGCGCTGCGGAAGCAGCTCGAATGGTACTCAGCAAAGCCATTGATGATTTGGTCGACCGCGGGTCCCTCCAACGTCGCCAGTTTGCGCTCAAAGACAACCAAGTCGTCGCCGTCGACGCCTGATTTCCGTCTTTTTTATGATTTCCCCCACACACACCACACACAACACACCCCAAGCTCCCGCCCATGACTGCCTTAGTCGAAGAAGAAACCTATGAAGCCGATGTCTTCGGCACCCTCGCTCAAGTAGAACTTACCGACCTGGACGATTCCTGGCAAAGCGACACCCGACTGGGGTTGCTCGCCTGGGAACTCTCCCGCTACGAACCCGCCCTCGCCCGCCAACTCGTCGAAGCAGGCAAAAGAAAACTCGCTCTGGCCTAGCCTGGTCCCCGAAAAAGGGCCGAGCGGCATGGCAGTGGCAAAACCATCTCCCGCCTGGGATTTGGGGAATCCCTTGACTCTACGGGTTCAGCCCGCATTGTTCTGACCCCTTTTCCCAAAAAACCATGGCTCAAGAAACCACCCTCATCCTCCTCAAGCCCGATTGCGTCGCCAAAGGCCTCAACGGCGAAGTCCTCAAACGCTTTGAAGCCGAAGGCTTCCGTGTCCGCGGCTGCAAAATGATGCAGCTCACCGACGAGCTCCTCAAAGAGCACTACTCCCACATCGCCGACAAACCCTTCTTCCCTGACGTCGCCGACTTCATGAAGAGCGCTCCCGTCATCGCCGTCGCCCTCAGCGGAGAAAACATCATCTCCCATGTCCGCGACCTCCTCGGCCCCACCGACTCCAAAACCGCCCCAAAGGGCACCATCCGTGGCGACTTCGGCGACGACAAAATGACCAACGTCGTCCATGCCTCCGACTCCCCCGAAGCCGCCGCCGTCGAACTCAAGCGCTTCTTCAAGGACGGCGAAATCTTCACCTACTAAGCCCCGCCATCCAGTTTCTCCCTCAAAGGGCGTCCCACCGGACGCCCTTTTTTCGCCCATCTCGCGAGACGATGTGGCCCAAGCGCAGCCTGACTATGCCCATCATAAAGGCACAACAAGCCCCTCGGCCTCGGCTAACGCCTTCTGCTTGCCATCGAAGGTCAAGAACTCGGACGCACCAAGGTGGAGCGCCGTGGCTACGTGAATCACATCAAATCCCCGGTAACCTTCAGTCCATGTGTATTGAGCGGACAATCGTTCCGCGATACTAACCACATCTGCCCAATCAACAGGGACGACTACCACAGCTCCGCTCGCAATTTCAAGCTGTAGCTTTGAGAGTGCGGCCAAGGCTGTTGCCTTGGCATACCCTTTGCCGGGATCTTTTTGATGAAGGAAGGTTTGCCACCGGACAGATTGCCTGAACTCAAACAGGAGCGGTGAGGCCACATGCAAAGCCTCCGGCATCTGCGCAAAATGAGCCGCAGCTTGAGGGGAGTTGGCCTGCTTGCGGTAAAAGGCACACAAAAACGAGGTGTCTGGATAAGCGATCAACCCTCCTCACCCTCCAATTCGGCTTCTTTCATCGCTGCTACCTCTTCCATGGAAAAAACACGGTCACCCCAGACCTCGTTCAGGCGAGCCATAACGTCAGGCTTCGGTGCCATGCGGGGAGTGGCAACCTCAGCCAACGAAGTGAGCTGTGCAAAGGCACGGCCTCGCTTGATGATCTGCACGGTTTCCCCGTGCTCGATCCACGAGGACACTCGCCGGAAGTTGTTTCGAAGGTCAGCGACAGTTGCAGTTTTCATGATACAACATATCTATCACTGATTCGTATCCCGTCAAGAATCCTCAAAAAGCAAGACTGCGATCATCAGCCACTTCAAAATGCACCACGGGTGCCAAAAAAGATGCCGGGCTGGAATGGCCTCTTTTCTTCAGCGGAGAAAACATCATCTCCCATATCCGCGACCTCCTCGGCCCCACCGACTCCAAAACCGCCCCCAAAGGCACCATCCGCGGTGACTTCGGCGACGACAAAATGACCACCGTCGTCCACGCCTCCGACTCCCCCGAAGCCGCCGCCGTCGAACTCAAGCGCTTCTTCAAGGACGGCGAAATCTTCACCTGCTAAGCCCCGCCATCCAGTTTCTCCGTCGAAGGGCGTCCCACCGGACGCCCTTCTTTTTTGCCTCTTTGCCGACAAATGTCGTATTTTGTTCTTGTTAAATCTGACATTTGTCGGCATAACGACGCCATGGTGCCCAAAAAACCGTCCCCTCTCTCCGCCGCCGAACAGGCCATCATGGACCATGTCTGGAAAAAACAGCCCGTTGGCCTCAATGATTTGCTAGCCGACCTCAACGAGGCGCGTCTCCAGCCCCTCTCACGCGCCTCCCTGCAGACTCAGCTCACCCGGCTGGAAACCAAAGGCTGGTTGCGCCGCGATGACTCCTCACGGGCCCACCTCTACTCCGCCGCCATCGCCGAATCGCGCGGCCGCAAAAGTGTTCTCGGGGAAATCAAACAACGCCTCTTCGGCGGCAGCAGCCTCGCCCTCGTCCGCTGCCTCGTTGAAGGCGGCGAGATCAGCGACTCTGAGCTCGCCGAGCTGAAGGAACTCGTCAACCAAGCCCACGCCAAACCCAAGCCATGACCGAAATCACTCTTCTCAACCTCGGACTTCAAGCGTTGGCGCTCTCCGCCCTCGGCTGGATCACACTTCGCCTGGGTGTCAAAGACGCCCGCCACCGCGCATGGGCCGCCCTGCTCGTGCTCCTCACGAGCGCAGTTCTACCTCTCGCATTACTCGCCTTCCCCACTTCCTCCCCTCCCCCCGTTCATTTCGAATCCTCCGCAAAGTCATCGCCTGCCTCCCTCAACTGGAAAATCCACCTGGATCCCACCCCAGTTCAAACCCATCCCAGCGCCTCGGGTGCTCCGTCTTCGGCCCTCATCTTCACCGACTTTTCCTGGGCACGCCTCCTTGCTGGTTTGTGGCTGACGATCTCGCTAGGGCTCACCTCTCTCCGCGCCTTCCGCCTTTGGAAAACCTATCGCTGGCGTCAAACCCTCCGGCAACTCACGGACAAAGAATCTTTGACCCTGTCAGCCCTGACCTCGCCAGAAAAACTCCGCGTTTCTGAAAACGGTCAAGGCCCCTGCCTCAGCGGCTGCTTTCATCCGCTCATCGTCGTTCCTGCCGAAGCCTTCCATGCCTGGACCCCGGAACGCTGGCGCTGGATGCTCGCCCACGAAGGCGAACACCGCCGCAGCGGGACACCTGGATGAGCGAATTTCTCGGCCTTCTCACCGCCTGGCAATGGTGGAACCCGTTTGTTCATGCGCTCGTCTCGCACTGGGAGCAAGCGCGCGAAGAAATCTGTGACGCCACCGCCCTGTCCGGCCAAGCCCATCACGCCACCGCCTACTCCAGCTTCCTGCTCGATTTGGTCGCAAACCACCGACAACCTCACCTCCAAACCCTTTCCATGGCAACCTCCCGCCCCGCCAGACGCATGAGACGCCGACTCGAAGCTCTGCTCGAGCAGCGCCCAGTCGCCCCCCGCCTCCACCCTGCCTTCATCGCTGCCGCTCTGCTTGTCACCTCCCTCGCTGGCCTCACTGTGCGCACCTTGGGCGTTGAGCCCACCTCCCCGACCACCCCAAAAACAGCCGGCGAACTCGAAACCCGGGTCTTTAAACTGCCGCCCAATTTCGACGGAGCCAACAACGCCAAAGACTGGCTGGGCAAACTTGGTGTCGTCTTTCCCGAAGGCTCCTCTGCCGCTTTCAATCCCACCACAAGCCAGCTCATCACCCGCAACACTTCGGACGCCTTGAACCAAACCGCAGAGTTGCTCAAGAAATGGCAGGCAGAAGTCGAGTTCGAAAAAGTTCAAGTTTACCTCACCACCAAATGGGTCGAAATGCCGGCCAATCCATCGCCAGATGACCCTCTGGCGGGTGAATTGGCCCGCCTTGGCCCCCTCCTGACCGACTCTCAGCTTCAAGTCGTGATCCGCGCCTTGTCTCAAAAAAAGGGAGTCGACCTTCTCACTGCGCCCAGCGTCACCACCCGAGACGGCCAGCAAGCCACGGTCGAGGTCCTGCGCGAAGTTTATGTCTCACCTTCGGGGCGGGAGGACTTCGCAGGCATTCGCTGTGATTTAACCGCCACCATCCAAAAAACCGCCAACATCCAAAACGGCCAAATCGAAGTGATGGTCTCCGCCGACATAGGCGTGGCCTTTCAGGATGGCAAGCGCCTGACGGACTGGAAAGCCATGACCTCGTCACCGATGAAGATTCTTCACCTCTACGCCACCAAAACCGCCACTCTGAACGATGGCGAAACCTTGCTAATACCGATCGGAAATGCCGAACCAGATCGCCAAGTCATGCTCTTTGTCACCGCCGCCCTCATTCGGCCCAGCGGCCAAAAACTCACTCCAGGTCAGCTTCATCAATTGGCCACCGCCGCCACCAATGCCCCACCCCGTCAACCCGTGGCGGCACCCCCCAAGAAACCCATTCGAATCCTCGCCAAACTGTTGGAGGCAACAGAAGCAGAAGCCCTCAAAGCCATTCTACCAATGCCCCTAACTGACGCTTCACCCAACGCAGGCGCCGCGTCAGCCATCGCTCCAACCAATACCCTTCCACCTCCAGGTGCTCTCGCTATGGGAGGCGTGATGTCATCAGATCAACTCACCGCCTTGGTCAAAGACCTGAAACAAGATTCCCGTGTGCAAGTCACCGATGTCCCTGTCGAGCGCGTCATCACTGGAGAAGCCACCCTGGCCCGAATCAACGCCGAGCAAGTCCTCCAAGTCACCCCCACCATCGGCGCTGACGGACAAACCATCGACCTCAACCTTCACCTCCTGAAGCAAGATGAAAAACCCGGCATGACCACCACCGTCACCGTCTGGCCAGGACAAACGGTATTCCTCTCAGGCGTTATCGCCGTGGACAAATCCGGAAAGCCCACTCACTCCCGCGCCATCACCATCACCGCCGAAATCGAATAGACCGGTTCTCGAAACCACCTCACCTCACTCCAAAACAAACTCCCCCTGCCCCTTCATCACCGCATCCAACGCCCGCCGATACGGACTCGGCATCGGCGTCTGAAAAAGATCCTCATACCGGATCAAACGCATCCCCTCCACCTCAGGCACCTCTTCCGGCGCCGCATGCACCCACAAAGTCACCCGATACCGCGTGATCCCATACTTGCTCTTTAACAACACCGGCGGCAACTCGCCACCCTCCGGCAACGCCGGCAATTTCCACAGCCCCGTCCGCCTGTTCCCCGTCTCCTGCTGCAGCATCACCCCCTCAATCGTGCTCCGGAAAAAAACCCTCTCCGTCACATCCGTCAGCACCGTCCGGCTCGTCTTCACCGGCAAGCTCGCCGGATCCACCGCCTGACAAAATCGCCGCACCGGACAGCTCTCACAATCAGGTTGCCCCGTCCGGCAAATCGTCTGCCCCAACTCCATCAGCGCCGAATTGAACGCCGCCGGATCACTCGCCGCCACCACCAACTCCCGCGCGCGACTCCACTGCGTGACAATCCCCTCCCGACTATCAATCGGCGTCGCATCATGAAACAACCGCGCCAAAACCCGGCTCACGTTACCATCCACAATCGGCTCCGGCAGCCCAAACGCAAAACTCGAAAGCGCCCCCGCCGTGTAAGGCCCAATGCCCGGCAACTCCAAAATCAAAGCCGGATCCGCAGGCAAAACACCCCCATGCCTCTCCATCACCACCCTCGCCAGCTGCTGCAAATTGCGCGCTCTCCGGTAATAACCCAAACCCTCCCACGCCTGCAAAACCGCCTCCTCACTCGCCGCCGCCAGCGTCCCAAAATCAGGGAACAGCTCCATCCACTTCGTGTAGTAACCTCGATCCAACACCGTACTGATCTGCGTCTGCTGCAGCATCACTTCCGAAACCAAAATCGCATACGCATCCCGCGTCCGACGCCACGGATAATCCTTCCCGCACTCCGCAAACCAAGCCTCCAAGGCCTTGGCCAAAGCAGCGGAATGGATTGGCGAAGAAAGTGGCATGAGTCAAAAGCAGATTGCAGCGGCACCCTTCCGGTGGCTTCTCTCCACCCGAATGTCAAACCCCACCACCTACACCAAACCGCTTACGTCCACGCAAGCCTCCAAGCTGCGCGATCTGTTGCAGGAGCGCGGTTGGCACTTCGAATCCAAACCCTACTGCCTCTACGCCGCTACCAAACCCGGCGTCAACATCGCCGTTTACGAAAAAGGCCCCAAAATCGTCGTCCAAGGCAAGGAAACCGGCGAGTTCGTCTCTTTCCTTCTCGAACCCGAAATCCTAGGCACCGCCGAACTAGGCTACGAGGAAGTCTTCGCCCCCGAAATGTTCGAACCCCACATCGGCGTCGATGAAAGCGGCAAAGGCGACTTCTTCGGCCCGCTCGTCATCGCCGGCGCCTATGTCGACGCCGATTCTGCCCGCGCCCTCCGCTCCGCAGGCGTCATGGACAGCAAACGCATCGGCAGCGATGCCCGCATCGAAGCCCTCGCCAAAACCATCCGCGAAACCCCCA
The DNA here is from genome assembly GCA_947440575.1 of Verrucomicrobiaceae bacterium. Taxonomy (GTDB): domain Bacteria; phylum Verrucomicrobiota; class Verrucomicrobiia; order Verrucomicrobiales; family Verrucomicrobiaceae; genus JAGRPD01. Next base: position 9,931 of record CANETF010000173.1, read on the forward strand.
GCCTCAAACACGAAGTCATCATCATCGCCCCCAAACGCTACAACGAACTCTACCAAAAGTTCGGCAACCTCAACCGCCTCCTCGCCTGGGGCCACGCCAAAGTCATCGAAACCCTCCTCGAACGCGTCCCCTCCTGCCCCCGCGCCCTCTCCGACCAATTCGCCAACCCCGCCGTCCTCCAAAAAGCCCTCCAAGAACGCGGCCG
>CANETF010000174.1 GCA_947440575.1 Verrucomicrobiaceae bacterium
CCCTGCATCCAATGCTTCGGCAACACCTGGTGGTCCGGCGTCCAGGCCCTCACCATCGGCAGCCGCGGCGACGATGTCGAATCCATCACCGGCTTCAAAGAAGGCCCGCTCCCGCCCGACTGGGTCCACCTCCTCGAAAACCGCCCCGCACCCCTTCGCCCCATCACCGTCATCCAGGACCTCCTCCGCGAAGAAGCCCGCGACGTCCTCAAGCTCTACCGCGACTCCGGTGGCTTCGTCTACAATGCCGGCTCCGCCAGCTGAGCCTTGATCGTCATATACCCCGGGATCAACGTCCCCAGCATCAGCCGCACCCGCAAATCATGCGCGGCAAACGCTCCCTTGATCGAATGCAGCGCCAGCCGCTCCAGATCATCCAGACTCAAATCAAACAACTCCGTCGCCAGCGCCAGCTCCTTCGACAACTCCGTGTCACTCATCAACCGGTCATCCGTGTTCAAGCTCACCCGGAACCCCAGCTTGAAAAACAAAGGGAACGGATGCGCCTCCAAACTCGCACACGCCCCGGTGTGCACATTGCTCGACAAACACATCTCCAACGGGATCCGGTGATCCAAAACGTACTTCGCCAGACTCCCCAGCACCACCCCGCCATCCGGCTTGTAACTCACATCATCCATCAGCCGCGTCCCATGCCCCAACCGATGCGCCCCGCACCATTGCAGCGCCTGCCAGATCGACTCCGCCCCATAAGCCTCCCCCGCGTGAATCGTGATGTTAAAATTCGCCCGATGAATCGCCTGAAACGCCGCCCGATGCTTCTTCGGCGGAAAACCCGATTCCCCACCCGCTAGGTCAAACCCCACCACACCCTGATCTCGCCACCGAATCGCCAGCTCCGCCATCACCAGCGAATCATCACGATCCCGCATCGCGCAAATGATCAATCCCCACGCCACTCCAAACTGACTCCCCCCGCGCCTCAACCCCGCGATCACCGACTCCACCACCTCATCCATCGTCAACCCCGCCCCCGTGTGAAACACCGGAGCAAACCGCACCTCCGCATACACCACTCCATCCATCGCCATGTCCTCCATGAACTCATAAGCAATCCGCTCCAGCCCCTCCCGCTCCTGCATCACCGCCGTCGTATGCGCAAACCCCTCCAAATACTCCACCAAATTCCCCCGCTGCGCCCCTCGATGAAACCACGACGCCAACTCCCCCGGATCATCCGTCGGCAGCCCCGCATACCCCACCTGCTTCGCCAGTTCGATCACCGTCCTCGGCCTCACCCCACCATCCAAATGCTCATGCAGCATCACCTTCGGCAACTTTCGAAAATCCAACGCTTTAACAAGCTCGCCACCAGTCGGAATTTTATGCATGCTCCTCCCAACAGCATGTTCCGCGCCATTCTTCAACAATGGCCCAGCTTCTGCTATAACGTCTTCCCACCACCACGCGCTCTGTCTCCATGACGCCAAAACTCTCCACCCATGTCCTCGACACCGCCTCTGGCAAACCCGCCTCCGGTGTCCGCGTCCAACTCTTCCAAAACCACACCCTCCTATCCGACACCACCACCAACCCCTCCGGCCGCTGCGACACCCCGCTCCTCGAAGGCTCCGCCATGACCCCCGGCCCCTACCAACTCCTCTTCCACATCGGCGACTACTTCCGCTCCCAAAACATCCTCACCCCCTTCCTCGACATCGTTCCCGTCCACTTCCAAATGGAAGCCGGTCAATCCTATCACATCCCCCTCGTCTGTTCCCCCTGGGCCTACAGCACCTATCGCGGCAGTTGATCCCCCATGTCCCTGTCCACCGCCATCTCCCGCCTCGAGTCCCTTGCCCGACTCTCCGACCACCCCGGTCATCTCATACGCTCCTTCCTCTCCCCCTCCAGCCGCCAAGCCGCCGACCTCCTCCTCTCCTGGATACGCGACCTCGGTCTCCAAACCAGCCACGCTCCCGATGGCACCCTCCGTGGCATCCTCCCCGGCTCTAATCCCTCCGCTCCCCCGCTCCTCCTCGGCTCCCACTACGACACCGTCATCGACGCCGGCAAATACGACGGCCCCCTCGGCATCCTCTCCGCTCTCGCCGCCCTCGAGTCCCTCGCTCAACAAAACATCACTCTCCCCTTCCCCGTCCACGTCCTCGCTTTCTCCGACGAGGAAGGCACCCGCTTCCAAACCACCTACCTCGGCTCCCGCTCCATCCTCGCCCAACTCGACGAAAAAACCTTAGCCGCCACGGACGCCAACGGCATCACTCTTGCCTCCGCCCTCGCCTCCGAAGGCTGGCACCACAACGCCTCTCTAATCCACTACCCGCCCCATAGCACCCGCGGCTACGTCGAACTCCACATCGAGCAAGGCCGCGTCCTCGAACAACTCAACCAACCAGCCTCCACCGTCTCCGCCATCGCCGGCCAAACCCGCCTCGCCATCACTCTCGCCGGCCACGCCGACCACGCTGGCACCACGCCCATGCCCCTCCGGCGCGATGCTCTCACCGGCGCGGCCGAATGCATCCTCAGCGCCGAATCCCTCGCCCGCTCCCACCCCCCCGCTGTCATCACCGTCGGCAAAATCGCCGTCCACCCCGGTGCCTCCAACTCCATTCCGCAACGCGCCGACTTCACCATCGATCTCCGCCACCCCGAAGACAACGAACGCCACGCTCTCACCACCGAACTCCAGGAACGCTTCCTCAGCATCACCGATCAACGAAACCTAACCCTCGACTGGAACCTTGTCCAGGAATCCCCCGCCACCCCCTGCGATCCCACCCTCACCAGTCACCTCCTCAACTCCCTCCAAGCCATCACCGGCCATCACACTTCCCTCGTCAGCGGCGCCGGACACGATGGCGTCGCCCTCGCTCCCGCCATGCCCATCGCCATGCTCTTCATCCGCTGCCGCGACGGCCTCTCCCATCACCCCGACGAATACGCCTCCCCCGAAGACATCGACACCGGCATCCAAATCCTCACCCACTTCCTCAAATCCTTCACCCCATGAGCGATTTCGATCTCATCCTTCGTTCGCGTCATCCTGACGGCACCCCGGTCACCCTCGGCATCACCGATGGCCTCATCCAAGCCATCGCCGAAGACCTCCCTGGCACTGCCACTGTCGAAATCGATCACTCCCACGGCTTCCTCTTCCCAGGCTGGATCGATTCCCACGTCCACTTCAACGAACCCGGTCGCACCGATTGGGAAGGCCTCACCACCGGCTCCCGCGCCCTCGCTGCCGGCGGCGGCACCGCCTTCTTCGACATGCCCCTAAACTCCTCCCCACCCGTGCTCAACGTCGAAGCCTTCGAAGCCAAACGCTTCCTCGCTGAACAAAAAGCCTGCACCGACTTCGCTCTTTGGGGCGGTCTCACACCCCACTCGCTCGACCACCTCGAAGCCCTCTCCCACGCTGGCGCCATCGGCTTCAAAGCCTTCATGTGCCCCTCCGGCCTCGACGAATTCGTTCACGCTGACGCGGCCACTCTCCGCGCCGGCATGACCCAAGCCGCCGCCCTCAACCTCCCCGTCGCCGTCCACGCCGAACTCGATCCCACCACCCGCCCTCCCGGTCACGACATGGCCACCTGGCTCGCCTCCCGCCCCATCCAACTCGAACTCGACGCCATCACGCTGGCTCTCGATCTCGCTGGCGAAACCGGCTGCGCTCTCCACATCGTCCACGTCTCCAACCCCGAAGGCATCGACCTCATCAACGCCGCCAAAAAACAAGGCGTCAACGTCACCGTCGAAACCTGCCCCCACTACCTCCTCCTCTCCGACACCGACGCCATCCGCATCGGCGCCTTCGCCAAGTGCGCTCCTCCCCTCCGCCCTCAAACCACCCTCGACGCCCTCCGCCAAAAACTCCTCGCTGGCGAGATCGATACCATCGGCTCCGACCACTCCCCGTCCTCTCCCGATCTCAAACAAGGCGATGACTTCTTCGCCATCTGGGGCGGCATCGCCGGCATCCAGCACGCTCTCCCTCTCCTCTTCGACCTCGATCTCACCCCCGCTCCCCTCTTCTCTGAAAACGTCGCCAAACGCTTCCGCCTACCCAACAAAGGCGGCCTCACCATCGGCCACGACGCCGACTTCTGCCTCGTCACCAAATCTCCCCAAACCTTCACCCCCGCCGACTCACTCTCCCGCCATCCCATCTCCCCCTACCTCAACCAAACCTCACAACACCGCATCGAAGCCACCTACCTCCGCGGCCAACGCATCACCGCCCAAACCCGCGGCCACTTCCTCCGCCCCACTCTCACCACCAACACACCATGAATCTCTTCGGCCAAACCCGCACCTCCGTCTCTTCCCGCCACGCGCTCATCGCCCCCGATGGCCACGTCCCCTCTCAATTCCCCGGTTGGGAAAACGCCACCGCCATTGTCATCATCTCACCCGCCATGGGCGCTAAGCTTTCGCAAATCCTCATCACCTTCAAAGCCGACTCCAATCAGGCTCCCTTCCCCTCCGACGCTCACGAGCACGCGCTCTACATCGAGTCCGGCTCCTGCCAGGTCACCCTCCCGGATCGCTCCCTCGATCTCCCCACCACCTCCTTCCTCTACCTCCCTCCCCACACGCCCTTCACCCTCCACGGCTCCTCCGACGCCCGCATCACGCTCTTCCGCAAAATCTACCAACCCCTCCCCGATCTCGCCCCTCCTCCCATCACCCACGGCCTCGCCAGCGACGTCCCCGGCGAGCCCTTCCTCGGCTTCGACAACGCCCGCCTCCAAACCCTCCTTCCCCTCGACCCCGCCTTCGATCTCGCCATCAACATCTTCACCTATCAACCCGGCGCCACCCTGCCCTTCGTCGAAACCCACATCATGGAGCACGGCCTCCTCATGCTCCAGGGCCAGGGCATCTACCGCCTCGAAGACGCCTATTACCCCGTCCAAGCCGGCGACGCCATCTGGATGGCTCCCTACTGTCCGCAATGGTTTGTCGCGATGGGCGCGGTACCTGCTTCCTACCTCTACTACAAAGACATTCACCGCCTTCCATGAACAGCTCCCGCCTCACGGCCGAGATCAATCACCTCGCCCATTTCTCCTCCCATCCCGCTCCCGCAGTCACCCGCGTCCTCTTCTCCCCTGAAGACTTCGCCGCCCGCACCTGGCTCATCGACCTCGCCACCGACGCCGGTTTCTTCATTCGCAGCGATGCCGTCGGCAATCTCTTCATCACCTGGCTCGGTTCTGATCCTTCCCTCCCCGCCGTCGCCACCGGCTCCCACATCGACGCCATCCCCAACGCCGGCAAATACGACGGCGTCGTCGGGGTCCTCGGCGCTCTCGAAGCCATGCGCTCCCTCCGCGAGTCCGGCCACCAGCCCGTCCGCTCCATCGAGCTCATCATGTTCACCGCCGAAGAACCCACCCGCTTCGGCATCGGCTGCCTCGGCTCCCGCCTCCTTGCCGGCACCACCTCCCCCGATCAAGCCCACGCCCTGCGCGATCCCAACGGCCGCTCCCTCGACGACCTCCGCCCCTCCTCCGATCCCCTCTCCTCAGTCCTCCTCCAGCCCGGTCACTACAGCGCCTTCCTCGAACTCCACATCGAGCAAGGCCCCCACCTCGACGCCTCCGGCATCGACATTGGCATCGTAGAAAAAATCGCGGCTCCTGCTGCCTTCCGCCTCACCCTTACCGGCACCGGTGGTCACGCCGGCGCCGTCCTCATGCCCGACCGGCACGATGCCTTCCTCGCCGCTGCCGAAATCGCTCTCGCCGTCGAATCCTCCGCTCTCAACTCCTCCTCACCCGATACCGTCGGCACCGTCGGCAAAGTCGAAGTCCGCCCCGGCGCCATCAACTCCATCCCCAATCACGCCCTCATCGAAATCGACTTCCGCGACACAGACCTCACCACCCGCGATCAAGCCATCGCCCTCATCCAATCCACCGCCGAAGCCATCTGCCAGCGCCGTGGCGTCTCCCTCCTCTGGCAGCACATCAACGCCGACCCGCCCGCCACCTGCGCGCCCCATCTCGTCACCCTCATCGAGTCCGCCACAACCACCCTCGGCTACAGCCAGCAGCGCATGATCAGCCGCGCCTACCATGACTCCCTCTTCATGGCTCGCATCTGCCCCACCTGCATGATCTTCATCCCCTGCGACAAAGGCTACTCCCATCGCCCCGACGAATACAGCTCCCCCGAAGCCATCGCCAAAGGCACCCTCGTCCTCGCCGAATCCCTCCGCCAACTCAGCGCCGCATGAACCCCACCATGATCATCAATGGTCAGCTCGTGGAAATCGGTTCCGCCCACCTCCACCAGTCCCTCCTCGACTTCCTCCGCCACTCCGGCCGCACCGGCACCAAAATGGGCTGCAACGAGGGCGACTGCGGCGCCTGCACCATCCTCGTCCTCGAAAAAGACGGCCCACCCCGTGCCATCAACAGTTGCCTCGCCCTCATGGGCTCCCTCGTCGGTCGCTCCATCCTCACCAGCGAAGGCCTCGCCGCCGCCGACGGCTCCCTCCATCCCACCCAGCAACTCATGGTCTCCCAGTGCGGTTCCCAATGCGGCTACTGCACCCCCGGCTTCGTCTGCTCCATGGCCGAGTCCACCGCTCGCGGCACTCAAACCAACCCCGCCGCAGTCGCCGATCAACTCTGCGGCAACCTCTGCCGTTGCACCGGCTACCGCCCCATCCGTGAAGCCCTCGCCCTCGCTCCCACCACCCCGCTCCCCACCTGCGCTTCCCCCGATTCCGCCTCCCTCCCCGGCTACCATCGCCCCACTTCCATCGCCGAAGCCCTCGCTCTCAAAGCCCAATTCCCCGACGCTCCCTTCATCGCCGGCGCCACCGAACTCGCGGTCCTCATCAATAAACGTCACTCCCGCTTCCCCGCTCTCATCTCCCTCGAACACATCCCCGATCTCCACCAAATCACCGCCACCGATTCCCACTGGCACATCGGCGCCGCAGTCCCTCTCACCGACCTCGAAACCACCCTGTCAGACGAGTTCCCGGCCATGCGCTCCATGCTGCGCTGGTTTGCCTCCCGCCAGATCCGCCACCGCGCCACCCTCGGCGGCAACCTCGTCACCGCCTCCCCCATCGGCGATTCCGCTCCTGTCCTGCTCGCTCTCGACGCCTCCGTCTCCCTCGCCTCCGCCACCACCACCCGCGAACTCCCCCTGCACGACTTCTTCACCGGCTATCGCCAAACCGTCCTCCAGCCCGACGAACTCCTCACCACCATCTCCATCCCCCGCCAACTCCCCGGTCGCACCGCTTTCTACAAGGTCTCCAAACGCCGGGAAATGGACATCTCCACCGTCTCCGCCGCCTTCCGTCTCGCCACCGACGACGCCGGCCTCATCACCGCCGCCCGCCTCGCTTACGGCGGTGTCGCCGCCTCCCCCGCCCGCGCCTTCAAAACCGAAGCCGCCCTCATCGGCACACCTCTCTCCGACGCCGCCTCCCCCCAAATCCTCGCCCTACTCGCCAGCGAATTCACTCCCCTCGACGACCTCCGCGGCTCCGCCTCCTACCGCTCCACCCTCATCACCAGCCTCTTCAAAAAGTTCCTCACTGGCCACACCGACTCCATCCCGGAACCACTCCCCTACACCTTCGATCAAACCAACACCAACTCCCGCTCCCACGAGTCCGCCATCGCCCACGTCACCGGCTCCGCCACCTACACCGACGACATCGCTCTCAAGTCCGGCACGCTCTCCCTCGCTCTCATTCGCTCCCCCCACGCCCACGCCAACTTCACCCTCAACGATCTCTCCGCCGCCCTCGCCGCTCCCGGCGTGAAAACCATCCTCACCGCCGCCGACATCCCCGGCCTCAACAACACCGGCCCCGCCCGCCACGACGAACCCCTCTTCGCCGTCGATCAAGTCCACTACCACGGCCAACTCATCGCCGCCGCCGTCGCCACCTCCCCCGAAGCCGCACGCCTCGCCGCTAACCTCGTCTCCATCACCTACGAACCCCTCACACCCCTCCTCGGCATCGAGCCCGCCATCGCCGCCCAATCCTTCCACACCGACCCCCACTTCCTCGTTCGTGGCGATATCGATTCCGCCCTCTCCGATTCCCCCCTCCAACTCTCCGGCTCCCTCCACATCGGCGGTCAGGAACACTTCTACCTCGAAACCCACGCCGCCAGCGCCGCACCCGATGGCGAAGGCGGCGTCTTCATCCAAAGCTCCACCCAGCACCCCAGCGAAGTCCAATCCATCGTCGCTGAAATCCTCCACCTCGACCGCAATCAAGTCGTGGTCGAATGCCCTCGCATGGGCGGCGGCTTCGGTGGCAAAGAAACCCAAGGCAACGCCTGGGCCGCCCTCACCGCTCTTGCCGCATTGAAAACCGGCCAGCCCGTCAGCATCCAGCTCGACCGCGACGAGGACATCGAATCCACCGGCAAACGCCACCCCTTCTTCGCCCGCTTCACCGTCGGCTTCCATCCCGATGGCAAACTCCACGCCGCCCAGGTCGATCTCTACTCCGACGGCGGCTGGGCGCTCGACCTCTCCCAGCCCGTCAACGACCGCGGCCTCTTCCATCTCGACAACGCCTACTACATCCCCCACGTCCGCTTCCGTGGCCAGGTCTGCAAAACCCACACCACCTCGCACACCGCCTTCCGTGGCTTCGGCGGCCCCCAGGGCATGGTCGTCATCGAAGACATCATCGCCCGCATCGCTCTCCATCTCGACCTCCCTCCCGAACACGTCCGCCAGCGCAATTTCTACCACGGCTCCGGCGAAACCAACACTACCCACTACGGCGAAGAAATCGAAAACAATCGCCTCGACCGCATCTGGTCCGAACTCCTCGCCTCCTCCGATTTCGCTCAACGCCAAAGCGACATCGCCCACTGGAACACCACCCACCCTCACACCAAGCGCGGACTCGCCATCACGCCTGTCAAATTCGGCATCAGCTTCACCCTCAAACACTACAATCAAGCCGGCGCCCTCGTCCTCATCTACACCGACGGCTCCGTCCAGGTGAACCACGGAGGCACCGAAATGGGCCAGGGCCTCCATACCAAAATCCTCGGCATCGCCATGCGCGAACTCGGCCTCCCCGCCGACCGCATCCGCCTCATGCGCACCCGCACCGACAAAGTCCCCAACACCTCCGCCACCGCCGCCAGCTCCGGCTCCGATCTCAACGGCATGGCCGTCGCCGATGCCTGCCACCAACTCCGCCAGCGCCTCGCCCCCCTCGCCGCCGCCCAACTCCATTGCACCCCCGAAGAAATCCAATTCGCCAATTCAAAACTCATCGCCCCCGACGGCAAAGGCATCCCCTTCAAAGACATCATCGCCAAAGCTTACACCGAACGCATCCAACTCTCCGCCGCCGGCTTCTACGCCACCCCCGACCTCCAATGGGACTGGCAAGTCGGCAAAGGCAAACCCTTCCACTACTTCTCGTTCGGCGCCGCCGTCAGCGAAGTCGAAATCGATGGCTTCACTGGCATGTCACACATCCGCCGCACCGACATCCTTCATGATGTCGGCGACTCCCTCAACCCCGCCATCGACCGCGGTCAAATCGAAGGCGGCTACGTCCAAGGCGCCGGCTGGCTCACCTGCGAAGAATTGAAGTGGAACCCCGCTGGCCGACTCCTCACCCACAGTGCCAGCACCTACGCCATCCCCACCATCAGCGACGCCCCCCTCGACTTCCGCGTCGCTCTCCTCCAACACGCCACTCAGCCAGCCACCATCCACGGCTCCAAAGCCGTCGGCGAACCCCCCCTCATGCTCGCCATCTCCGTCCGCGAAGCCCTCCGCCAAGCCCTCACCGCCTTCAACGCCCCCGCCCAAAACCTCCCCTCCCCCCTCACCCCCGAAACCCTAAAATCCTCCCTCCCCCCGCTCTCCTAATCGCCCTCACAATCCGCAATCCCAAATCCGCAATCCGCAATCCCATGCTCCCCCCCTTCGCCCACCCCCCCCCCCCCCCCCCCCGCCCCCCC
>CANETF010000175.1 GCA_947440575.1 Verrucomicrobiaceae bacterium
CTCAAGTCTCCGGCTCTGCCAGTCTCACCTACCTACGCAACCTCGGCGGCATCGCCTACGTCGAAATGGCCCCACCTCCCTCCACCCCTAACACTCGAGTCGAACTCACCCTCCTCCCCATTGAAGTAAAGGTGGTTGACCGTGACGATCCGAAGAAGACTTGGACAGATGCTCAGACATCATCTGGTGGAACCGTGTATGCCGGAAAAGAGTCTGGCGACATGCTCTCATGGAAGCTCAGCGGACTCGATAGCGGCACGTTTACCTGGAAGGCAACTGGACCAACTGATGAGGTCATCTACGGGCCGACTGGAAGCGGCAAGAGTGAGTGGAAGATCGCCGATGGCGACAGTGACACGGCCAACGATTGGCTCAAGTGGAAGCCCGGAAAATACAAGATCACATGCAACGTCCAACCGAGCAGCGGCACATCGTTTGACATCGACTTGGATCAAGAGATCGGGTGGCGAACAGAATCGTGGATGGTGATCGGCCAAATTGTCCAAACAGACACACACGAAGGTGATGCTCCTGCTGTAATCGAGTATAACGGTGGCCTGGACCTGTCGAGTCCCGTAGTGTCTTTTCGCCGAGCTGTCGTCCATGATATAGCGGGCTGGTTCCCAATAGGCCCTGCAGCGGACCCGATACGTGAAGCCGTTGCGGTAACACCGGCCCCGATAACAGGGAAGCTTACGGAAGCGTGGTTTGGGTATTGGGCCATGGTGATGCCTCACTCGCTTACACCCAAAGGGCCATTCACCGATTCGTCGCCTTTGGGAATTGGAAACGTGACTGAGCCACATCGGCTATGGATGATGCAGCATTTGTTTAACATTTCCTATGACAAGCCAAGTGTGGGAACCACTATTTCAGAAGAGGCGTTATCGGACATCCTGAGAGAACAGCAATATCGTATATTGCATCGGTATCAGGCCAAGTTCCAAGTCGAGGCGTCAGGAGCGATCAAGTCAGGCTCTTTTCGACCACTTTCGCCGTTGGGAGACCAGGGTAAGACTAAGATCAACATCGGCGCTGAGGCTGGCGAGTTTAATCCCATTTGGGATAATCCAGCGTGGGTTTACAACCTCGCATCAGATGAGCCAGAACTCAGCCCGAAGTCGAACATGGATGGGAAGGTGAGTGCCGATGCTTATGCCATCAGCAGCTATTGGAGTGCGCGAGTAGGTGCTCATGGACGGAATGCGAATTGGAGGCTGATGGGAATGGATGCGCCTTGGATCTTCTCCGAGATCATCTTTGAAATGAAGCCCGATGGCACGGTCGATACACGGTTGCGAACCAGCGTAGATATTGCCTGGAAAGACGGCAGCGTCACTTCTGGCACGAAGCAGTTCAACAATCTAAACATCTACAAAAGGACCGTCACCGTTGATGGGGTTGTGCAGTATGAGCGCAAAGGGCTTCTCCAAATGGAGGGCAAATTGGAGCCATTCGTAAAAAGTGCGTCTGGAGTCTGGCCCGAACCACCCCTCTCACCCGAAATCCAATGAAAGCCAATCGCATCGTCATTCTTGGTGCACTGGCACTATGTGTTATCATAGCAATCACCGTGGCCGTGTGGCTTGCACGTTCGTCGGCAAACATGACTCCCGTGGATGATCCGAAAAATAGAACTGCCGCCGAACATGCGGACAAAGAAACGTCTGTGGGGGGTGCTGCCAAAGCATCTCAACCACAATCTTCGGAGGTTCGTGCTGGCCTTGAAGCAGTCTTTGCTGGGATGGAGAAAAGCGGCGCAACGCGATTCTCATCTGCGCAACAGGCGTTAGACCACGCACTAAAAACAAAAGATTCTCGAACCATTGTGCAAGCCATCAACTCGCTGGTTTACGACAGTCCGTGGTCCCGGGCAGAGGTGATCGAAGCCTTGCGCAGTCTTTTAGCAAACCCTGATCCCGAGATTAAACTAGACGGTGCGCGATACCTCTATCTGATTGGGGATGACTCTGGGCGAGCGACGTTGATAGAAATCATGTCAAACACGTCACCGATTTTAGTCCACTCGCCAGCATACAGCAGTGGCAGCTACGACTTGCGATTCAAGGCCGCTGAGATCGCTTCGAAATATCGCGACAAGGAGGCAAAATCAGCAATTCTTGATTTGTATCTGGCAACTCGGTCGCGCACACTTTTGCATTGTCTAATCAATGTTGGAGTAGAAAACGCTGGCCAACTCGTCAAGGACGCTTTGGGCAACCAACCCTCAGATCGATTAATGGAGCTATATGGAATGGCCAAGTTTGCAAGTGAATCACCCTACATGAAAAGTGTGCAGAGAGATGACACCCTCGACATGCCAACACGTCTTGCCGCCGCGTGGGCAAATGCACAAGTCAGCAATGACGAAGGCTCTGCCAAGTTCGTTCGCGACTTCGTCGAAAGCCAAATCCCCGGTCTCACCGTCGATCTGTCTTTAGCGAGAAAAGCCGTGCAATATCTGGGCACTCTTAATGATGCAGCCTCGATCAGCTTGCTTGAGCGCATTACGAAGCAAAGCGGCAGCACAGACTTGGTGGGAGTGGCCGCTGCTAATCTCATCTTGAATCACTCGGGCCAATCGAATGCTGGCACTGAGCTGGTAATCGCAGAACTCACTAGCACGCCCACAAAGCTAGGCATCGACCTTGCGGTGAAGCTTGCCGCCTCATCATCCGATCCGAGACTCAGCCAAGCTGGACGGTCTTTTGACGCCAGACGTGACGGTGAAAAAATTTGGAAACAACAAGGCGCTGATCGAGTGTCCTGGTCTTTGTGGGGATGGGCTGATGATTATGTGCTGACGCTCCCAGACAAATGATCGGCCTGCAATGTGCAGCAAGCCAACGCCAGCGCTTCGCACAGCTCGCGACTCCATGCCTTGCCAACCGCCGAAGTGCTCCACCCGCTCTCGCCCCCGCCGCAAAGAAGTGTGCGGCTTTCCGTAACGCCGCAGTTCCGCACCCGTTGGAACCAACCGCCGTTCAGTGCGTGTCGCAAAGCTCCACGGCTCCGCCCCAAGACGGTAACTACGACGCAATCCGGAGTAGTGTGCAGTAGTCCGCCGCCCGCTCACAGAGGCGGCACCCGTCGGCCTACTGTTCGCTCGAAAAGCCTCGCCACTCGACATCGCATCGTGTGTAGTTATCTCCGTCGAGGTTACTTTTGACGCGGTTCGGCCCCGCCTCCCTTGACCAAGCCATCCCGAACTCAGCAGGTCCGCAAGCCGCGACATGATCAAACACCCACCTTCCGCAGCACCAAAATCACATCCGCATACCCATCATCCAACCTCCGCGGCGCGCCCAAATCATACTGAAAATCAAAGCACCCCACCCGCTCCAACTCCCGCACCGCCCCCACCAGCGCTCGCAACTGCCGCGCATCATAAGTCCGAAAATCCCACACCGTCTACATCACCATGGCCGACCCGATCAAAACAGCCATCAACTTGAAAAATGAAACCTTGTTTAACCTCGGATGCAGAAATGCAAAAGGCTTGGGCTCTTCTGCCCAAGCCGTCGTTGATGCCATCTACGAAGATTTCACCGACCGCAACGTTCAGAGGGTCAAGCCAAGCACTGGCAATCTCGATGGTTTGAAAATGACATATTGGGGCAACCCCTTGCTCGAATCCTTTGATACACTCGCCTTACTATCTAACGCAGATGGAAAGTGCGGTGCTTGGGCTAGATTCTTCACCGATGTTCTAAGGTCTCAGGGTATTGATGCCGAAGTCACCAGTTTAAAAGCGCCGTTTCCCACGTCCCAGCTTCAGGCTGCTATCCAAACCGAATATCCTAATTGGTCTGGCCGCTACCTTTTGAATAGTTTAAATCAACCTGTGGCATATCCTGCAATTCTAGTTAAAAACTGGCAAATTACTGGAAAGCCATTCGCTCCGATCGATTTGAATGGTGTCGCCGCACAAGGAGACCAAGCGAACCCACAAGCTTATTTCACGGATCATGCCGTCGTCGAATATGGAAACAAGCTCTACGATCCTTCTTACGGTCAAAATACATTTGAAAATCGGACGGCATGGGAGGACGCATCCTTGAATGCCTTCGGACTCATCTTAGGTGTAACCCCCCCTCTTCCAGATCAAGCGCAAGTTACCCCTCCACTCCCAATGGGTGTGACAATTTGGATGTGGAATCCAGATCCCAAAGGAACCTTGCAAACTCAACCCGAGTCCGCAAATTACCAATAAATCATGGTGTACCGCCTTCTCATTATCTCATATGTCGCGACCCTAAATAGCACTCTTGGTCAATCTTCTCCTAGCGAATTGTATTTTGAAGCCTTCAATTCAAACGTGGCTACCACCTACAATTTGAAATGGCACAATGGCGAAACCACGAAAACAGTTTGGACTAGGCAGGTATCACTCATCCGTGGAAACCGACCTGCCAACGGATGTGAGTTGTGGAATTGGAAGCATACCGACGAAGGGATTTTAGCTTTGGTCAACTTCGACAACTTCACTGGTGTGATCTTGCGCTTGAGTCCATCAGGTGAGATGCTCGCCGAGTCCCCAATTGGAGAGCGGTTTTTACGGCCTGATTTGTATGGAAAGGTCAAACTCGCCCCTCCAGACAAAGTTGAGCTTCACTCACAAAGAAAATCAGGCACCGAAGAATACTTCATTAAAGATGGTCACCTGTTGGATCGTGACGGAACCCCACCACCAAATCCACGATTTTTAATGGACGTTCCTGAGAATCTCCAACTAAAACCGCCCGCAGCGCAGCACCAAGACTCAAAAAAATCTTATGTTAGTAAACTCTCCGGTGTTTCAAATTCGCCAGAGGTGTTGCCCCCCAAGCAAACCAAAGACGGAATAATGTCGAAGGATCAGATATCATCGCCCCGAAAAATAAACGAGAAATCCACCGAATCCACAACCTGGAGTGTGGCACTAGCATCCATCATTGTTGCCATTGCTATCTTATCTTGGCTCGTGCGAAATCGAAACATGAGCTAACACTAACGCCCAAATCCCACCACTAGCTACCAGCGATACCCAAAGCAACCGAAGTCACCGGTAAATTGTGTAAGCATGCAAACGCGCCACTACACAAGACTCTTTGCGGCAACCGATGGAAACCTCTAACCTGCCAACTCACAGTTCTAGCCAAGTGACGTTTAGTTCAGGCAAGATATCGCCCCCACCTTCCTCAACACCAAAATCACATCCGCATACCCATCATCCAACTTCCTCGGCGCCCCCAAATCATACTGAAAATCAAAGCACCCCACCCGCTCCAACTCCGGCACCGCCCCCACCAACGCCCGCAACTGCCGCGCGTCGTATGTCCGAAAATTCCACACCGTCTCCTGCTCCCGCGTCACCCCGCCCTCCGTCACCTTCAACCGCGCCCGCACCCGCTCCAACCGCGTCCGCCGATCCGCCGACCACGTCCGCCGATCCGCCGGCCACGTCCGCGTGTTGCACACCACCTCCACCCCGTCCCGCGCCTCCACCCACCGCTCATGCTCGCATCCCTTCCGACCATAATCCGTCAAATGCAGCCCCAGCACCACCAATCCCCCCGGCAAAAGCGCCTCCCCCATCCGCCGCAACGCCGCCACCGCCTCCGCCTCACTCAGCACATACTTGAACGTGCTCACCAGACAATGCACCACCTCATACCGCCTCCCCTTCGGCACCTCAAACCCCGCCAAATCCCCACGCCACACCTTCCACCCAGTCTCCCCCTTCAACCTCTCCCGCGCATGCCCCAGCATCCGCTCATTCAAATCAAACCCATCCGCCTTCCACCCCCGCCTCAGCATCTCCCCCATCACCCGCCCGCTCCCGCACGCCGCCTCCAAAACACGCCCCTTCTTCCCCGTCCCATACCGCTCCCACACCCCTTCCAAAAACGCTCCCTCCTTCGCCGTGTCCGCATCAAAAATGATGTCGTAATACAACGGCGTGTCATACCAGTCCCGTTGCTCGCGTGCCATGGTCGTCCCCGCTAAAACGCCGACCGGTAAAGCCCCTCAAAATCATCCACCGAAACCGCCCGCGGATTGAACTGCGCCGTCCACTGCTTCGACGCCATCACCGCCAGCTCCGGCAGGTCCTTCCGCTTCATCCCATACGACCGAATCTTCGTCGGCATCTTCGCCTTCCTCAACAGCACCTGCAATCGCCCCGGCAAATCCCCGCGATAAAGCGCCTCATAAATCGCCGCCACCTCCGCATCCTCCGAGTTAAACCGGATCACATGCGGCAGCATCACCCCCACCGCCTCCCCGTGCACCACATCAAACTTCGCCGTCAGCGGATTCGCGCACGAATGCGCCGCCCCCAGCATCGAATTCTCAATCGCCGTCCCCGCATACGCCGCCCCCAACAACATCATCCCCCGCGCATCCAGATCCTTCGGATCCTTCAACACCCGCTCAAACCCCTCATGACACAACTCAAACGCCTCCCGCGAAAACAAACTCGACAGCGGACTCCGCTTCGTCGTCACCGCCGTCTCCAGCGCATGCGCAATCGCATCGATCCCCGTGCACGCCGTCACCCGCGCCGGTTGCGACACCGTCAGCTCCGGATCCAAAATCGCCGCCCGCGCCGCCGCCTTCGGATCCCCGCACGCCATCTTCACATGCGTCTTCGCATCCGAAATCAGCGCAAAACTCTGGCACTCACTCCCCGTCCCTGCCGTTGTCGGAATGCAGATCATCGGCAGCATCTTCTTCTTCGCCTTCCCCACGCCCCAGTAGTCCTGCATCTGCCCCCCATTCGTCAAAATGAAGTTGCACCCCTTCGCCGTGTCCATGCTCGATCCCCCGCCCAACCCAATAATAAAATCCGCCCCGAACTCCTTCGCCACCGCCACACACCCGTCCACATCCTTCGTGCTCGGATTCTCTCGCACCGCCCCAAACACCCTCGTCTCCAATCCCGCCGCCACCAAAAAACTCGCCGCCCGTGTCGTATACCCCGCCTTCACAATCCCCGGATCACTCACCAGCAGCACCCGCTTCCCCCCATACTCCTTCGCCAACTCCCCCACCCGCGACAGCGTCCCGGGTCCAAACACAAGCCGCGTCCGCGGCTGATGATCAAAAGGCATGAGCGACATTGAGGCAGTGTGAAGAAGTCGAATCAGAACGCGGACCCGTTTCAGTTCCAGGAACGATCAATCGACCGACGCTTGTACAAGAACTCAAACATGTTCCCCTCATGCGGCTGATCCCATGAGATCTTCATCGTCGAAAGCGGCCCAAGATTCAGCCGGTCAATGTCCCCGCACTCCAGCAGCGCCTCCGAAAACACCGGATCCTTCGTGATCGCTGTCACAATCAGCGAATACCCGATCTTCGACAGCACATCCTTCTGAGGACACTCTACCACACTCGCATACGGGCAAAGGAACTCCCGGTTCGCCAGCGGATGATCAAACGAATCACACCGCACAATCGTCGCCTTCAAGAACGTCCCGCCTTCAAACTCCACCTTGCGCGGCCCGTTGCGATACTTCGCCGTCACATCCTCAGCTCCCGGCACCTTCAAATCCGCATCAATCGCCCCGTCGATGTACTCCGCCATCTTCGCGTTCGCAAAACCCGACAACTTCGCATTCTCATCATCCGACGGCATCGGCTCAAACGGCCCGAGCCGCTCCGCCAGCGCCTCCGCAATCTCCTTCCCATACTTCGGCACAATCACCGCCGACGCATTGATGCACGACCGCCCGCCATTGTCCGATATCGACGCCACCATCACATCCAGATGCTCGCGCCAGTTCTCGATCTGATCCTCCCCAATAATGATCTTCGACCACCCCGGCCCATGCACCTGCACCGCCGGATTGTTCTCATACTGCTTCACCGTCCCCACATCGCCAAACACCAAACTCCGCCCGCTCAACTTCACCACCTCGCCCGACCCCTCATGGTCCGTCGGATAAAAGCCAAACGCCTCCGCTGGCGCACCCGCCGCAATGAACGCCTGAATCAACCGAAACGGCGTCCACGGCTCGTCCTTGCCCGGCTTGATGAACACCGGCGTCTTCAATGCAATCGCTGGCAACCACAAACTGTTCACCGCCGGGGAATTGCTCGGCATTACCAACCCCAAACACTTCGTCGTCGGAAAATACGACACCGGACACCCCGCCTGCTCGCCAAACCCGTTGTCGATCACACTCATGTCCAACCCGCGCGACAACCCGTTCAAAATCATCTCCATGTGCGTCAGCGCAAAGTGCAGCTTCGCCATGTTCCGCCTCACCATCACATGCGGCAACCCACTCGTCTGGGACAACGTCGCGATGTACTGCTCCGGACTCTGCGTGTGCCCCCGATCCCCCAACGGCAGCGTCCCATTCAAAAACAAATCCCCCGCCTTCGCACTGATCTCAATCAATTCGGAAACCTTAAACTTCTTCAAACACTCCCGCGCCTCCCCGATCTTCGCCAAATCCTTCCGCACAATCCCCGCATTCACCTGGCTCACCTCCGCCATCACCTCCCCCGTCTTGTAGTCTTTGACCTCGTTCTTTTCCAGACTGTCATACGGCTTGCCTTTACGGAGGGCGGGAAGATGGGGGATGCTCATGATAGAAAGATAGAAAAAACAAAACGTCCGGCAGGTCGAAAATGTTGCGCAAACCGCACCGGAGACGCTCACTCTCCACAGCCCGCCGCCCCCGGCAAGCGGTTTGCGCTTCCCCCCGCTCCCCCAAAAAAATTTTAACTGCCCGGTTGCACAGTTTTCCCTCCCACCCACCTTGCCGCTCGTTCACCATTACGGAGGTCCCCGTATGAAAACGAAGCGACGCACGGTCGTCACCCTCGATCAACTCAACCGCGCCAATCAGTCTGTCATGCGCGAACTGATGGCCCTCGGCTTTTGGACCCATCGCCTCCACCACATCCAGGTCTGGCTCGTCCCCCGCGGCAACGCCCACGGCTGGCAGTGGTATGAGGGCGACCGCTCCATCTGCATCGCCTCCTTCAGCAAAGCCCGTCTCAAAGAAGCCCTCGCCCGCAAAAAACGCACCACCCTCCGCGACGTCCTCCGCCACGAATGGGCCCACGCCATCGCCAGCGTCCATCGCGCCGCCTTCCGCTCCCAACGCTTCAAACAAGCCTTCGGCGGCCCCCACGGCTGGGACTTCTCCTGGATCTACGACCCCGACCACCACGTCTCCACCTACGCCTCCACCGCCACCAGCGAGGACTTCGCCGAGACCTTCATGTTCTACCTCAAGCACCGCGGCCGCCTCCCCACCCGCTTCAACACCCCCGTCATCCGCCGCAAATGGCGCTTCATCGCCGCCCTCTCCCGCCGCCTACGCCTCTACCGCCAAACCTACCCCTTCTCCCTCTCCCTAGCCTAACTCCTCCTCCTCCTCCTCCTCCTCCTCGTCCTCGTCCTCGTCCTCGTCCTCGTCCTCGTCCTCGCCCTCGCCCTCACTCTCCTCAATCCGCATCCCGCATTCACTGCCCACTACTGCCCACTGATTACTGATCACTGATCACTGATCCCCCCGCCCCCGCCGCCCCATACATCGCCTCCACCTCCGGCATCCCCTCCTCCCCACTCACCGTCAACTTGATCGGCCCGCACAACCCCAAAATCGCCGGCAAATCCCCATACTTCACCGCCCCCGGCACGAACCCCGTGTCCCACTGACTCGTCAGCTTCGCAAACCGAAACCCAGCCGGCTTCACCTCCAACCTCTGCACCACCTCCGGCCCCGCAATCATCGCCGCCAGCGCCGCCACCGCTGCCATCTCCCCATCCCCCTTCAACACCACCTCCTTCACGCCGCCCTTCAGCTTCGCCGACTCCACCAGGTTCGGCACCACCTCCTTCATCCCGCCCTTCAGCTTCGCCGACTCCACCAGCTTCGGCACCGCCGCCAGCACCGCCAGCACATCATGCACCCGCCGC
>CANETF010000176.1 GCA_947440575.1 Verrucomicrobiaceae bacterium
AGGCACCACTCCGCCACGGCGCGGATACGGATTCTGATCGCCACTACAGCCGTTCATGAAAAGCGCCACAAATCCGGGCCGATTTTCCTGGAGATACTCCTGGGCAAATCCTGCGTAATCGCCGCAATACTGAAATTCACTCAGACACGTATTGTGGCAGGCATAACCAAACAACACAGCTCGCGCTTCCCCCGCAGGTGAAACCACCTGGAGCACCGGAACCTCATGATCCACTGGCCCGTCCGGATTCGGACTGTTTTGATACCCCGTCGGAGAAGGCAGCCGCCGATTCATCGCAAACCCACACCTGGAGCGACTCCAGGTTACCACCGCAGGCGTCAAATCCGCCAGCGCATCGCCAATGACTTTCATCAATCGCTCCTCCAAAAACGCGGTGTATTCCTGAGCCTCCTTTTCACGTCCTTTTTCCACCCGATACTCCGGTCCGCTGTGCGTATGCGAGGCATTGAGCAAAATCGACTCCGGAGGTAATCCATACGCCTTCTGAACCTGCTCCTCCATTCGCATTCGAAGACTCGGCAAAATCCCAATCAAATCCAGCGTCACAAACACGAACCGCTTGCCCGCCTCATCCTCCAAAGCCAACGCCTTCGCATACAACTCCTGGACCTTCCCCTCCGCCGGCTTTTTCCGCGCCGCATACCCCGCCATCCACATATTTGTCGCCGGCGTTATGATCTGCTGGGCCACCCCGGCCTTGAGCGGGGCAGGGGAGTCCACCGGCTGCGCCCAACTCAATACCCCCACGACTAAGCCCAATGCCGCAACCAAAGGTAACAGGATTCTCATCCAAATGCTACGCTACCCAAATCATCGTCTTGCCAAACAGGCGAACTCTCAATTCGAAACATCAGCCGCTTGGGAACTCACACCCTTGCGAAGCACGATGCCCAACAAAGCGATGTCCGCAGGTGTCACTCCCTGAACCCGGGCAGCTTGACCCAGCGTCGCCGGCCGGATCTGCCCCAACTTGATTTGCGCTTCCCTCTTCAATCCGATCACCTGGCCATAGTCGAGTGATTCGGGAATCATCTTGTCTTCCATCCGCGCCGTCCGCTCAACCATCACCTCCTGTCGATTGATGTAGCCTTCGTACTTCAAATCATTCTCGAGCAAACTCCAGATTTCATCCGGGAACCGTTCCCTCACCGCCTGTGGCAATTGAGAAAAAACATTCTCCGGCCGCCGCATCCATTTCTCAATCCGCGCGCCCTCAAGGTTCTCCTGATGAACAAACGCTTTGGCGTCCTTCAGCATCTGAATCTTGGCCTTCGTATGAGCCAATCGATAATCGTCAACCAGACCATGCGCCGCCGCCTTTTCCGTCAGCCTCAAATCGCAATTGTCCTGCCTCAACAAAAGACGGAACTCAGCCCGACTGGTAAAGAGCCGATAGGGCTCAATCGTCCCCTTCGTGACAAGATCATCCACCATCACCGCCAAATAAGCTTCTCCCCGATTCAGCAAAAACGGCGGCCTACCCGCCACTTTCAAAGCCGCATTCGCCCCGGCAATCAATCCCTGACCCGCCGCCTCCTCATAACCGGACGTGCCATTGATCTGCCCCGCAAAGTAAAGTCCAGACACCCGCTTGGTCTCGAGAGTCGAATGCAGCTGGGTCGGTGGGCAATAATCGTACTCCACCGCGTAACCCGGACGAATGATCTCTGCCTTCTCCAGCCCCTCAATCGATCGAATGAAATCAATCTGAACCTCAAAGGGCAGGGAAGTCGACACCCCATTGACGTAGTACTCCTGAGTGTGCAAACCCTCCGGCTCAAGAAAAACCTGGTGCCGCTCCTTCTCCGCAAAGCGCACCACCTTGTCCTCGATCGACGGACAATAGCGCGGCCCCACCCCTTCAATTCGACCACAATACATCGGCGATTTGTCCAGATTCGCCCGAATCACCTCATGGGTCTTCGAGTTCGTATAGGTCACCCAGCAGGGCAATTGTTCCACGTGGAACTTATTTCGGTCCCAATGATTCAGCGTGAACAACGACTTCTCCTCCTCTAGCACCCCACTCAAATAGGAAAACCGAGGCGGCGGATCATCCCCGGGCTGCGCCTCACACTTGGTAAAATCAATCGATCGCCCGTTGATCCGGCACGGCGTTCCTGTCTTGAACCGCTTCACCTCAAACCCCAGGTGCAACAGACTGTCCGACAACGTCGAAATGCTGTCCCCCATCCGCCCGCCCGATTGGTTCTGCAATCCCACATGAAGCAACCCCCGCATGAACGTTCCCGAGGAAACCACCACCGATCGAGCCAGATAAACGACCCCCAAACTCGTTCGCACCCCCATCACCCGATCCTCTCCATCGACCAAAATCTCCGCCACATTCCCCTGGTGCATGTCCAAATTCACCTGGTTCTCCAACAGCCACTTCATCCGAAACTGATACGCTTTCTTGTCGCATTGCGCCCGAGGCGCCTGCACCGAAGGTCCCTTTCGAGCATTCAACATCCGAAACTGAATCCCCGTCGCGTCCGTGTTCAATCCCATCACCCCCCCCAGCGCATCAATCTCCCGCACCACGTTGCCCTTGGCCAATCCCCCAATCGCCGGATTGCACGACATCTGACTCACCGTATCCAAGTTCTGAGTCAATATCGCCGTCTGAGCTCCCAGTCTCGCAGCCGCCATCGCCGCCTCAACCCCCGCATGTCCCGCCCCGCAAACCAGTACGTCATAGGTCTTGGGAAAGGTAAAAAGCGCGGCCGGAAGGGTGGACATGGAAGCCGAATTCTACACCCTAAAGCAACCATTTCATCCTCGAAAAAGCACCCGTTGTTCCACGTGGAACAAATCAAACCCTCCTAACTTCCTTTTGCCCAACTCCTCTGAACCCCCACCCCGCGCTTGCTTCCACGCCAAAGCTGGCTAGGTTGAGCTTCCTTTCACATCATGGCCAAAGCGACATCCTCCGCCCCTCCTGCTGGCAGCCACGCCGCCGCTCCCATCAATCAGTCACTCACCCCCGATGACAAAATCGGGCTCTACCGATTGATGAGCCGCATCCGGAGATTCGAACAAGTTTCTCTCCAACACTATCAGGGCGGCAAAATGGCCGGCTTCCTCCATCTCTACATCGGACAGGAATCCGTCGCTGTCGGCACCATCTCCCTCCTCGGCGAAAACGACCACGTCATCACCGCCTATCGCGACCACGCCCACGCTCTCGCTGTCGGCATGGGTATGGATGAGTGCATGGCCGAACTCTTCGGAAAAGCCACCGGCTGCTCAAAAGGGAAGGGTGGTTCGATGCACTATTTCGAACCCTCCAAAAACTACTGGGGCGGCCACGGCATCGTCGCCGGCCAGACCCCCCTCGGCCTCGGTCTCGCCTACGGTCTCAAATTCAAAAAACTCAAAGGCGCCGCTCTCTGCTACCTCGGCGATGGTGCCGTCAACCAAGGCGCCTTCCACGAGTCCCTCAATCTCGCCGCTCTCTGGAGCCTTCCCGTCATCTACATCATCGAAAACAACGGCTACTCCATGGGCACCAGCCAAAGCCGCTCTTCAGCCTATCCCTCCTGCCTCGCCGAACGCGCCGCAGGCTACGATATGGATTGGGAACTTTTCTCCGGCGAAGATATCTACGAAGTTCGCGCCCGAACCCAAGTGGCCATCGAACGCGCCCACACGCTTTCCCGCCCAGCCGTTCTCGAAATCGCCACCTACCGCTGGGAAGGCCACTCCGTCGCCGACGCCAACAAAGAAAAATACCGCACCAAGGAAGAAGTCGAACGCTTCAAAAATGAGCACGACCCCATCCAACGCTGGAAACGCGTCCTCATTGAAGAGGGCATCGCCTCCGAAGAGGACTTGAAGAAAATCGACAAAGAAGCCCAAAAAGAAGCCGAAGCTTCCGGCGACTTTGCCAAAGCCAGCCCTTATCCCACTCCCGAATCCATCTTCGAAGACGTTTACTGGGAAGTCGATAACAAGACCGACGCCGGCCAAACCGGACGCCACTTCTTCAACGATTGATCGGCCCACTCCACCGCACCCAACCCCCTCTTTCCTGATTCTTTCCCCCTCCTGATATGCCCCGCCGCCTCTCCTACCGCCACGCCCTCCGCGAAGCCTTCGATGAGGAACTCGCCCGCGATCCCATGGTCGTCTTAATGGGTGAGGAAGTCGCCCAGTACAATGGTGCCTACAAAGTCACCGAAGGCCTGTGGGACAAATGGGGTGATGACCGCATCGTTGATACCCCCATCAGCGAGGCCGGTTTCATCGGCATGGGAATCGGTGCCTCCATGCTCGGCGTTCGCCCCGTCATGGAGCTCATGTTCTGGAGTTTCTACACCGTCGCCTGGGATCAAATCGTCAACAACGCCGCCATGGTCCGCTACATGTCCGGTGGCAAAATCAATTGCCCCATCGTCATCCGTGGACCCGCCAACGGCGGCACCGGCGTCGGCGCTACCCACAGCCATACTCCCGAAAACATCCTCGCCAATTTCCCCGGCATGAAATGCGTTTGCCCCTCAAACGCCTACGACGCCAAAGGCCTCATGAAAGCCGCTATCCGTGACAACGATCCCGTCATGTTCATGGAGAGCACCAAACTCTACGGTGAAGAATGGGATGTCCCCTCGAACGACGAATTGCCCGACGGCGAACTCTTCATCCCCCTCGGTGTCGCCGACGTCAAACGCGAGGGCAGCGACATCACCCTTATCGCCCACGGCCGCGCGGTCATCACCTGCCTCAAAGCCGCTGAAATCCTTGAAGCCGAACACGGCATCAGCGCGGAAGTCGTCGACATCCGCACCATCCGTCCCCTCGATGAAGAAACCATCCTCGAGTCCGTCGCTAAAACCCATCGCGCCATTTACGTCGAAGAAAACAAACCCTTCTGCGGCGTCGGGGCCCAAATCGCCTACATGATCCAAAGTACCATCTTCGACGAACTCGACGCCCCCGTCCTCCGCATCAATTCCCTCGATGCCCCCGCCATCTACAGCCCGCCCCTCGAGGCCATCCAACTTCCAACACCAGAGGTCGTCGTCGAAAAGGCCCTCAGCATCTGCTAACATCCACCCCCTTTCGCCCTAACTTAGCCTAACACGAGCTTATGCCGAAGATCATCGAAATGCCCAAACTAAGTGACACCATGACCGAGGGAACCCTCGCCAAATGGATTGTCAAAGAAGGTGACACCGTCACCACCGGCAAGCCTATCGCCGATGTCGAAACCGATAAGGCCACCATGGAAATGACCTCCTTTTTTGAAGGCACCCTCCATAAGCTCCTCGTCAAAGTCGGAGAAAAAGTGCCCCTCGGTGCGGCCATGGCTGTCGTCCTCGAAGATGGCGAAGAAGCCCCCGCCAACCTCGATGAACTCATCGCCAAGGCCAATGCCGCCGCCGCGCCTGCTTCCGAATCCAAAACAGGTGACACCAAGGCCGATACCCCTCAGCGCGCCACTTCGAGTCTCCTCCCCAAAGCGCCTTCCGCTAGCCGCCGTCCCGCCGCCCGTTCCTCCAGCAACGTCCGCGTCAAAGCCTCTCCTCTCGCACGCAAAGTCGCCGATGAACTCGGCGTCGATCTCTCCCGCCTCGAAGGCACCGGACCTGGCGGACGCATCGTTCGCGCCGATGTCGAATCCGCTCCCAAAGGCGGCAGCGGGGCAGGGGGCAAGTCCGCTCCCGCAACCCCCACCATTCGTCCGGTCGTCGGACCTGAAGATGAACGCGTGCCGACCTCGACCATGCGCAACATCATCGCCGAGCGCCTGCTCGCTTCGAAAACGCAGATCCCTCACTTCTATCTGCAGATCGACATCGATGCCGAGCCTCTCATGGACTTCCGCAGCCAGCTCAATGCCACAGCGGAAAAGAATGGCGGCAACAAATACACCTTCAACGACTTCATCCTCAAGGCCGTCATCCGCGCCGCCGGAACGGTTCCCGCCATCAACGCGGCTTGGGATGGTGACGCCATCGTGAAATACAAATCCGTTGGCCTCAGTGTCGCCATCGCAGTCGAAGATGGCCTCGTCACTCCAGTCATCAAACAAGCCGAGAAAAAGACCCTTCTGGAAATCAGCGAAGCCGTCAAAGACATGGCCTCCCGCGCCAAAAATAAGAAACTTACTCCAGACGAATTCGCTGGCGGCACCATCACCGTTTCTAATCTTGGCGCTTACGGAATTGACCAGTTCTCCGCCATCATCAACCCGCCCCAAGCCGCCATCCTCTCCATCGGCTCCATCCGCAATACCCCTGTCGTCGATAGCAAGGGCGCCATCGTTGCCGGCAAACGCATGTGGCTCGGCCTCAGCGGAGACCACCGCGTCGTTGATGGCGCTGTCGCCGCTACCTTCCTCGCAGAAATGAAAAAGCTCCTCGAGAACCCAGCCTTGATGCTTCTCTAGCCAGCTTTAGCCTGGAGGATTCATGAACTTCGTTGCGAAAACGCTGGAAAGCCCGCGGCTGCCAGGCGGGCGCAGGTTTTGAAAGGCTGAGTGCATTGGTCAATGCTCGATGCCTTTCAAAACAAGCCCTACGCCGCAGACATGGGCTTTCCAGCGTTTGCAGTAGAAGGCTCATGAATCATTCAGGTTAGCTCCATCGCCCCACCCGGCTATCAAGTTGAAAAACTTGACCGCTCACTTGCTGCATCGTGTCCAGCATCACGATGAATCGTGCCGCATCTTCCACCGTGTTGAACCGCCCCAAAGCGTGCCTCGACTCCAACTCCGCTCGGCGCTCCGCATCCCTCAATAGCTCCGCCGTCATCCTCGTCTCAAGCAGTCCCGGCAGCACGCAGTTGGACCTCACATTCCGTGCCCCATATTCCAAGGCCATCGACTTCGTCAGTCCGATCAATCCCGCCTTCGCCGCCGCATAATTGGCCTGACCAAACGTCCCCTGAATCGCTGCAAAAGAGCCCACCTGAATCAGGTGCCCACCACGCTGTCGACTCATCAACTTCAACGCCTCACGCGCACAACGAAAAGCCCCCGTGAGGCTCACATCCACCACCCCCTCGAACTGCTCAACCGTCATCTTCACCACCGACCCATCATCAATCACCCCCGCCTGATTCACCACCAAATCCACCCGCTCCAAACCGGCAAAAAAAGCCTTCACCGCACCACTATCTCTCACATCCATCACCTCCCGACCCGGCGCATGCACCACCCAACCCTCCGCCAACAAACCCCGCACCACCGCCCGAGCCAGCGTCCCTTCGCCTCCCGTGATGACTGCCACCTTGCTCATCTCCTTCATGCGATTGGATCCGGACAAACCTCCCGCCGCTGACACTTCACACAGTGGTCCCCCAAATAAAACGCATCCAGAAACGTCATCAGCTCCCCAATCGTCTCCCGATCCTCCGTCACCACCCCCGCCTCAAAATTCCGCCGATGCGGACTCTTCGCCCCCATCCCCGCCCCCGTCAAATTCGCCGAACCCACATACGCTTTTCTCCCATCCGCAATCACACACTTCATGTGCATGCGCGGACAAAGAATCCGCTCGAATCCCTCCGCCTCCACCAACTCCGGAAACCGATCAAAATCCTCCCGAAATCTCGGCCCCGGCTCCTTCGCATGTACCAACCGAATCTCTACGCCCTCTCGCAACTTGTCCGCTAGCACCTTCAAAAACGGCACAAACTCTTTTCCATCCTCAATGTAAAGATCCTTGATGTCCGCCGTCACGATCCACAACAACCGCCGCGCTTCCATCACAAGCTCCTTGAGCACCAACTGGTAAGTCGCTTCATTCAGAACAAGACGCGTCTGGGACATCAAACCCCATCCTGCACCATTTGCCCCCCTCCGCAAAGCCCGAAGCTTTCTCAATCGGCAAACACCTTGAACAACTCCACTTCAAAAATCAGCGTCTCATTCGGGCCAATGTCCATGCCCGCCCCGCGCGCCCCATACGCCAATTCCGAAGGAATAAAGAAACGGGTCTTGCCCCCCTCCTTCATCAGCTGAACCCCCTCCGTCCAACCCTTGATCACCCGATTCAGCGGGAACTCAATCGTCTGAAACCGCGAATACGAACTGTCAAACTCCACCCCGTTGAGCAAAGTGCCCCGGTAGTGTACCTCAACCGTGTCCGTCGCCTTCGGGCTCTTGCCAGTACCCTCTTCCAGCACAAGGTATTGAAGTCCACTCGGTGTTGTCACCACACCTTCTTTGGAACCATTTTCAGCGAGAAAGGCACGACCGGCTTCGAGAGCAGCTTGAGACATAAGATAGGGAAGGGGAGAAGGGTTGAATTCAGGAGCGCAGGAGATGCCCGCAAACTCGCCTCCTCGCAACCAGCATTTTACCATTCCATCACCGCATGCTCAGCCCGCACAAGTCGCATTGGCCCTTTCTGAACCCTCGTCGATGATCAAACTGTAATGAAACGCCGAACGTTCCATCAGCTTCTCGCCACCCAAGCCGCGCTTACCACCGCAGCCTCTGGCGAACCGCTTTTGAATCGTCTCTTCAACACCCGCAAAACCATGAAAACCGCGACCAATTCCCTCACCATCCGCCGCTCCGCCGAACGCGGCCACGCCGACCATGGCTGGCTCAAATCCCATCATTCCTTCTCCTTCGCCGACTATTACGACCCCGCCCACATGGGCTTCCGCAGCCTGCGCGTCATCAACGAAGACCACATCGCTTCCGGCGGCGGCTTCCCCACCCACCCGCACCACGACATGGAAATCTTCTCCTACGTTGTCAAAGGCGCCCTCCAGCACAAAGACAGCCTCGGCAATGGCCGCGTCCTCCAACCCGGCCAGATCCAACTCATGAGCGCCGGCAAAGGTGTCCTCCATAGCGAGTTCAATCCCTCTCCAGACGTCACCACCCACATGCTGCAAATCTGGATCCAACCTCGCGAACGCAACCTCGTCCCCAGCTACACCGAGTGGCATCCCGACTCCGCCAGCGAAGCCGCACCCAAAGTCCTCGTCATCTCCAGCGACGGCCGTGACCGCTCCGCCGCCATCCAACAAGACGCCGACGTCTACCGCATCCGCCTCTCCAAAGACGAAACCATCTCCCACCAACTCCGTAACAACCGCGGCCTCTGGTTCCAACTCATCAAAGGCACCGTCACCGTCTCCGATACCACCCTCAGTCCCGGCGACGCCGTCAGCACCGAAGTCGCGGGCACCCTCTCCTTCACCGCCACCACCGACGCCGAAGGCCTCCTCTTCGATCTCGGCTAAACCCGTCGCCTCGTCTGCTTCGTCAACCTCGCCCCTGAACCTTCAAGGCGCTGGCCTCGTCGCCGAATCAATCCGCCACCGCGCCTGACGCAGCACCGCATTCTGCCCTTTCTTCAGCGCCTCATACCACACCGTCAAGAACGACCCGTCACTCAACTCCACCGTGCTTGGATAACCCAAATCCCCGCCACTGCCATCGTCCGAAATCGTCATCGGCTCGCTCCAAGTTTGGCCGTTGTCCGCACTGAGCCGGGCTTGATTCCCATACGGCTTGCGACGGTGACCATAGGACATCAACAAACGACTATCTGACAGTCGCAACAGATGGGAGGGAAATCCCCAGACGCCAATCGAATGCGGCTCACTCCACGTTCTCCCTCCGTTCCGAGATTCAGTCTGCAACGTCTCTCCCTTATCCTTCACGTTGTGATTGCGAATCTGTGCAACGAGCGTCCCATCGCTTGCTTCAATCGCATGCGCCTCATGATAATCAACCGTCACCAAATCACCGGAACGAACGGGAATCTCCGCCAGCATCTCCCACGTCAACCCGTCATCTTTCGACTCAGCAACCCCGATCCTCTTTTCAGCCGTCCAAAGTTGCTTCCCGACGTAAAGCAATCGGCCATCCGCCAGTTGTATCGGCCCATGCGGACTGTTCA
>CANETF010000177.1 GCA_947440575.1 Verrucomicrobiaceae bacterium
CAATCGGAAACCCCTCAAACAGCACCTTCACCTGATCCACAATCAACCCCGGCTCCAGCAACCGCACCATCGATACCCTCCCCGGCGTCTCAGACACCACACTCGTCAGCGCCGTCAAACCATAGCACCCCATCGCACTCATCGTCTTCAAATCCGCCTGAATCCCCGCACCAGCGGAGCAGTCGGAACCAGCAATGGACAGCACAGGAACAGGACAAAGAGCCATGCCGAACGCTGCACCGTTCCTGCCCCCCTAGCCACCTCTTTTCCACCCTTTCCTCACCCGCTTTGCAACTTGAGCCCGACCCATCCCTGTGGTATCGAAAATCACAGTGCCAGCCAAGTTTCAACCCCTCGAAGGACTCACCGTCTCCGTTGACAGCGTGGAATACGACAAATCACGCCCCGCTCCTCCAGACCGCCCCCATCCCTTCGTCTACCAAATCTCCATCCACAATCATTCCACCGAAACGGTCAACATCTTCGGCCGCAAATGGATCGTGAAGGATGCCGAAGGCGACACCCTCGTCGTCGAAGGCGATGGCGTCGTCGGCCAGTTCCCCAATCTCCAACCCGGCCAAACCTTCACCTACAACTCCTATCACGTCATCAAGTCCGAAAGCACCGCCAACGGCACCTTCTTCGGCACCACCCAACAAGGCCTCCCCGTCGCCGTCAGCATCCCCCCCTTCGAAATGTCCCCCCCACTCTGGTCCTAAACACAAAGGCCCTCCTCCTCCTCGTCCCCCCACACCCTGGCCCGCCGACCGTCACGCTTGCCAGCCAAACCAAGCGCACCCTCTCGGGTCGTAAACCGCATCAAACGGTTCAACGCACAACGGCACACCACCAAAAATTTGGCAGGTTGCCTGTCATACCGGCACCACCAGCCCTTCCGCCTCGGCCAGTTTCTTCTGGTTCCCATCGAACGTGAGGAACTCCGTGACCCCCAGATGTAGTGCGGTGGCGACGTGCAAAATATCAGCCAAACGATGACCCGACGCCAGAGTGTAGGCGCTACTCAAAGCCTCCGCCCTTTGATGCACCGCAGACCAATCCACCGGAAGCATCGTGAAAAGTCCCGCATTCAAATCGATTTGAAGGTCGTTCAGCATTTGCTGCCCTTCCGCTTGCCGAAAGCCTTTGGTGCGGTCCTGGCGGTGCAGGCGAATTTGCAGGCGCACAGACTGCCGGAACTCCAGCAAGAGCAGGCTGGAAACTCCCAAGGTGCCACTCAGCCCAGCCATGAATTCATCGGCCCGAGCCGAATGGACTTGTGTCCGATACAACGCGCACAGAAAAGAAGTGTCAGGGAAGCAACTCATCCTTCCTCCCCATCGAGTTCATCAACCCGCATCGCAGCCACCTCAGCCTCCGTGAAAACACGATTGCCCCAGATCGCCCGCCTCCGTGCCGCAAAGTCAGGCTTCGGTGACTGGGTCATGGCACCAGGACGCCACGCTGTCAGCACACCAATAGGTTGCCCTCGTTTCTCAATCAGAATGTCTTCCCCCTCTGACAACCACGCTTCAAGCATGGAGAAAGAGTTACGCAAATCGCGAACGGTGACTGTTTTCATTGTGTGGACAAATTCTGTCCACATCGTCCCCACGTCAACCCAGATCTTGCACGAACTGCCCTAACGACATCGTCCCGCAATGAACCCGGGTCATTCGAGCAACGAATAAACCCTCACGCCTCAGTATCCACCCCAAAACAAACTGAGCACGGATCACCTCACATTCTCAGTTCCCCTTTTCTCGCCTCAAAAAGCTGTCTTGAGGATAACTCCGATCATCAACACCCAACGATCTTTTCACCACCCTAGACTCCTTCCGCCACGCGCCAGGCTCCCTCGCAAAAACATACTCAATTCGAACACGGGTACTCGACGCTGGCGGCCACATCGGATCTTCGTAAACCCAATAAATCACTTTGATCTTCACGTTTGTGGAGTCGGGCACTCTTTCGACCGCAGTCGATGAAAAGCCTCCATCTCCCACAAAATAGATCCAATTGGCAGGATTTTTTGCCCTGATCGTAAACTCTTGATTCGTCAACAGTGCGTTGGAATCATTCCCCAGGAACGACAGGCTAGAAACAATTTCATCCATCGTCGAGCCTCCGCTGATTGACCCATGAAAGTCTTCAGCATCTTCGATCACTGATTGCGATAGAAGACCGATGGGATGGGATGTTTCGACAGAAAACGGGGACGTTACGCCACCACGATTGTTGGAAGTCCGGCAACTGGCAACCAAGGCGCCACCCAGAAGGCAAAAACAGAGCAACTGAAACGAACGCACCATTTTTCTGCTATCTCACGATCACAGGGACCCTCGATCCGTCTGCCCTAAAAACTGCCAATCAGTCCCATTTGTCCCAGGGGCTCCA
This sequence comes from Verrucomicrobiaceae bacterium, assembly GCA_947440575.1. Lineage (GTDB taxonomy): Bacteria > Verrucomicrobiota > Verrucomicrobiia > Verrucomicrobiales > Verrucomicrobiaceae > JAGRPD01. The sequence continues at coordinate 2,395 of CANETF010000177.1, forward strand.
AGGCCCAACCCGTTATTCGATATCCCAATCATGGAATTCAATAAAGCACCTGCTCCCGCCCCAATAAAGCCATCTTTGAAATTTCCACCCGTCAACTCATCCAACACATGCTACTCAACCCACAACCAAAGCTCCTCAGACTTCCAAGCAGCACCCGCAAGATCTAATCACTGATTACTGAATACTGATCCCTGATCACTCCCTCACGGCAACCCCACCCCCAACTGCTCCGCCGTCACCACCGGCACCGCATGCGTCGTCAGACTCGTGTCGTCAAAGTGCCACCACTCACTCTCCAAAATCCGGAACCCCGCTCCATGCATCGCCCGTTGCAAGCGATGCAGATTCCACCCCACCTTCTTGCTGCCCCCCCGATAGTGATACCCCGTGTGCTCACTCGCCTCATCATGCCACGTCGGCATCTTGCACAACCGCCCCTCGCGATCCAGCAACGTCACATCCACTGCACACCCCCCGCAGTGCCCCGACCATCCTTCATCCGGATGCCTAAACAAGTCCGGATTCTCTGACTCACTCAAAAACTTCAACTGCACCTCCGCCGGCCGCCACGCGTCCCACACACACAGCTGGTAGCCCTGCAACTTCAGCGCCTCCTGCGCCACCTTCAACCGCTCCGCCGTCTGCCGCAGCAGCAAACACGGCATCTCTTTCGGATACACCGCCTTGCCCCGCAACGCCCCCGGATGCGAATACCGCAGGTCCACCACAATGTCCGGGATCACCTCCCGCACATCCACCAGATCACGTTCCGCCGCCCGCTCCAAAATCGGCAACATCCCCTCCGTCACCGGCTGAAAGGCAATCTTCCGCGTGCCGCATGACGTCCCCAAAGTCAGGATTAGGAGAAACAAAAATCGAAACATTCGCCTCTGCCTTTGCCCCCAAATCCACCTCACCGCAAGCCCCTCTTCACCTCGAAACTTCCACCTGCGAAGGATGCATCAAATACGCCATCAAATCACGCCGCTGTTCCTCGCTCAATGCCATCAAGAGCCCCTCCGGCATCATCGAAACCGCAAGCTTCTCCTGCTTCACGACCTCCTCCTTCTCCACCGTCGTCTCCGCCTGAATCATTTTCAAAGTCAGCGTCCGCTCCGTGCTCTCCGACACCAAACCCGCCAGCACCCGCCCATCCTTCAGCGTCACCACCGTCATCTGATAATCCGCCCCCACCACCGCCCCGGGATCCACCACATTCTCCAGCAGATAATCCAAACTCGCTCGCCCCGTCCCCGTCAAATCCGGCCCCACCTTGCCGCCTTCGCCATACAACACATGGCACCCCATGCATACCAGTTGATACACCTGCCGCCCCTTCCCCAAATCCGCCGCCCCCAACACCTCAGCCGTCAGCGCCTTCTTCAAGGCCTCAATCTGCTCCCGCTTGTCCGCTCCCGACTCCTTCACCACTCCCCACACCTTCTCCAACGTTGCCGTCAACCCCACATCATCAAACGCCCGGATCTGCCGCGCCTGCATCGCAGTAATCTGATCCTTCGTGATCTTCCCCTTCTCCACCGCCTCCAGCAACATCCCCGCCCACGCCCGCCGCGCCACCAGCACCTCCAACACCCCACCCCGCTCCACCGCCGAAAACTTACCCCAACGCTTCACAATCTCCCGCCCCACCATCTCCTCATCAAACAGCGCCAACCCCCGCACCGCTTCCCCGCCCATCCCTCGAACATCCAACAGCTTCAAACACAACTCACGCAACCCCGGCACCCTCGCGTCGATCAATTGCCTCAACGCCACCACCCGCTGCTCCACCGCTACCCCCTCATCCCGCACCACCGCCAGCACCGCGTCCATCGCCCTACCATCTCCAAACAAAACGCTCAACTCCCGCACCCGCTCCTCCCCATCCGCATCCCCCTTCACCGCCGCCACCAGCGCCTCCCAGCCCTCCGGCTTCGGCGCCTTCCGCCATCCCACAAACGCCTCACTCATCCCCGCCAAAATCTCCTTCCTCAGCCCCGGCCCCATCTTCACCGCCAACGCCACCAAAGCCTCCATCGCCGCCACATCCTTCTCCACCCGACCCGCCACCGCCCGACTCATCCACCGCAGTGTCAGCGGCCACCGACACCGCTCCGCCACCCGCACCAATCCCTTCGCATTCGCCTCCACAAGCGGCATCAACCCATACCAAACCATCATCGGCACCTGCGCATCCCCCGCATCCTCGCGTCGCGCCATCAACGCCCCCGCCACATCCCCCCGCTGCATCACCGGCAACCGCTGCAACGCCGATGCCAAACCCAGCCTCACCAACCCCGACTCATCATTCGATGCCATTTCCACCATCCGACTCACCACCTCCGGATTGAGATACTCCTTCACATCCCGCCCCACCCCATCACCCCGATCCAACGTCCGATCATCCATCAACAACCGCAGCCCCCACACTCGCATCATCTCATTCCCATCCCCCATCAACGCCAGCATCAAAGCCTGCCGCTCCTCATACGCCTCCGCCCAATCCCAAATCACCTCCAGCGCCCACAGCGCCCGCAACCGAATCACCACCTCCGCCTGCTCATCCCGCACCCAGCTCAGCAACTTCTCCTTCGTCCCCGCCACAGGCTCACCCACCGCCAACCGCTCCCGCATCTGCCGCTCCCAAAACGGTTGATCCACCCGGATCAATCGCTCCATCGACTCCAGCGTCAGCGGCTTCATCAAATCCTCAAAACCCACCTTCGCCACCGCCCCATAACTCACCCGAAAAATCCGCCCACTCTGCCGATGCACCCCCGTGTGCTCGTGACACTCCCCCACATCACTCCAATCCAAAACATACGCGCATCCATCCGGCCCCTGCCGAATCTCTGTCCCCCGAAACCACTTGTCCGCCGACACCAGCATGTCCGGCTCATGCCTCCCCACATAGCTGCTCCCCAATCGCTCCAACCGCTCCACATTCGCCCGCCGCCCATGCAGATTCAGCGTGAACAACCGATCCCGATACCCCTCCGGCCAGCCCGACCCCTGATAAATCATCATCCCCACATGCGCATGGCCCCCACCCAGATCATTCGCCGCCCCATCCCGCGAATCACTCCACTTCCCCTTCGTGTCAAAATGCCAATGATCCGCGATCGTGTCCATCCGCTCAAACACCAACGGATTCATCGGCGCCCCGAACGACTCCTTGCAGTGCGCTCCCGGAATCAAATGCCACAGATGCCCGTTCACCACATTGATGAAAAAGCCCTCACCTTGCTTGTCCCAATCGTGCCCCCACGGATTCGTCGTCCCGTGCACCACCACCTCCGCCACCCCGCGCCCCGGATGAAACCGCCAAATCCCCCCCTTCATCGGCACCCGCTCAACCTCCGGTGTCCCCGGTGCACCGATCTTCGCAGGACAACTGTGCCCGCACCTCCCATACAGCCAACCATCCGGCCCCCAGCGCAAACCATTCGCCAGATTGTGATAACTGCTCTCCCCCACCTCAAAGCCGTCTAACACCACCACCGGTGCCGCATCCGGCTCATCATCCCCGTCCACATCCGGCACAAACAACAACTGCGGCGGACACATCAACCACACCCCACCGCGCCCCACCTCCACACTCGTCAACCGCTGCACCGTATCGATAAAAACCTTCGGCTCCTCCGCCACCCCATCCTGATCCGCATCCTCCAAAATCAGCACCCGATCCCGCAGCGCCATGTCATACCGCAGCCCCTTCTCCGCATACGTAAAATTCTCCGCCAACCACATCCGACCCCGATGATCCCACGTCATCGCAATCGGATTCCGCACCGCCGGCTCCGCCGCAAACACCCCCACCTTAAACCCCTCCGGCACCTGAAACCCCGCCGCCGCCGCCTCCGGATCCAAAGGCAGCACACTCAAATCCTTCTCCGAGTCATGCGGCTCCGGAAAACCCGCACCCATCGCCACCATCGCGCCCAGCATTCCAAAAACAAAAACTCGCCAAATCATCCCCCATCAAAGAACAATCCCCCCCACCACGCAACACCACATCAAGATTCCCCCACACTCCTTCGTTCCCTACACCGCACCCCAAGCACTAACCCGTCCCCCGTGGTGCAAGCCGCTGGCTTGCACTCCCTCATCTCCTATCTCCGGCGCCCAGCGCCTACTCCCATGACCCGCCGCCACCTCCTCACCACCACCCTCGCCGCCAGCCTCCCCACCCTCACCCGAGCCGCCCCCACCCCCTACCGCGTCGCCATCATCGGCCACACCGGCCGCGGCAACTACGGCCACGGCCTCGACACCATGTGGCAACACCTCCCCAACACCCAAGTCATCGCCCTCGCCGACGCCGATCCCAAAGGCCTCGCTGCCGCCAAAACCAAACTCAAAATCGACCGCGCCTACGCCGACTACACCACCATGCTCAACGAGGTCAAACCCGACCTCGTCGCCATCGGCCCCCGCCACATCGACCAGCACCTCGCCATGGTCCTCGCCGCCACCCAGGCAGGCGCCCGAGGCATCTACATGGAAAAACCGTTCTGCCGCAGCCCGCAAGAGGCCGACGAAATCATCGCCGCCTGCACCCAATCCAACACCAAACTCGCCCTCGCCCACCGCAACCGCTACCACCCCGCCCTCAGCGCCTGCCAAAAACTCATCGCCGAAGGCACCATCGGCCGACTCCTCGAAGTCCGCTGTCGGGGCAAAGAAGACACCCGTGGTGGCACCCTCGATCTCTGGGTCCTCGGCTGCCACCTCTTCAACCTCGCCACCGTCTTCATGGGCGCCCCCAAAACCTGTACCGCAAGCCTCTTCCAAGATGGCCAACCCGTCACCAAAGCCCATGTCACCGACGGCGATGAAGGCATCGGTGCTCTCGCTGGCAACGAAGTCCACGCCCGCTTCGAAATGGAAAACGGCCGCCCCCTCTTCTTCGACTCCGTCCAAAACGCCGGCAACCGCGACGCCGGCTTCGGCCTCCAACTCATCGGCAACGCAGGCATCATCGACCTCCGCATCGACGCCGAACCCCTCGCCCACCTCCGCCTCGGCAACCCCTTCAACCCACGCACCGCCACCCAACCCTGGCAACCCATCCACAGCGACGGCCTCTCCCCCAAAGAACCCATCCCGAACCTCGGCAAAGACGTTTCTTCCCACACCACCGCCGGCCGCGACCTCATAGCCGCCATCGAACAAAACCGCCCCCCACTCTGCGACGCCGAAGCCGCCCGCACCACCATCGAAATGATCTGCGCCATTCTCGAATCCCACCGCCACGCCGCCCAAACCATCTCCTTCCCCTTGAAAACCCGCCAAAACCCCCTCACCCTCCTCTAACCCCCAAAAAGGGAGCGCGGACACTCCTGTCCGCCCCAAAAAAACGCGGCCTCGCCGCCTAGTTTCCAAAATCCGAAATCCGAAATTCCATGCGCCCTCTCCTCCTCCTCCTCACGCTCTCCCTCTCCACCCAAGCCGCCGACTGGACCATCGAAACCCTCGCCGGCACCGGCACCCAAGGCTTCTCCGGCGACGGCGGCCCCGCCCTCAAAGCCGACCTCGATAACCCCTTCGGCATCGTCCGCGGCCCCGACGGCGCCCACTACTACTGCGAATACACCGGCCAACGCATCCGCAAAATCACCCCCGATGGCATCATCTCCACCATCGCCGGCACCGGCCAGGTCGGCTTCACCGGCGACGGTGGCCCCGCCCTTGCCGCCACCTTCAGCAAACCCCACGAACTCCGCTTCGATGCCCAAGGCAACATGTTCATCGTCGACATGGTCAACAATGCCATCCGCAAGATCGACATGAAAACCGGCATCCTCACCACCCTCGCCGGCACGGGCAAAAAAGGCTACACCGGCGATGGTGGCCCCGCCAAAGACGCCCAGTTCAACCAACCCCACAGCATCCAGTTCGGCCCCGAAGGCGACCTCTACATCTGCGACATCGGCAACCACGTCATCCGCAAGATCGACATGAAAACCGGCCTCATCTCCACCTTCGCCGGCACCGGCACCGCCGGCCCCACCCCAGACGGCTCCCCCATCGCAGGCACCCCATTAAAAGGCCCCCGCTCCCTCGACTTCGACCCGAACGGCAACCTCTGGCTCGCCACCCGCGAAGGCAATCAAGTCTTCAAGTTCGACCTCAAAGCCGGCCTCATCCACCACATCGCCGGCACCGGCAAAAGCGGCTTCACCGGCCACGGCGGCCCCGCCAAAGACGCCACCCTCTCCGGCCCCAAAGGCATCACCATCGACGCCGCCGGCAACGTCTGGCTCGCCGACTGCGAAAGCCACTCCATCCGCATGATCGACGCCAAAACCAACACCATCGAACTTATCGCCGGCACCGGCAAAAAAGGCAACGGCACCACCTCCGATCCTCTCAAATGCGAAATGGCCCGCCCCCACGGCATATACGCCGACAAAGACGGCGGCATCTACATCGGCGACAGCGAATCCCACAAAATCCGCGTCCTCCGCCGCGAGTAGTCCAATCCGAAGCTAGAGAAACGAGTCACCACTCCTCACTTCCTGGGTTCCGCCTCTTTTGTAACTTGCACATCATCAAGACTACAGAGCAACGCCTCCAATTCCCGTTCCCGTGGCTCCAGGGTCTTGCGCACGGCGGCCTGATTCAGCCAATAAATGCCCCAGTTGAGCAATGCCATAACAAATCCCTGGACCAGCACCGCTTGAACAAACACATACTCATGAAGGATGGAAATGAAAAGCGGGATCAGCAGCGGAAGCTGATACCACCAAAAAACATTTCGTAGCAGCCAGATTTGATGCCTGACCTGATCGAGTGAAGTCAGGAGACAGCCCCGCAAGGAGTCCTCCATCACAGGCCGTCGCCGCCGTTGACGAAGACGATCCACCAGAATGAATAACCCCACACCGAAACAGGCCAGAGCTAGCAAGCCATACGTCCAATCATCCTGCTGCACCCACGCTCGCCCAAAGAGATAAACCAGACACATGGCAACGCCACTCTCACGAAAGTCGCGCCAAAAGATCGTCGATTCAAACTTCCGCTGATTGTGCCGAACCTCCTTCAAAAGAAGGTCCGCATGAATCGTGACGCAGCCACCCGCATCCTGGCGTCCCCAAACTTGCTGAATCTCATCAAAATTCATCGGCTTGTCCTTTCAGTCGTTCGGTCAGTTGTTTGCGGATTCGGTGCAACCGCACCCCCACATGATTTTCAGAAATCCCCAGCACCTCCCCCATCTCCCGATAGCTCAGGCCATCCAGCAGCATCAGGGCGAGTGACGCATCCAACTTCGGTAGTTCGCGAATCGCACCGTACAGCCGCTCAAGGCGCACCTCTTGCTCTGACCGCACCGAAGAAGTGGACTCTTCACCAGCCCCCACAGAGTGCATCGTGAAAGCCTCATGCTTGAGCCTTCGCCGTTTCTCCCCACGCTGCCAAACCATCGCCGTATTGAAGGCTAGCCTGTAGATCCAAGTGCTCTCCTTTGAATTCCCTCGTAAAGTCG
>CANETF010000178.1 GCA_947440575.1 Verrucomicrobiaceae bacterium
ATGGGGAGGTCGGGGTGGATCAGCTTCAATTGGCTGTACACTTCGTCACCGGAAATGTCGGGAAGTTTGAGGTCGAGGAAGACGAAGTCGAACTTCTGTTTCTTGGCGATGGCGATGGCCTCCGCGCCGGAGCCGACGACCAAACGGCCGAACCCAGCTTTTTTGAGGAACTGTTTGAAGAGAGCCTGGAGGGCGGGATCGTCATCGACGACGAGAACTGTAGGCTGGCCACCTTCATCTTCTTTGCGAAGGACGTCGCGATCGAGGAGGCTGCGCTTGATGCGCCAGCGGCCGCCGATTTGGACGGCAGGGAGTTGGCCGCGTTGAACGAGATAATAGACCGTGGGGAGGGGGATCCGGAGGTACTCGGAAGTTTCCTTAACGGTCATCAATTCAGGTTGGGATTCGTCAGCCATAGGGTGTTGGGGTGTGGGAGATTCGGAGAGTTGGTGTGTTAGAATTTGGCGGGTGCCAGGCGCTCCCGGTCATATAATTTTGATGAGAACACGGTGATTATGGCAGTTTTAGCGAACGCCGCAAGATGAATTATGAGAAAAGTTTCAATTTTGAGGTTTTAATGGCCTCAGCTAGAACGAGTTGTGTGACTGGCATGGCTGTATTTCCAAGGCTTAAGTGTCATTTTTGAGTCTTTTTGCGATAGCGAGATTTAATTGGTTCTTGAACAAAATCGGGCGAGACCACACGATTCAGATTCATTCTACGATCTATAAATTTAACACGGATTAACTAAATGAGGAACGGCGCCGGCTGGTTGGATTTGTGTCATGAATGTTGGATGAGCCATTTGCGAGGGTGCGAAAAGGGGGTGGATTGTGGAAGTGATGGGAATTGGTTGAGGTTGTTAAATGGGGGTGGCGGGTAGTGGGCAGCGCTTTTGGATAGAGGGGCTTGCGACATTGGAGAGGCCATTCGATAGTGGTTGGCTCCAATCGACACCCTCCCTACATGGTCACTCCCAAGCGCATCGTCCTCAAGTTCGGCACTGGCATTCTCACACGGATCGACACGCCGGAGCCGGATCCTGTTCAGTTGCGGAAGTTGGTGGAGGCGGTGGCGTTGTTGAGGCGGGCGGGGCACTCGTGCATCGTGGTGAGTAGCGGGGCGGTGGCGAGCGGGTTGCAGCCTTTGGGATTGAAGGAGAGGCCGGGGGATATTTCGGCGCTGCAGGCGTGCGCGGCGGTGGGGCAGACGCATTTGATGTATCAGTATGAGTCGCTGTTGCGGGATCATGGGCTGCATGTGGCGCAGTTGCTGGTGACGCATGAGGATTTGGCGGCGGAGGAGCGGTCGTCGAGGTTTAAGGCGACGCTGGAGCGTTTGCTGGCGTTTCCGAACGTGGTGCCGGTGATCAATGAGAATGACAGCGTGGCGATTGAGGAACTGCGATTTGGGGACAATGACAAATTGTCATCGAGCGTGGCGAGGTTGTGGAAGGCGGATTTGTTGATCTTGCTGACGAGCGCGCCTGGATTGATGCGGGACATGAAGCGGCCAGAGGAGGGGCCGATTGCGGTGGTGGAGGATGTGGATGCGATCATTCACCATGCGGAGGAGGAGAAGACGAAGCTGGGCACGGGAGGGATGAATTCGAAGTTGAGGGCGGTGCAGGAGGCGGTGCGCGGCGGTGTGGAGTGCTTGATCGCATCGGGGCGGCATCCGGAGCAGATTCCGGATTTGGTGGAGGGGAAGGGGATTTGTACTCGCTTCCCGGTGGCTGAGGCAGCTGTGCAGTGAGGCCTTGCATCGAAAGCGGGATGGTTGAAGAGACAGGGAGACATTAAAGCGAATTTGAACACTATGGATCTGCAAGCTGCCATTCTGGACATGGGCCGTCGCGCCCGTGCGGCGTCACACGAGTTGGTGAAATTGAGCACGGAGCAGAAGAACCGGATCCTGCGGGCGATGGCGGGGCAATTGAGGGTGGATGAGGCGGAGATCTTGAGGGCGAATGCGCTGGATTTGGAGCGGGCGCGGGCAAATGGACTGAGCGCGGCGATGATTGATCGATTGACGCTGGATGCGAAGCGGTTGGAGGCGATTGCAAAAGCGCTGGAGGAGGTGGCGGAGCTGCCTGATCCTGTGGGTGAGTTGCTGGCGGATTGGACCAGGCCGAATGGGATTCGGATTCGGAAAGTGCGGGTGCCGATTGGGGTGATTGGGATCATTTTTGAGTCGCGGCCGAATGTGACGGCGGATGCGGCATCGCTTTGTTTTAAGACGGGGAATGCGACGATTTTGCGTGGGGGGAGTGAAGCGATTGAATCGAACCGGGCGCTGGCGGCGTCGTTGCAGGCGGGGGGAGAGCGGGAGGGGTTGCCTGCGGATAGCATTCAATTGGTGCCGTTCACGGATCGGGCGAGTGTGGAGTATTTGGCGAAGATGGATCAGTATTTGGATCTGATCATCCCGCGTGGGGGTAAGGGATTGATTGAGAAGGTGGTGGAGACGGCGCGGATGCCGGTGATCAAGCACTATGACGGAGTGTGTCATTTGTATGTGCATGCGGATGCGGATTTGGAGATGGCGGCGAATCTGGTGATCAACTCGAAGTGCCAGAAGCCTGGGGTTTGCAATGCTCTTGAGACGCTGCTGGTGAATCGGGAGGTGGCGTCGATGTTTTATCCGTTGATGGGGGCGAGGTTGGCGGAATCTGGAGTTTTGGCGCGGGCGGATACGGAGGCGGCGGGATTGTTGGGGATCGAATCAGAGCCCGCGACGGAGGAGGATTGGCGGGCGGAGTATCTGGAGCTGATATTGTCGGTGAAGACGGTTTCGGGGTTGGATGAGGCGATTGCGCACATCAATGAGTATGGGTCTCACCACACGGATGGGATTGTGACGAAGGATTTGGGGGCGGTGGCGCGGTTTCAGCAGGAGGTGGACTCGGCGGTGGTGGTGCACAATGCGTCGACGCGGTTTAATGATGGTGGGGAGTTCGGGTTTGGGGCGGAGATTGGGATCAGCACGGACAAACTGCATGCGCGGGGGCCGATGGGGCTGGCGGAGTTGACGAGCTACAAGTATTTGCTGGATGGGGATGGGCAGGTGCGGGGGTAGTCGTTTGGCTGAGCGGGCTTCGGATTCCGGGAATATGCGATAAGGATTTGAAATCCGGCTTGTAAAGGAAGGGGGGACGAGACCATGTTCTTGGTTTCTCATGGCCTCCCAACCTCAATTGTCCGCACTGGATTCCGCGCGTCGGAAAGCGTTTCGTCGTTTGCTGCCCGTCTTGTTTCTCAGCTACGTGATAGCGTATGTGGATCGGCAGAACGTGGCGGTGGCGAAGTTGACGATGATCAAGGATCTACCGGGCTTTGACAATGCAGTGATCGGGCTGGGAGCGGGGGTGTTTTTTCTGGGGTATTTTTTATTGGAGATTCCTGGGTCGTTGATGGTGGAGAAATGGAGTGCGCGAAAGTGGATCTGCCGCATCATGGTATCGTGGGGGTTGATGGCAGGTTTGACAGCGGCGGTGACTACGCCGAACCAGTTTTATGTGGTTCGGTTTTTATTGGGTTTGGCAGAGGCGGGCTTTTTTCCGGGGGTGATCGTTTATTTGACACATTGGTTTCCGAGTCGTGATCGGGCGAAGGCACTGTCGTACTTTTTGATTGCGACGCCGTTTGCGCAGGTCCTGAGTCCGAAGATCTCGAATTTGCTATTGAAGATCGGGACGACGGAGGTGGTGAATGGGGAGACGATCAGTCATCCGCTCGTGCTGGGGATGACGGGGTGGCAGTGGGTTTATGTTTTTTGGGCGGTTCCGGCGGTGCTCTTGGGGATTGGTGTGCTGTTCTTGCTAACGGATCGGCCGAGTCAGGCGAAGTGGTTGACGGCGGAGGAGAAGGAGGCTTTGGAGGGTCAATTGGCCGAGGAGCGGGCGCATTCGACCAAGGGCAAGAGGATGACGGTGTTTGAGGCGCTAAGGCATCCGAAGGTGCTGCTGCTGGCGCTGGCGTATTTTTGCACGGTGACGGGCAGTTACGGGGTGGAGTTTTTCATGCCGAGTATCTTGAAGGATTGGTATGCTTTGAGTTTGGATAACCTGACCTGGTTGATCATGCTGCCTCCGTTGGTGGCGGTGGCGGGGCAACTTCTGACGGGGTGGAGTTCGGATCACTTCAAGGAGAGGAAACTGCACGCAACGCTGCCGATCATTTTGGGGGCGGTTGCGCTGGGTTTTATGCCATTCAGTCAGGGGAATCTGGTGCTGACGGTGACGCTGTTTATGCTGGCGTTTGCGGGATTCAAGGCCTACATGCCGGCTTTTTGGTCGTTGCCGAATTTGTTTTTGGCGGAGGCGGCCGCTGCGGGGAGTATCGGGCTAATCAACTCGGTGGGAAACCTGGGAGGGTTTCTGGGGCCCACGTTGATGGGGAAGGTGCAGACGCTGACGGGTTCCTATGCGGGAGGACTCTACTATCTGTGCGGTTCGATGCTGGTGTCGGCCTCGATTGTTTTCTTTCTGGGGCTTGGGGGCAAGCGGGAGTAGCGGGCGGATGATCCGGTGGGAGGTCAGGTATTCGGGTCTTCGGCGGGGATTTCGAGTTCGCCTTCCCAGCGGGCGACGACGGCGGTGGCGAGGCAGTTGCCGACGAGATTGATGGTGGTGCGGGCCATGTCCATGAGTTCGTCGACGCCTATGATGAGGACGACGCCTTCGAGAGGGAGGCCGAAGGTGACGAGGGTGCCGGCGAGGATGACCTGAGAGGCGCGGGGGATCCCGGCCATGCCTTTGCTGGTGAGCATGAGGGTGAGCATGATGGCGACCTGCTGGCCGATGCTGAGTTCGACGCCCGCAGCCTGGGCGACGAAGACGGAGGCGATAGCGAGGTAGAGGGTGGAGCCATCGAGATTGAAGGAGTAGCCCATGGGCATGACGAAGGAGACGATGCGTTTGGGGACACCGAAGGCGATCAGGCGCTGCATGGCGTCGGGGAGGGCGGCGTCGGAGGAGGTGGTGGTGAAGGCGAGGATGGCGGGTTCGCGAACGGCGTTGATGAAGCGTTTGATGGGGATGCGCGCCCAGAGAGCGATGGGGAGGAGGACGACAAGGCAGAAGACAACGAGAGCGCCGTAGAGGGTGAGGATGAGTTTGCCGAGATTGAGGAGGACGCCGAGGCCACTGTGGCCGACGGTGTAGGCCATGGCGGCGCCGATGCCGAAGGGGGCGAATTTCATGACGAGGCCGACGAACTTGAACATGACTTCGGTCAGGGATTCGCAAAAGCCGAGCATGGTGGTGCGGTGGCTGCCTTGGACTTGGGCGAGGGCGATGGCGAACAGGACGGCGAAGCAGACGATCTGGAGGACATCGTTGGCGGCGGCGGCCTCGAAAAAGCTGCGAGGGACGGCATGTTCGATGACGCTGGAGAGGGTGATTTTTTCCGATGGGGGTTTGACCATGGAAGGGTCAGGCGGAGGCAGGCTGACGCCGACGCCTGGTTCGGTCAGGTTGACTGCGACGAGTCCGATGACGAGTGCCAGGGTGGTGACGATTTCAAAGTAGATGATGGACTTGACTGCGAGGCGGCCGACTGCTTTGAGGTCGTCCGCATGGCCGGCGATTCCGACGACAAGAGTGGCGAAGACGAGGGGGACGAGGATGCATTTGATGAGACGCAGGAAGATGTTTGAGACGACTTTGAGGTGCTGTGACTCTTCCGGGAACAGGGCGCCGAAGATGACACCGAGGATCATCGAGAGGATGATCCACTGGGTGAGGGTGATTTTCTTGAGCATAGCGATTTTGGAGGCTGGTCTAACAGAACAGGCCACCTATGCGAGCATTGAATAGGCCATGTAAAGGGGAATGACGAGGTCCGGGGACGCTGAGGCTATTTTTTTGGCCAGACGAGGGAGGCAATGACGGAGCCGGTGAGGATCAAAACGATCACGCCGAGGGAGATGTGGGTATCGATGCGCCAAGGGGAGTGACCGAGGAGCATTTTGATTCCGACGAAGGTGAGGACAAGGCCGAGGCCGAACTTGAGGTAGTGGAATTTGTCGAGGACACCGGCGAGGGCGAAGTAGAGGGATCGGAGGCCTAGGATGGCGAAGACATTGGAGGTATAGACGATGAAGGGGTCGGTGGTGACGGCGAAGATGGCGGGGATGGAGTCGACGGCGAAGATGAGGTCGGTGAATTCGACGACGAGGAGGGCGATGAAGAGAGGGGTGGCCATGAGGGCACCCTTATGGCGGACGAAGAAGTGGCCGTCATGGTAGTCCCGGGTGACGGGGATGAAGCGGCGGAAGAGGCGGACGACGAAAGTTTGCTCCGGGTGGATATCGGTTTCCTGTTTGGCGATCATTTTGATGCCGGTGAGGATGAGGAAGGCGCCGAAGATGTAGATGATCCAGGCGAACTCGGCGATGAGTTTGGCGCCGACAGCGATCATGGAAGCGCGCATGACGAGGGCGCCGAGGATGCCCCAGAAGAGGACTTTGTGCTGGTAGCGAGGCGGGACTGAGAAGTAGGAGAAGAGGAGGGCGATAACGAAGATGTTGTCGACGCTGAGGGATTTCTCGATGACGTAGCCGGTGAGGAATTCGAGGGCTTTGTCGTTGCCCATGAAGTGTCCGATGCCGAGATTGAAAGTGAGGGCGAGGGCGATCCAGACGAGGGTCCAGGAGATGGACTCTTTGACGGAGATGACGTGGCTCTTGCGGTTGAAGACGCCGAGGTCGAGCGCCAGCATGATGAGGACGAAGACGTTGAAGCCGATCCAGGGCCAGTAGTTTGCAGGCATGAATGATGGGGAGTCGTGAAGAGAAAGGTGAGTGGTTCCGTGGAAGAAACGCGCGGGAGAGGAACCTGGATGAGGGGGAGATCAGATGACGCGGGTCCAGAGAGCCTTCAGGTAGCGGCTTTCGGGGCAGTTGGACATGACGGGGTGGTCGGCACCGGGTCCGGTGCGGTCGAGGACCTGGAGTTTTTTGCTGTGGCGATGGGCGGTGCCGATGACGAGTTCTTCGAAGTCTTCGGTGTTGATGAGGCCGGAGCAGGAGAAGGTAACGAAGAGGCCGCCGGGTTTGACGACTTGGAGGGCGAGGGCGTTGAGGTCGCGGTATTTGAAGATGCCTTCCTCCTGGGCGTCGCGGCGGTGGATGAGTTTGGGGGGGTCGAGGACGACGGTGTCCCATTGCTCGCCATTTTTGATCATTTGTCGAAGCCAGGTGAAGGCGTCGGAGTGGATGAAGTTGATGCGGGTCTGGTTGTAGTTGGCGTTTTGTTTGGCCTGGGCGATGGCTTTTTCGTCGAGGTCGACGCCGGTGACGTCTTCACAGCCGGCTTTGAGTTTGGCGGAGAGGGAGAAGCCGCCGGTGTAGCAGCAGAGGTCGAGGACGCGGCCCTGGGCCCACTGGCCGAGGCGGTGGCGGTTGTCGCGTTGATCGCAGAAGAAACCGGTTTTGTGGCCGGTGGAGAAGTCGACGCCGTAGCGGATGCCGTTTTCGGTGAAGCGGACGAAGGCGGGGGCGGGGTCTTTGGCTTCGGGGACATCGGCCATGCGGATGTTTTCCATGAGGCCGATGTCGGGGTCGACATGGATGATGTGGTGTTTGGTGCCGAGTTCGGCGTGCATCAGGGGGAGCCAGCGGCTGAGGCGGCGCCAGATGCCGAGGTTGGTGACGTCGATGGAGAGGGTGTCGGCGTAGCGGTCGACGATGAGGCCGCTGAGGGAGTCGGCGTCGGAGTGGACGACGCGGTAGGCCTGGCCGGTGGCGTCGAGTTTGAGGAGGTCGCGGCGGAGGCGGATGGCGGCGAGGAGGGAGGCGTCGAGATCGGCTTCGGTGAAGTGGGAGCGGCCGTGGTAGAGGACGCGGAGGGGGACTTTGGCGCGGGGGTTGAGGAAGCCAGCGCCGAAGGGTTCGCCGGTTTTGGCGTAGACGTTGACCAGATCTCCTGCGGTGGCGTCCGGGGAGGTGGCGCCGACCATGTTGGGGAAGATGGCGGGGTTGAAGGTGATGTATTTGAGTTGGGCCCAGGGGGTGGGCCACTCTTCGCTGCCGATGGGGGGCGGGGCGGAGGTGCGCTGGCGGGGGGCGTAGGTGGGGCGGGAGGGTAAGGCGTTGCTGCCGCCGGGACGAGGGGGGCGAGGAGCGCCGGGGCGGGGGCGATTGAAGGGGCGTTTGCCGGGGTCAGGCATTGGGGAGAGGTGGGGGACAGATTACCAGCGGAGGACGGAGCTGGCCCAGGTGAAGCCGCCGCCGAAGGCGACGAGGAGGACGATGTCGCCGCGTTTGATGCGGCCCTGGCGGTGGGCTTCGTCGAGGGCGACGGGGATGGTGGCGGCGGAGGTGTTGCCGTATTTGTCGACGTTGACGAAGGTTTTTTCCTCAGGGAGGCCGAGGCGGTCGGCGATGGCGGTGATGATGCGGGCGTTGGCCTGGTGCGGGATGACCATGGCGATGTCGGCCTTGGTGAGGCCGGCCATTTCGAGGGCTTGCTCGCTGGCCTGACACATGCGGGTGACGGCGTGTTTGAAGGTTTCGCGGCCTTCCATGTGGATGGTGTTGGGGCGGGAGGCGGCGTTTTCGGGGGTGATGGGGAGGGCGCTGCCGCCGCCAGGGACTTTTAATAGGTCGCTGAGGGTGCCGTCGCTGCCCATGACGGTGGAGAGGACGCGGCCGGGGGCGTCGGTGTCGGCATCGACGGCGCGAATGACGACGGCGCCGGCGCCATCGCCGAAGAGGACGCAGGTGTTGCGGTCCTCCCAGTTGACGAGGGAGGACAATTTTTCGGCGCCGATGACGAGGGCGGTGGTGCGGGAGCCGGCGTTGAGGAAGTGGCGGGCGACTTGGAGGGCGTAGAGGAAGCCGGAGCAGGCGGCGCTGATGTCGAAGCAGACGGCGTTGGTGGCGCCGATTTTGCGTTGGACGAAGCAGGCGGTGGACGGGAAGAACATGTCCGGGGTGACGGTGGCGACGACGATGAGGTCGATGTCCTCGGGGGTGACGCCGGCGGCGGTCATGGCGCGGCGGGCGGCTTCGGCGGCGAGGTCGCTGGTGGCCTGGTCGTCAGCGGCGATGTGGCGTTCTTTGATGCCGGTGCGGGTGGTGATCCATTCGTCGGAGGTGTCGACGATTTTGGAGAGGTCGTCGTTGGTGAGGACTTTTTCCGGGAGGTAGCTGCCGGTGCCGATGATGCTGGAGGTGCAGAGAGGCTGCAAAGCGGGATTAGACGTGGACATGATGAGTGGCGGAGTATTCGGCGACGGCAGCTTCGATGTGCGGGGTGACGCCGTGGGAAATGGTTTCGCAGGCCATGCGGATGGCGTTTTTCATGGCGTAGGCGGAGGCGCCGCCGTGGGCGATGATGGTGATGCCGTTGAGGCCGAGGAGGGGCATGCCGCCGGATTCGTCGGCATTGGTTTGTTTGTCGACGGCTTTGAAGGCGGGTTTGGCGAGCATGCCGCCGATTTTGGTGCGGGTGGAGCTCATGATTTCGCGTTTGACCATTTTGAAGATGGCGTGGGCGAGGGCTTCGGCGGTCTTGAGGAGGACATTGCCGGTGAAGCCGTCGGTGACGACGACGTCCGGGGGTTCGTTCCAGAGGTCGTGGCCTTCGATGTTACCGATGAAGTGGAGGGAGGTGGTTTTGCGCAGGAGCTTGCTGGTTTCCTTGATGAGAGCGTTGCCTTTGTCCTCTTCGGTGCCGTTGGACATGAGTCCGATGGTGGGGTTGGGACGGCGGAGGACGTGGCGGGCGTAGGCGGCGCCCATGATGGCGTTTTGGAGGAGGTGGAAGGGTTCGCTATCGGGATTGGCGCCGGCGTCGATGAGGACCCAGTGGCGGGTGAGCGAGGGCATCATGGAGGCGATGGCGGGGCGCTCGACG
>CANETF010000179.1 GCA_947440575.1 Verrucomicrobiaceae bacterium
AAAACCCGCAGCGCATCCTCCCGCAACGCCCGATCCCCCGCAAACAGCCTCTCATACCCCTCCAACACCACCTGCGGAATCCGCTTGTCATCAAACCGCGCCGCCGCCTGCAAAATCCCCCGCTTCAATCCCGCCGACGCACTCCCACTCCCCAAAATCGCCACCATCGGCACCACCGCCTCCACCTTCCCCAACTCCCCCAGCGTCTTCGCCACCGCAATCCGCGCCGCACTCGACGCTTTCCCATCCCCCAACACCTTCAACGCCTTCTTCAAAGCCTCCGCACTCCCGCTCCGCAGCGCCAGCGTCAAATCCCCGCCCGATTGCTTCGCCAAATACCCCTCCAGCGCCTTCGAAAGCTCCTCCGGCAGCTTCGGCATCTCCGCCCCCTCAAACGCCGCCGCCAACCCCGCCACCATCTTCCCCCGCACTTCCTCGTCCGGCGCCAGCGCGATCAACTCCGCGCACGACCGAAAATTCGCCTCCCCTCCCGCCAGCGCATACCGCCTCGCCAACCGCTCCGCCAACGCCTCCCGAAACACCTTCGTCCTCAAAAAAGCCTCATCCCCCTTCAAAAACGCAAACACCACCTCCCGCTCCGTCTCCACCTTCGACTCCAAAGCCCACCATGCCAGCAGCGCCAAATGCCCGCTCGCATCCTCCGCCTCACCCGCCCACAAAATCGGCAGCGCCCCTTCCCCCTTCAATCGTTTCGCCGTCGCCAAAAGCTGCGCCCGCACCTCCAAATCCCCCTCCGTCTTCGCCATCTCCCTCAGCTCCCCCACCTCCCGCTGCTCCTCACCCACCATCTTCACCGCCCACCGTCGCACAAACGGATCCGCATGCTCCAACGGCAGTTCCTCCACCGCCCCCAACCCATCCAAAGCCCACAGCACCTCCAGCGTCATCGGCATCGCCTTCAACTTCGGCACCAGCTCCTGCATCCCCCGCCACCCCATCTCCAACACCGCCTGCTTCCGAAACCACTCGTTCGCATGGCTCAAATACCCCAACAACTCCTCCCCGCTCGCCCGACTCAAATCAAACGCCCCCAGCTTCGGCGCCCCACTCACCGGCCGCACCCGGTAAATCCGCCCGCTCGTCTTGTGCCAGTCATCCACCGGCCTCACATGGCTCAACCGCGTATCATACCAGTCCGCCATGTAAAAACCCCCATCCGGCCCCACCCCCGACCACACCGGCCGAAACCATCGGTCCGGCGACGACATCAAAAGCGCCTCATCCTTCGTCCGAAACGTCGACCCCTCCGCCGACCGCTCACTCACATACACCACATTCGCCAGCGAGTTCGGCGCCAAAATCTTCCCCTCATACCCGCTCCCCAACAACCCACCTTCATAAATCGTAAACGCCTGCGGAAACCGCTTCGCATCCCCCTCATGCTTCATGTGCTCAAACCACCCAAACGCATACCGATTCGTCAGCGGCCCATGCTTCCCCCACCCCTTAATGCCATAACTCCCCTGCTCGTAATGCATCCCCCGAGTGTTCCCATTGTTCGTCCCCGAAAACACCCGCCCCTTGCTGTCGATGTCCAAACTGAACGTATTCCCACCGCCCTCCGCATAAATCTCAAACACCTTCTTCTTCATGTGATACCGCCAAATGCACTGCCCCTCCCACTTCACATTCTTGCTGTTCGCACTGCTCACATTCCCCGTCGTCGTACTTCCATTCGCCCCATACAGCCAGCCATCCATCCCCCACTGCAAACTCGTCGCCACACTGTGCGTGTCCTCCAGCCCAAAGCCGCTTAACGCCACCTCCGGATCCCCCTCCGGCACACCATCTCCATCCGCGTCCGCGTAACTCAGCAAATACGGCGGATTCAGCACCCAAATCCGCCCCATCCCGCACAGCGCCGCACTCGCAATGTTCAATCCCGTGATCACATCCCGGTGCGCATCAAAGAAACCATCCCCGTCCCTGTCCTCAAACACCGTAATTTTGTCCGCCCCCTTCTCCCCTCTCGGCGGCGGCAGCGGCACCTTGTCAAACTTCGCCCGCAAGTGCGAATCATAGCTCACTATTTTGAGCCCCGCCGGAAACTGATATTGCCGATACTGCGTCACCCACATCCGCCCCTTCGAATCCCAGCTCGCATACAGCGGCTGCTCCACCGCCGGCTCCGCCGCCATCAAATCCACCGCTAAATCCGGCCTCACCTCAAATCGCTTCACCGCCTCCTCCGGTGCCGTCGGCGGCGTGTCATCCGCCAGCGTGCCCCGACCCGCAAACGTCTCGATCACCTTCTCCACCTGCTCTGTCCCCGCCACCGACTGCCCACTCCCCTCCACCACCATCCCAGTCCAAGTCAGCATCACAAAAGCACCACATCTCCATCTCATCCCCTCACAACGCACCCAAAACACTGACTCTCTCAATCCCCCCCTCACATCGCCATCCGAAACGCCTTCAAAATCAAGTCGTGCACCTCAAAATTCCGCACAAACGCCGGGAATGACCCGCTCCCCGGCCCATACGCGCAAAACTCCACCAACTCCCCCGTGTGATGCCCGCTCGTCCACCCGATCCCCGTCCGCCCCTTCACGATCTCCTGCCACCCAGCCTTGATCCCCTGCGCCATCTTGACCTCCTCCACCGTCAACTCCAACCCCGTAAACCGCCTCAACGCCACCCCCAACTTCTCCCCGCTCAACGCATCAATCCCATTCTGCTTCATCCATTCCATCGACCGCTCAAACCCCCGGATCCGGTCAAAACTCGCGTGACTCGCATTGTATAACCCCGGACCAAACCCCTGGTTCGCATCCGCACTCACCCCGTTCATCTGAATCCCCCCGCACCCATGATCCGTCGTCACAATGAGCAACGTGTCCGGATGCGCCTCCACAAAAGCCAACACCGCCCCGATCGCCTCATCAAACGCCAACTGATCATGGATCGACGCCGCCGCATCGTTCGCATGCCCCGCATGATCAATTCGCGCCCCCTCCACGAGCAAGAAAAATCCCCCCGCCGCTTCCTTCAACCGCCCCAGCGCCGCCTCCGTCATCTCCGCCAACGTCGGCACCTGTTCCGCAATCACCTCCACATGGTTCCGGTCAATGCTGAACGGCAAGTGACCCTCCGCAAACACCCCAAAGATCGGCTTCATCGCCTCAGGCTTCGCCCGCCTCAACGCCCGCCGACTCGTCACCACCTCATACCCCGCCCCCTCATACGCCGCCCGCAATGCCTCACCAAAAAACTTCTGCCCCCCGCCCAGCAACACATCCACTCTCCGATCCAAATACTGCTGCGCAATCACCCCCTCATCCGCCCGACTGTCCACATTCGCCGCAAACCCCGCCGGCGTCGCATGCGTGATCGTCGCCGTCGTCACCAGCCCCGTCTTCTTCCCTGCCTTCTGCAGCTTCGCATGCATCGGCACCACCTCCCCACCCTCCGGCAGCATGTTCAGCACCCCATTGTTCACCCGCCGCCCCCCGCCCCACGCACTCGCCGCCGCCGCCGAATCCGTCACACAACTGTTCGCCGAAAACGTCTCCGCCAAACACCGAACCACCGGCCGCTCCCGATACAACCTCATCCAGTTCGATTCCTCCTGCATCACCAACCCCTGATACTGCCTCGCCAAAGACAGCGCCCCATGGTTCATCCCGTCACTCACCATCAAAATCACATTCCGCGCTTCCCCGCCATTCCCAGCCACCCCGCGCCCCTCTTTCCCCGTCAACGCCCCCTCCGCGCCAAACAGCGCGCTCGTCAGCACCGAAGCCCGTAAAAAATCTCGCCGTGATGTTTGATTCTCAGACATGAAACAGGATCACCATTGTCCTTCACCATCAGCATTTTTAGAACCGACTTCGAAGGAATCGCATTTTGATAAAACTGTTTTAGAATAGACAAATACCCTCCTCAGGCTAATTTTACCCCTGCACACAGGGGAGTTCTCTCGCACTTTCCACGTTTATCCCAACCCTTTGACCTCAGACACAATGCCGCATCGAAATCTGGGCGGGCGCCCGCCCAAATTCAACGAACCCAGCCGCCCCGTGACCTTCACCCTCCCAGAAAGCACCCTCAAACAACTCGAAAGCATCGACTCCGACCGCGCCCAAGCCATCGTCAAACTCACCCACACCGCCTTCCCTGAGCCCAATCAAGTCCAGCCCGTCGAAATCGTCAATGTCGACCGGCATTCAGGCCTCCTCATTGTCGGGTCCAATGACACACTCAAAGCCATTCCGTTTCTGAAACTCGTCGAAGTCGCCCTCGGTCGCTTCCTCATCGCCATCGACCAAGGCCACGACTTTCGTTCCCTCGAACTCGTTCTCCACGACCTCATCGAAGAAGGCCAGGTCCCCCCCCAGGACAGCCCAACCATTGAGTCCCTCCTCGAAACCATCCGCACCGTGAGACGAACCGATCAGGCGTCTCCAGCCACCATTCTGTTTGTGCCCGCAAACCTGAAAGCCTTGTGATTCAATCCCGATTGGCTCAGGTACTCTGACCTTCCTCAGCCACGCCCCCGTCCCGTCACTGTCACCCTTCAAAAGACCGGCTGTTCGGCAAAGATAAACTGCCTCCACTCCTCATCGTTCAGCGGAAATTTCACTCGCCCGCAACTCCGCTGGCTCCCCTCACGCACCTCGCCCGCAGCCTCCACCTGCTTCAGCTCAAACCGGGCCTCAAGACTTCCCAGTATCGGATAGTCCTTCTCCAAGACCACCCTCCCCTCCGCCTTCTTCAAAGCAGTGCTATTTCGCGTCGGCAGAAGCTCCCGCCAGCGATTGAGTGGCTTCGGATAGCTCATCAACACCCCCGTCCCCTTCACGCCGTCCCACCCCCGGCACAAACTCAGGAACCCGGCGATATCACCTCCCTTCCCTTCCAATCTCGCATCGTAACAGTCGATCAACAACCATCCCAGATACCCAAAGGGCGCCGTTCCCACCTCTTCCACCTCCAGCAACCCGGCATCAAAAGCCTCCTCATACATCTGGATGAGCGCCGCCGTCCGATTCTGATCTACCGCCAACCGCACCCAGGACCTCACCGTCCAAATCACCAGCAGGCCCACCATGACCCTCACTGACCACTCCCTCACCATCCTCCACTTGCCCCATCCACCTTCACCCCCTCTGAACTCAACCGCCCCTCTCTCTCGGTGATGCCAAAACCCGGACGCGATCGCAAAAAACAACGCGTCCACAAAGTAATAGTCAAACCTTCCTCGGTACAACGCCACTAAAACCAGCGATCCCGCCCCTGCCGCTAAACATCCCCAATGCACCCGCGGTGGACTCCAAGCCAGACACCCCACGATCCCCGCCGCCGCCCCTCCAAGCACCCAGCACGTCCATGGATCACGAAAACAATCATGCGTGTCCAGTGTCGCTCCCACAAACCAAACCATCGTCCCCCCGGCCAGCGCCGCCAACCCGATCGCACCAAACAGTCGCCCGGACGACCAAGCCTTCGCCTCCAGCCCTCTCAACACCCTGCCCACCGAAGCCAATCCTAGCCCGACACTCCCCGCTAACAGCCCCATCACCACCGTCGGCACCATCTCCCCCAGCGACTCCAACGTCACGTCTCCCAGCACCTGCCCCTGTCCCCGTGTCGGATTCATCCCCCAAAGCAGCAGCCCAAGCCACGCCCCCGCCAAAAGCAAAACCATCACCAACCGCCTCATCTCCCTACCGTCCGCCCCCCTCCAATCAACTCCCCGCCTCACCATCAGCCCCAGCAACTCCATGCCAGGCAGCGCCAGCCAAACAATCGCACTTTGCCTCCCCGATAGCGCAACACCCCACACCACCAAAAATCCCCACCACCGACCCTGCTTCGCCAGCCAAACACACACCCACAGGCACCCCATATAAACCGCCACACTCGTGTACATCAAAAACATGAACAACACCGTCGGCGTCCCCAGGACCAGCATGGCGATCGTCAATGCTGGAACCTTATTCACCCCGCACGCCCGCAAAAATCCAAACATCCCCGCGCTTCCAGCACCGGCACTCAGCGCCAACGGCAAATGCACCGCCAACGTAAAACTCCCGGTTACCCCAAACAAAAGCGCCGTCACCACACTGCTGGATGCCCCCCAGGGCGTCAGCCACGAATCCGTCCAGGGACGCCCCTTCTGAAACGTCTGAATGGCACTCCGCAAATACCAAAAATCATCGTCCAACGCCACCACCATCCCCGGCAGCAGCACCCAAACCAGACTCCCCAGCAAAATCCCCGCTGCAATCCTTCCCCAGATCTCCCTCATCTAGCCACCCCCCCGCCACCGACTCTCCTTTTCGGCCCACTCGCTACCGACCTTTCATTCAACCAAATTTCCGCTCGGGTACCATCTAACATTTCGGCTGAGTTATAGTTTGAATTCTAGAATACCAAACTCAGACTTTGAATGGTCCTTTCTCCCATTTCAATGGGAAAGCTTTTGAATTTCCGGTCTTTTCCCGTAGTAACTCCAGCCGCACAGGTCCCCATTTTCTCGTTATCTGCCGTTCTGAAATGAGTCCCTCCATTCGAAACGTGATCCCCCTCCCTTTGACCCTCATGTCTGCTCACACCCTCGATAGACCTCATAAAACCGAATTCACAATTCGACAAAAGTTGGATCTCTCATTAAAATAATGCGTGGTTTTGATTATCCCGTAAAAACCCTTCCACTCACGAAGCTGCCCCGCTTGCCTCTCCATGTCTCCTCCCCATCCATGGAAGCAAAAACTCACCAATCTTTGGACCCGATTCCAAACCATCTGCATCCCCGCCTCCCGTGAAGGCCGCTGGCTCTGGTGGTCGCTCGTCGCCTGGCTCATCTTCCTTCTCATCACCTTCGAAGATCTCCGCACCCCCTCGGAAACCTCTTGGGCCCAAGACTTAGCCACCAACACCCGCCACACCTTCCGCACCTACCTGCGTGTCGGCCTCTGGTGGGGCTCCCTCTACCACATCATCATCGTGGCCTTCCTGGTCGTCACCGGTCGTTGGTGGGGCGCCGCCAAGTCGCCCGCCACCTACTCCAGCTCCCTCAGCACCGGCCGCTCAAACCCTACCCGCCTTTTCTGGATCCTCCTCCTCGCTCTCTGCATCGTCTCAGGCATCATCCGCTGGCCCAAAATGAGCCTCTCCTACTGGGGCGACGAAGGCTGGGCCGTCGCCCCCTACGTCTACGGCAAACACGTCCCCGTCAATCCTTCCGACCCCCAAGGCCCTCTTGTCCACAAACCCGTCGTCTGGGAAAACACGGCCTTCGATGACCGCACCTGCGGCAATCACTACCTCTTCAGCCTCTGCCAACGCGCCACCCTGTCCGCCTGGCGCTCCTGTAATGACCTCTCCGCCGAAGCCTTCGACGAAACCATCTCCCGCCTCCCCCCTTTCATCGCCGGCATCGGCTCCCTCGCCCTCCTCGCCCTCATGCTCCGCGCCCAGGGCCGCCCCGGCGCCGGCCTCACCGCCGCCCTCATGCTCGCCTTGCATCCCTGGCACGTCCGCTACTCCACCGAAGCCCGCGGTTACACCATGATGCTCTTCTTCCTCATCCTAACCGTCTGGTTCGCCCTCATCGCCCTCCGCAGCGGCCGCTGGCGCTGGTGGCTCGCCTTCGGTGCCGCCGAATTCCTCTGCATGTACTCCTGGAAAGGCGTCATGTACCCGCTCGCCGCCGCCAACGCCATCCTCTTCCTCTGGATCCTCCTCGGCAAACGCTCCCCTGCCGCAACCTCACCACCCGGAGATCGCTCCGCCACCGTCGCCCGCTGGCTCGTCGCCAACCTCCTCGCCGCCGGCCTCTTCATCAACCTCGTCTATCCCTGCCTCCTCCAGATCAAAGACGCCAAAAATCAGCTCATCCAACTCTCCGGCCGCCCCATGGGCCCGAAATGGCTGCACGACTCCGTCAGCGCCATCTTCACCGGCATGCCCTGGCATCCCGAAGAACCCCTCAACCCCACCGAAATCGCTCTCTCCACTACCCTCTCCACCCACCCCATCCGCACCACGCTCGAACTCGCCAGCTTCGCCGCCCTCCTCGCCTTCGGCGTCTTCTCCCTCAGCCGCCACAGCCGCTGGCAAGCCTCCCTCTGGCTCGCCGTCATCGCCTCAGGGGCCGTCGGCGCCGCCTGCTTCCGCTGGCTCATCCATGCCGAATGGATCTCCTGGTACTTCCTCTTCGAAACCCTCCCCCTCGCCATCTTCGCCGGCATCGGCCTCGACGAGCTCCGTAAGCACGCCCTCCGTTTCCTCTCCCCACATTCGTCCAAAGCCGCCGCCATCATCGCCGCCCTCCTTTTCCTCCTCCTTCCCGCCGCCTACGCCGACCTCACCTCCCCCGAAGTCGCCCTCATGCGCCACCAAGCCTACGAAGACTATCGCGGTGCCTTCCAAACCACCCGCGGCCGCCACGAACCCCTCCACCACAAAGGCCCTTCAAACGTCTACACCGTCTACCTCTGGCGCTACATCACCCTCTACGATCCCCGGGGCGACACCCACGTCCGCCGCGCCGCCGAACTCCGCGAGCTCATCGCCAAAGTCGAAAAAGAAAAGGGCGAGCTCTATGTCATCGTCGGCCACCGCGCCCTGTCACGCTCCATCAGCGCCGGCATCATCGGCATGGTCGAAGACACCTCCCTCTTCGAGCATCTGACCACCTTCTGGGCCCCCGAAGAACTCCACTGCCTCCACTGCTACCACTACCGGCCCGCGCCCGTCGCCAACTCCAAAAACTCCCTGTAGTCCCGGATGTAGTCCTCCGGATCATAGTAGTGCGACGCAAACACCATCAGCGTACTGTCGCTCGTGTGCTTGTACTCCGTCGCCCAAATCATCGGCGGCACATGGATCCCCAGCGTGGGTCGATCCAATAAAAACTCCTCCCTCCGGCTCCCGTCATCCACCACCACCGCGCACGACCCGCGCACACACATCAAAAACTGCTCGCACTCCCGATGCGCATGCTCCCCCCGCATCCGCGCATCCGGCACGTCAAACGTCATGAAATAACGCTTCGGCCGAAACGGTATCGTCCGCTCAAACTCTCCCACCGTCAGATTCCCGCGCGGATCACTGATGAACGGCAGCTCAAACAACCGTACCCCGCGCACCCTCGCCGCAACCCCTTCCCCCACCCGCGACTGCATCGTCACCCCCTCATTCGGCCGCTCCCCTTCAGCCCCTTGAAACCCGATCACCCGCGCCGGATTCCCCGCCACAATCGCATGCGGCTGCACCGACGCCATCACCACCGCCCCCGGTTTCACCACCGCCCCCTCCCCAATCGTCACCCCCGCCGCCAGCGTCGCATTCCCTCCCACTTCACTCCCCCTCCGCACGATCGTGCGGATCTCACCCTCACCCGCCCCGGGCCTCACAAACACCACATTCGCCCCGATCCGCACCTCATCCTCAATCGTCACACACTCAGGCAAAATCACCCCGCCCTCCACCTCCACCCTCATCCCCAACACCGCCCCGGCCTGCACATGGCAATGACTCCCCAACCGACAACCCTCGCCCACCCACGCCTCGGGCGATACCTCAACAAACGGTCCCATCTCAATCTCAGTTTCCCTCTTCATGGCTTTCTTTCTTCGCCCTCCGGTTCATTCACCACACAACTCCGCACCAGCGACTGCGGCTTCCCCGACACCGTCATAAACGCCCGTCCCACATACTCCCCGATCACCCCCAGCATGATCAGTTGCGCCCCCGAAAACACAAACGTCCCCGCCATCAAAGACGCCCAACCCGGCGCCCGCACACCAAACACCACCAGCTCCACCAGCACCGCCAGCAGCGCCAGCAGCCCCGTCAAACACAGCGCCCCCCCCAGCAAACTCGAAAGC
>CANETF010000180.1 GCA_947440575.1 Verrucomicrobiaceae bacterium
CCTCAAAAAAGTTTACGACCGCCAGATCCAGGTCCAGGACCTCATCGCCAAAAAAGAAGTCGCCCTCGGCATGACCCAGGACGAAGTTGGCCTCTCCCTCGGCAAACCCACCCGCACCTCCAGCAAACTCTCCGCCCAAGGCCGCGACGACACCTTCGAATACGCCATCTTCGAGCGCGTCCCCCAGACCGTCACCGGCCGCGACGCCATCGGAAACATCGTCCAATCCATCATCTACGTGAAAGTCGAAACCGGCACCCTCAGCATCCACTTCAAAGACGCCATCGTCGACAGCATCGAAGAAAAACTCGGCCACCCCCTCGGCAACGGCGGCATCAAAATCGTCGTCCCCCCTGTGTTTGTTTGGTAGCCAAGGGCGTGCTTGAAAATCCGGAATGTCTAGGCGTCGAGTTTTTAAACGCGCCCTAAATCACTCAGCCCTTGCACCCCCAGCCGCGCGATTCATGATGCACATCAAATGGTCGCTCGCACTTACTCAGCCACCCTAGTCGGCGTCAATGCCGTCGAAATCGAGATCGAATCCCACGATGGCGGTGGAACCCCTCGCATGATCATCGTCGGACTTCCCGACACCTCCGTCAAAGAAAGCCGCGAGCGTGTCTCCGCCGCCATCGCAAGTTGCGGCTTCATGATGAACGACGGCGTCACCACCGTCAACCTCGCCCCCGCCGACCTCAAAAAAGAAGGCCCCGGCTTCGATCTCCCCATCGCCATCTCCCTCATCGCCCATCGCTCCCGCCTCCCCATCGAAGCCCTCGCCAGCTCCGCCATGATCGGCGAACTCGCCCTCAATGGCGAACTCCGACCCGTCCGCGGCATCCTCGCCATCGCCCTCGAAGCCCGTGCCCGTGGCCGCGCCCGCCTCATCGTCCCCAAACGCAGCGCCGCCGAAGCCAGCGTCGTCAGCGGCATCGACATCATCGGCGCCGCCAACCTCCAGGAGGCCGTCCTCTTCCTCAAAGGCGAACTCGACATCCCACCCGAACCCTGCCGCGCCACCGAATACTTCGCCGCCTCCAGCCACTACGACTTCGACTTCGCCGATGTCAAAGGCCAGCACAACGCCAAGCGCGCCATGGAAGTCGCCGTCGCCGGCGGTCACAACCTCCTCATGGTCGGCCCGCCCGGCACTGGCAAGTCCATGATCGCCAAACGCATCGTCACCTTGATGCCCGCCATGAGCGAAGAGGAAGCCATCGAAAC
Source organism: Verrucomicrobiaceae bacterium (assembly GCA_947440575.1). Classification (GTDB taxonomy): domain Bacteria; phylum Verrucomicrobiota; class Verrucomicrobiia; order Verrucomicrobiales; family Verrucomicrobiaceae; genus JAGRPD01. The sequence goes on from CANETF010000180.1 coordinate 1,225, forward strand.
CACCAAGATCCACAGCGCCGCCGGTCTCCTCAACGAAGCCACCGCCTTCATCGCCACCCGCCCCTTCCGCTCCCCCCACCACACCATCAGCGACGCCGGCCTCCTCGGCGGCGGCTCCAATCCCGGCCCCGGCGAAGTCAGTATGGCCCACAACGGCGTCCTCTTCCTCGACGAACTCCCCGAGTTCCGCCGCAGCACCCTCGAAGTCATGCGCCAACCCCTCGAAGACAGCAAAGTCACCATCTCCCGCGCCGTCGGCAGCATGACCTTCCCCGCCCGCTTCATGCTCGTCGCCGCCATGAACCCCTGCCCCTGCGGCTACTATGGCGACACCAAACGCGAATGCCGCTGCGGCCCTCCCCTCATCCAAAAATACCGCCAACGCATCAGCGGTCCCCTCCTCGACCGCATCGACCTCCATGTCGAAGTCCCCCTCGTCGACTACAAAGCCCTCACCTCCACCGAACAGGGCGAATCGTCCGCCACCGTCCGCGCCCGCGTCGAACAAGCCCGCGCCATCCAGACCGAGCGCTTCGCCAAAAACCCCGGCATCCACATCAACAGCGCCATGAACCCCCGGCAAATGAAAACCCATTGCCAGCTCGACGCCGAAGGCAGCGCCTACCTTGAGCACGCCATGAACGACATGAACTTCTCCGCCCGCGCCCACGACCGCATCCTCAAAGTCGCCCGCACCCTCGCCGACCTCGCCCAAAGCCCCGCCATCCGCCCCAACGACATCCTGGAAGCCATCAGCTTCCGAGCCCTCGACCGCAACCTCTGGACCTAAATCCATAGCTCGCAAGCGGCTGACGCAGCCAATGATGCCGGCAAATGCGGTGCCTCCAACTTCGGTGTTCGGGATGAGGCCCATCCCCCGCTGGGCAAGGTGACAAGCATTTCGAGAACCGGTCCAAAATCAAAGTTCAATCCCCTTCGCGAAGCAAACCCCCGAGCCCAGCGAGCTCTTCGTAGCATCAGCGAAGAACCAGCCCTCCCCCCCTCTCCGCGTCCCCCCTCCCTCCGTGCCTCCGCGCCTCTCCGTGCGAGCCCCTCCCCCCTCCCCCCTCCCCCCTCCACTCCCCACTCACCACTCTCCACTCCCCCTCCTCACCCCGGATACTCCCACCCCTCCCGATACGCCCGCCGCATCAACCCCACCGCCGCCTCATCCCCCACCACCGTCTCCTTCTCCGCATCCCACGCCACACTCCGCCCCAGCTTGTGCGACAGCATCCCCAGCATCGGCAGACACGACGCCCGATGCCCCACCTCGATCCCCGCCACCGGCTCCGCCCGCCCCTCGATCGCGTCGATCAGATTCCCCCACAGCAGCGCAATGTTGTGCCCATCCGGCTCCTGCAGCTGGTGATCCCCATGCGCCCCCACCTCCCCGTTCTTCCCCGCCGGATAAAACGACCAACCATCCTTCCACCCAATGTGCAGGATCCCCTTCTCCCCGTAAAAATACGCCCCGATCTTGTGCCTCTCGGACCCGTTCTCCGCAAACTTCCGGTGCTCCCACGACGCCGTGAACCCCTCAAACTCAAACACCGCCAACTGATGATCCGGCGCATCCGTCGTCTGCTCCTTCTCATTCAGCACCGGCACCCCCGCGATCGGCCGCCCGCCCGTGCAAAACACCGACTTCGGCCCCTTCTGCCCGCTCCACCACAGCACCTGATCCAGCCAGTGCACCCCCCAGTCCCCCATCGTCCCGTTCGCATAGTCTAGGAAGTTCCGCCAGCCCCCCGGATGCAGCTTCGCATTGAACGGCCGCATCGGCGCCGGCCCACACCACATCTCCCAGTCCATCCCCTTCGGCACCGCCGCATTCGGCTTCGGCTCCTCCTTCCCCCCCTTACTGTGCGCAAAACACCGCACCTCACCCACCTTCCCCAACGCCCCTGATTTCAAAAATTCCATCGCATCCACATGATGCGGCCCGATCCGCCGGTGCAACCCCACCTGCACCACCACCCCCGCCGCCTTCGCCTCCCGCACCATCGCCCGACTCTCATCAATCGTGTGCCCCGTCGGTTTCTCCACCAGCACATGCGACCCCGCCTTCACACAAGCGATCGTCTGCAGCGCATGCCAGTGATCCGGCGTCGCAATGATGCAAATCTCCGGCTTCACCTTTTGCAGCATCTCCCGGTAATCCTTAAACACCGCCGGCTTATCCCCGCTCTCCCCCTCCACATCATCCTTCCCAAACGTCAGCTTGTCCTCATCCACATCACAAAGCGCCACACACCGCGCCCTTCCCGACGCCAAAGCCTCCCGCAAAAGATTCATCCCCCACCAACCCGACCCAATCAACGCCACCCGATACTTCCTATCCGACTTCTGCCCCAAAATCGGCACCGCCCCCCAAACCAAAGAAGCAGCCCCAGCAGCACGAAAAAACCCACGACGATCAAAACAAGCACTCATCCCCTACCAACGCCAAACAATCCCCACTCTTCAACCAAAACCCTCACCCCTCGAATCCTTTAACGTTCAGCGTTCAACGCTAATCCCCCCGCAGGCGCGCGGAATGCCGATTCCGCAGCAACGCCACAAACACACTCAACGCACCAAATCCCAACACTCCCCAGTCTCACCTTTCGAAGTTCAAAGTGCAACAGTCCGCCTTCAACCTTTGTCCCCAGGAACCCGGACTTCAGTCCGCAGCACACCACCCGCTCTCACCCTCTTCGTCGCATTCACCCCCAGAGAGTAACTGCTTCCGTCCGTCACGCTCACCCAATCCTAGTGCCGCCTCTTCAAGACCCTGTCCAAGTCCATCATCCAAACCTCTCCCAGCCCCAACCCACAACTAACGACTCACAACCTTCAACATTCCCCCATTCCTGTTAATCCTCCAAAATCCCGTTAATCCTGTCCTAAAAAAACGAGAACCGAGAACCGAGAACGTTCACGGAACTCTAGGAAACTTCGAAAAATCCGGCTTCCGCTTCTCCACAAACGCCTGTTTCCCCTCCTTCGCCTCCTCGCTCATGTAATACAGCAAAGTCGCGTTCCCCGCCAGATCCAGCAGCCCCATCTGCCCGTCACAATCCGCATTCAACGCCGACTTCAAACACCGCAGCGCCAGCGGCGAATGCTCCAGCATCTCCCGGCACCACTTCAGCGTCTCCGTCTCCAGCTCCGCCAGCGGCACCACCGTATTCACCAACCCCATCTCCAGCGCCTGCTTCGCATCATACTGCCGGCACAAATACCAAATCTCCCGCGCCTTCTTCTGCCCCACGATCCGCGCCAAATAGCTCGACCCCAACCCCCCGTCAAAACTCCCCACCTTCGGCCCTGTCTGCCCGAACCGCGCGTTGTCCGCCGCGATCGTCAAATCACACACCACATGCAGCACATGCCCGCCCCCAATCGCATAACCCGCCACCATCGCCACCACCGGCTTCGGCAACCCCCGGATCTTCTTCTGCACATCCAGAATGTTCAGCCGCGGAATCCCATCCTCACCAATGTACCCCGCATCCCCCCGCACCTTCTGATCGCCGCCCGAACAAAACGCCAGCGGCCCCTCCCCCGTCAAAATGACCACCCCCACCTCGCGATCCTCATGCACAATCTCAAACGCCTCCAGCATCTCCTTCACCGTCTGCGGCCGAAACGCATTGCGCACCTCCGGGCGATTGATCGTAATCTTCGCAATCCCGTCCTCGGTCTTCTCCAGCTTGATATCAGTGTAAGTCTTGATCGGTGTCCACATAACTACTGATTCATACGCCCCGGAACCCGCCCCGCAACGAAATCACAGCGTCAGTTTCAAAGACACTCCCGCCACCTGCTCATTCGTCCAAGCCTCATCCCCCCGAAAAAACCGCACCATGTAGAACAAATCCACCGCCACCTGCTTCGTCACCGCAAACGTCAACCCCACCGGGATCAACCGATTCTCCGTCCAATCCCCCCGATCCAGCTCCACCAGCCACTCATTGCTGAAGTAAACCGCCGCCAACGGTCCGAAATCATCCAACTTCCGCGTCAACTGCACCCGATGCCGCAACCTCGGCCTCGGCTCCCCCTCCCACTCATCCCACCGCACCTCCGCCCGATTCCGCAGGTGCATCGTCCAGTGATCACCCAGTCGCACAATCGGACTCACCTCCAACTCCGGCCTCACCTGATCATCAAACGACCCGTCCGCCTCCCGCTCAATCCTCAACATCGAAAGCCCCGCCCCCACCTCCAGCCACGGCCGCGCCCGATACTTAAACCGCGGACTCACCAACTGCACAATCGGCCCGCGCCCCTCCGACATCGCCTGATGCGAAAACACATGAAACCGCGTCTCCCCCTCCTTCCACACCGTCACATCCAGCCAAGCCCACACATCCGTCCCCTCCTCCGCCCGAATCCCACCCACCAGCGTCACCCCACCCACCCCGATCACCACCAGGATTCGTTTCCAGCTCAACAAACAAACCTTCACACCCCCATTAAAACCCATCTCCCCAAAGACGCATGTCCAATTTCCACACCAATCCTGTCCACCCCACCCAATCCCCCAACAAAAAGCGCCAACCCCGTTTCCAGGTTTGGCGCTTTTCTCGATATGGTGGAGGCGAGGGGAGTCGAATAGTTGCCCGCCCCTTATTCTACGGTCCTTCCAGCCTCTCGGAACAATTTACTACCGAATTGCTACTTGATTTCAATTCTACCATCAAACCCGCCCCCGTAACGCCTTCCGCGCCTCCTCCCTCTCATCCTCTGGCAAGGATGCCAACCACTCCCTAGTCTCCGGCTTCTCCCGTAACTCCTCGGCGGTGGTCCGGTGAATCACCTGCTCGCACCTCGGCCCCATCCCAGCCAGCTGCCGCGCTCGTGCCAAAATGCCTTCACGCTGCTTCCGTGCTGATGCCTCACTAGTCGTCCCCAGCATCCTCCCAAACCGCGCGGCATGAATTGAAACTCCCGCTCTCGTGACCTGAATGGATTTCGCCACCGTTGAACTCCTCTCAAATCCTGGCAACTCCAGCGCCACCGCGACTCCCGCCACCATCGCCGCGCTCACCACCGCGCCATTTTTGCTTCCAGCGCCGTCTTTGGATGGTCGGCGGTGGGAGGATTTCAGTACCTCATTGAAGATCTCGCCAAGCCCACCGAATAGAACTCTCGCCGCCGTCCTCAGTTGTGAGCGAGTCAGCCCACATTCCAATTCATCGCCGCCATCCTCCTCTTGTGCCTGTCTCCATGCGTCCAATGCCGCCTCGTGATCTCCTCCATCGTCCGCTAGTTCGTCGGCCTCGACCTCATCCAAAAAGTCCTCGATGTCTGTTCCCTCGGTCCGCTCAAAATCCCAACCGCCGCCGGCGTGTTTTGGTGCAAATGCTCCGGTCATGCCCGCCACATTTTGTCAATCCCGATACATCAAACTTAGCGGCGGCGGTTTCGGTGGTGAGGATGGTTTGGGAGGGACCCATGGGGCCTTCCTGCTCGCCTTCCACCTGCATTCAAGACACATATCCCAACCGCTCCCTCCGAAACTTAATCGGCGGCATAGCGAGCAGATGAACCGCACCAATGGCGGCTCCTGATTTACTCCCGCCCCAGCCATGCCAGCGCCTCCGGTGACAGTCGGACCCATGGCACGGGCATCACCCAACCATTGCTCCGGCATAAGCCACACACGCCCATTGCTAAAAGCGGTTTCTCAGTCTCCGGCCCCGACCCATACTTCCAACTGCACCGTTCACAAACTCCGGTGCGGAGTGAAGGTGGTGGTGTTTCGGTGATGGTCATGGCTTTGAATAGTGGCTGGAGCCGTCCACGCGCGACTCCAGCCTGATGACTCCATGCGTGGAATTTACTTTGCGGCCCGCTTGCGCTCGGATTCGGGAGTGAAGCCAAGGCTGGCGACTTGCTGGTTCGCCAACTGCTCCGTCTTGACGTTGTAGGCCTCGACGTATGCAAAAGCCAAATCCAAGTCCTCCTTGGTGAAGTCGTCAGGTAACGAGACGCCAAACTTCGCGAATGACTTTTTGAGCTTGGCATCAAGGTCCTTGATGTTGTCCTTAATGCCTTGCAGTTTTGCTTTCAAAACCTCGACTTGCTTCTTTGCGTTGGCGACCTCGGCGGCTTTCGCCCCTAGCTCGATTGAAAGTGCTTTTGAACTCATTGTGCGTCCTCCTCAATCTCGACAAGGTTGATGTGATTGCCCATGACCTCAAAGGCGGCTGGCGTGTGTGACTCGATGGCAAACAAGCTGCTGATCTGGCGTTCCAGTAGCGCCGTGCAATCGTCATTCATCACGGGAGGCAAGCCCAGCAACTTCCGTTCATCCTCGCCGCCTTCGCGATACTGCTTGAGCAACTTCTCAAAGATCCCGCGCAGGCGTGATGCGATTGGGTGGACCGAGCCGAACAGCCCGCAGTTTTCGCGGTCAAAGCGCATCCTCCGTCCGGTCTGTTCGGCTCGGCGAAACCTCGAAAACGCCTCCAAACTCCCGAATGTCCTCAGCATCTCCAGCGCCTTTTCATCGCCATGATTGGCATCGTTTTCAAAGCTCGCATACTCCAGCGCCAGCTCTTGACCTCCGGCAGGTTTGCCAGTGGTGCAATGCTCGTGCCAGATGGCGTTATGCCGATTGATGATTTGATTCTCAGACTCAGTGAGCGCGAAGTTAGGGTTCAGGATTGCCCATCGTGGGCCGGATTCGGTTTTATTCTTGTTTGCAGGTGACATAGCTTTTGAAGGGTTGGGTTGGTTATTTGCTGAGATGACTTTGAATCGATGCGAGCAACTCCGGCAGACGGTCCCGCCGATAGAGCGCAAGATTGCCGCGCCCCGCTTTCAGCACTTCATCCGGCTTCACTCCCAGGTGGGAGAACTGCCGTTTAAGGGTGGATGTCGGCACGAGCGCAAAGCGCCCGATTTCCGGCAGGGTGACGAATGTTTTGGAGACTCGCATACTCCCTCCGGTGGATGTCAAAACCGCGTGAACTTCAAAGTTCAGTCCGGAATCAGTCCCCGCGCCCTTGCTGCCAGTAGTCGCCCTTTGATGAGTTCGACCTCGCCCTCTGCCACGAGAAAGGTACTTTCGATACGGTGCGCCATGAACATCCCGCCACCGTTCGCCATCTTGATACAGCCCAACTCTGCCAGCCTCAAAAGCATGTTTTCGGAGGCGTGGACTAGCGGCCTAAGCTCTCCGGCAGTGTATAGGGTGGGTGGTGCTGTGCGTTTCATGGCGTGACGGAAGGGTGCTGATTCAGGCTCTTGCAAAACACATCCCGCACCCAAATTTCTAGCTGGATTCTCGCTCCTTCAGCGTCGTGTGGTGCGACCCGTCCAGACAATCCCGCTGGCATCCGCTCGGCTAGGTCACGCATCCGGTGGAGAAACACCGAGAAAGTCCGCTGTGCATCGTCGCATCGAATCAACTCCTTGTGCTCCTGCTTCAACTCCAAAACCTTCTTGTGAAGTGCTGGGTAGCTTTTGCCAAGTGTCGAAGCCAGTGCCAGCCACCGCCGCGCATCCTCGAACTGCCCCAACTTCCGCAACTCCTCACTTGTCCTCTCAGCGGTCGCCAGATTGCGTTTCAGGTTCGCTAGATAAAGTTCAGCCTCCTCGACGGTGGCGCATGATGGCGCGGGAGCGTTTGCGATGCTCTCCAGCGTCTCCAGACTATCCGGCGAGGGTAGAGGCGCAGGCGTGCCAAGCACGGCATCCACAGCGGCTCTCGTTTGCGGTGACATTGCCGATGATCTTCGAAGCATTTCAGCCACTCCAACCTTGTCTTGATAGTCGATCCCGTAGCGTTGCAGCAATCGACAAAAGCGATCTGGCTTCAGTCCGAAAAACTCGGCAACTGCTCTTTGGCTGGCGGGATTCGGTGGGCGAGGCATCGAAAAGGGTTTCGTTGTCAATCGCTCCTCCGGCCCCCTATAGCTCCGGCACCGGCGCTTTATCGGGTGGGCGTTCCACGCTCCGGCGGATTCGTTGTGTTGGGTGTGCTTAAATTATGACCATTTCAGAAATCGGACGAACGATCTCCCAACTACCGTCTCGCTAAAAGTAGAGGGTAGGTAAAGGGGGTGGGGGGGGTGGGGGGTCCGCTCATCGCCCCACCTTGCCCATTTGCTGCCGCTCTGACGCGTCTTTGCTCCTCAACCTTCTCGGCATACTCAGTGACGGTGGTTAAGCTCACAGCGTGAATCAAAAACCTCCGTTGGCGGAAGGTTTGCTCTTAGCCTCCTCCTTCTGAATCTCCTTTTTCTGTTCCAGCCAGTCCACCCACTTGTCCATGTCCGTCACCCAGTTATTGAGGAGAGTGAGAATGGACTTTCGTTTGTATTTAGCGAAACGTGAGTTGTCCGAATAGTAATCGTTCAAATCCTCAATCCCGTCCTTGATGGTCTCGCTTCCTAGCTCGCGATAGGCCTTCAGTTCTTTCTCACTCCATCGTGTCCGCTCTCTACGTTCAAACCATCCGTTGATGACCTTCTGATATTCATCCGGCTCCCAGACTTTTTCTTTTTGCGCGCCATTCTTTTTCTTTTTCTCTGAGGAGACGATAGGGATTAAAAGTGAATCATCATCATCGAAAAGAGAAGAGGGAGGAGAATCGAAAAGAGAAGAGGCGATAGCCGATTCGA
>CANETF010000181.1 GCA_947440575.1 Verrucomicrobiaceae bacterium
ACTTTCTGCCCGGACGCCTGTATCAAAGCCTTCTCCAAATCCCCCGCGTGCACACTCACCGTCACCTCCAGCATCCCCGTCTCCCTCCGAAACACCGCCTCCATCACTGAGTCATGCCCCGGATGCCCCAGCACCACCATCGGCAAAACCGCCATCAAAAACACCCAAGCCCCTCTCACTTCGACACCTCCTTCGCCTTCTTCACCTCTTCCTTCTCCTCTTTCTCATCTTCCTTCACCGGCTTCTTCGCCTCCTGCATCGGATTCTTCGCCTTCTCCTCCTTGTACAACTGAAACGGCGTCTTCACCAATCGCCGCGGCCAGTGATTGTTTTCCACATCGCAATCCGCCAACTCCTCCCGCGGATCAAACGTCACCGACTTCAACACCTTCTTCGTCACGATCAACTTGCTCGTCTTCTTCGTGTTGAATCGCCAAATCTCAGCCGGTAATTTCATCTCCTCCGTCGTCCCATCCTCATAGTCCAACTTCAAAATCAACGGCATCACCAAGCCCCCCACATTGCTAAACTCGACCAGATAAAAATGCCGCTTCGTCTTCAGTAACTCCGGATCGATCTTCTCCTCCTTCAGCTCCTTCAACAACGTCTCAAACTTCTTCCGATCACTCGGCAGCACCTTCGATTCATCAAACGAATCGTAAAAATCCGCCAACTCCGGAAACCGGTCCACCCGCTTCGGCAACGCCTCATTCAGCGCCCTCGTCGTCGTCGTCGGCCGCTCATCCTTCTCCTTCTTTGCCTTCGGCTTCTCGATCTCCGGATCACGCGTGTCCAACTGCAACCACTTCACCTGGTCGATCGACACATCCACATGGTCCACACTGTAAAACCAACCCCTCCAGAACCAATCCAAATCAATCCCACTCGCCTCCTCCATCGTCCGGAAAAAATCCGCCGGCGTCGGCCGCTTAAACATCCACCGCCGCGAATACGTCTTGAACGCCTGATCAAACAACTCCCTCCCCAGCACATGCTCCCTGAGAATGTTCAACGCCACCGTCGGCTGCCCATACGCATTCGGCCCCAAATCCGCAATCGACTCCGAGTTCGTCATCACCGGCACCCGATCCGCCAGCCGCATGTAATCCACCAGCGACCGCTCATCTCGCCGATGCTTCCAGTCTTTCTCCCAGGCCTCCTCCGCCAGATACTCCACAAACGAATTCAACCCCTCATCCATCCACGTCCACTGCCGCTCATCCGAATTCACAATCATCGGAAAATAGTTGTGCCCCACCTCGTGAATCACCACCCCGATTAATCCATACTTCGTCCGCTCCGAATACGTCCCATCCTCCTCCGGCCTCGGCCCGTTGAAACTCACCATCGGATACTCCATCCCCCCCACCGGCCCATTCACCGACCACGCCACCGGATACGGATACGCAAACGTGAACTTCGAATACACCTCAATGGTATGCGCAATCGCATGCGTCGAATACTTGTCCCACAGCGGCATCCCCTCCTTCGGATACAAAGACATCGCCATCACCGGCGGCCGATACATCCGATCTTGAATCCCACCCTTCCGCTCCGGCGTCGGCGGATGCGTCGCCCCCGTCACCGCCATCGCATCCCAGACAAATTTCCGCGACGACGCAAACGCAAAGTCCCGCACATTCTCCGCCTTGAACTCCCAAGTCTTCGTCTTCTTCGACTTCTTCTTCTCCGCCGCCTTCGCCTCCTCCGGCGTCACAATAAACATCGGCTTCTTAAACTCACCCCTAGCCTTCTCCAACCGCTCCCGCTGCACCTCACTCAAAACCGCATCCGCATTCTGCAGCACTCCCGTCGCCGCCACCACATGATCCTCCGGCACCGTCAACCGCACCACATAATCCCCAAACTCCAACGTGAACTCTCCCGTCCCCAAAAACTGCTTGTTCAGCCAGCCCCCGTAATCCGTATAGGCCGCCATCCTCGGAAACCACTGCGCAATCGTGTAAATGCAGTTCCCGTCCTCTTCAAAAAACTCATACCCCGTCCGCTCCTTCAGCCGCTTCGCATCATTGATCGGAAAGCTCCATTCGATCTTGAACTCAATCTTCCCCCCGCCCGCCAAAGGCTCCGGCAGATCAATCCGCATCATCGTCTTCACGATCTGATAGCTCAACTCAGCCCCGCCCGCATCAGTGACCCCGGACACCTTCATCGTCCCATCATATTCCTCCTGCGCCAAAATCCGATCCAGCGCCGAATACGAAAACTTCGAAGGCTCCACCCCGCGCTTGATGTTCGGCGCCTGCCTCGAATCCGCCTGATGCCCCTGGTAGTTCTGATCCAGTTGCACCCAAAGATACGTCAACGTGTCCGGCGACGCATTGTGATACGTCACCTTCCCCTCCCCGCTGATCGTCCGCTTCTCATCATCCAAAATGACATCGATGTCATAATCCGCACGATTCTGCCAATAAGCCGCCCCCGGCGCTCCCGATGCGATCCGCTGTGCCCCCGGCGTCGGCAACATCTGATCCAACTGCTGAAACTTCTCCACCGGACTCCCCGGCTGCGCCCCCAAACCCGCCAACGAGCTCAGCCCCAACAAAGTCACTGCGCAACAACACCACCGAGAAAAAGTCATCATAGAATAGAACTTTGGCACCCGAAGCTGTGCAGAAATTTCCTCCTCTGTCTACCATTTCTCAACGTAACCGCACCCAAGTCGCCCCCCACCCTCCCGTCTCCGCACTCGCTGGCCACTCCACCCCCTCCACCTCCGGCAGCGTCTCCAGCAATCGATGCACTCCTGTCCGCAACGTCCCCGTTCCCTTCCCATGAATCACCCGCACCCTCTTCAACCCCAGCTTCACACACTCCGCCAAATAATCGCGAATCAAGTCCGACACCTCATTCGGCCGAAACGTGTGCAAATCCAACTCCCCGGTGATCGGAATTTCCACCGGTCCCTCCGGCATCCAATCATCCGACTCCTCCCCCATCCCGCTCAATGCGCCTCCTTGCGGTGTTCCCCCAGCACATCACGCCCAAAGTCCCCATCAAAATCCCGCCACACGCAGTGCACATGGTTCGCCCCATTCTGCACATTATCATACTCCAGCAAAAACGTCGCCCCCTGCACCCGATAATAATGCGGTTCCCCCAACTCCTTACCGCCCGCCCACGCAAAACTCATCGGCCCGCTGTTCTCGATCTCCTGCCACGCCGACTCCGCAATCTCCGGCTTCAGCCGATCCAAATACTCCCGCACCAACCGGTGCAGCATCGCCTGCTGCCCCACCGTCATCTCCGCCTCCGAAAGCCCCGCCGGATCCAACGGCTTCACCACCTTCTCCGCCGCCGTCAGCATCTCCTTCGGCGCCTCGTCACTGAACTTCGCCTTCGCAAACTGCTCCGCCGTCAGCGCCTTCACCAGCGACCTCCCGCATTCCTCTTCCACCCCCAGCACTCGCAGACCCGCCAACGGCCCCTCCTTCACCTCCCCCGGATTCGTCCCGAAAAAACTCGGTGTCGCCCGCAGCACATTGCCGTCCTTCACCGTGAAGTTCATCGACAAATGATGCCCCTCGATCCGCCACCCCCACGTCCCCTCATTCGAAGGCTCGCCAAAAATCGACACAAAATACATCTCCGGATCACGCTTCGCCCGCACCTCCGACCGCTTCGGCTCCTCCTGCGTCGCCCCCTCCATCTGATAAAGCACTTCCTCCAGGCTCATGATCGTCACCGCCTTCAAAACACCGCTCTCCCCCAGCCCCGTCGTCATCAGCGCCTGCGCCAGCAACCGTTGCTGCGGCTTCATCTCCTTCATCGGCAGCCCCACCCGCACCCGCGGAATGAAATGCCAGTTCTCCCGCTCCTCACCCGCAAACGAAAACATCGCCTTCCCCTTCTGTTCCGCATCCAACGTCCCCAAAAACGCCTTCGCCACCTCCGCCATCTGATGCCCGGCATCGTGACCCGACACCTGGCCGCCCCCAACACACACACCCATCAACAAAACCAAAGGAAAATGACGAAAAACTGCTTTCATAAAGGTAAATCCCGCAAACTGGGCTAACCCAACGTGCACCACCTCCCTTTTTTGTCATTCGAATCAAACAAATCACCGCGAAATCACTACAGACGTTGACACACCAAGCCGCTTCACAGTAATTTCAAACTCCTCACATTAAAAAAACAAACAATCACCCCGGCGCCCCCGCCCTCAAAGACCCCCACTTTCTGCATGTATTCCAACGAAGAGTATCTCCTCGAACTGCTTCAAGAATCTGGCCTCCTGGAAGAACGCGACATCGCCCAGGCCCAGTCCAATAAGAAGCTCAACGATTCCACCCTGGAATTCCTCATCAAAAGCGGCACCATCTCTGACGAACAGGTCGCCCAGTCCGTCGCCGTGAACTCCGGCATGGAATACGTGGACCTCCACGGCTACACCCCTCACCCTGGGATGAAGGAACTCATCTCCGTCGAGGTCGCCCTCAAATACAAAGTCGCTCCCCTCGGCGTCAATGGCAGCACTCTCCAGGTCGTCGTCGCCGACCCCTACGACTTCGAAACCCTCGACTCTCTCCCCCACGTCCTCCAGCCCGATATCGAGTTCTTCTGCTCGACTCCGAGTCTCATCAAAACCCTCATGGCCAACATCTATGGCAATGAGGCCGTCATGGGCGGCGGCATGCGCATCGGCGGCGCCCTCACCGAGGGCGATGACGCCCCCATCATCAAACTCTGCACCAACCTCCTCATGGAGGCGTTCAAAAACCGGGCGTCCGACATCCACATCGAGCCCCTCGAAAAAGACGTCCGCGTCCGCTACCGCATCGACGGCGTGCTTCACGACGTCGAACACCACCCCAAACGCCTCCTGGCCGCCATCATCAGCCGCGTCAAAATCATGACCGGCACCATGAGCATCGATGAAAAGCGCGTCCCCCAGGACGGCCGGATCCAGATGCAGTTCGGCGACAAACAGCTCGACCTGCGCGTCTCCATGATCCCCACCAACAACGGTGAATCCGTTGTCATGCGGGTGCTCGACAAAAGCAGCCTCACCCTCGGCCTCTCCGACCTCGGCTTCCTCTCCGACGACCAAGCCACCTTCGAACGCCTCATCACCCTCCCCGACGGCATCGTCCTCGTCACAGGCCCCACCGGCTCCGGTAAAACCACCACCCTCTACGCCTGCCTCAACTTCATCAACCGACCTGACCGCAAGATCATTACCGTCGAAGACCCCGTCGAATACGAACTCGCCGGCATCAACCAGGTCATGGTCAAAGAGGACATCGGCATGAGCTTCGGCGCCGCCCTCAAGGCCATCCTCCGTCAAGCCCCCAACATCATCATGATCGGGGAAATCCGGGACTTGGAGACAGCCTCCATCGCCATCAACGCCTCCCTCACCGGTCACTTGGTGTTCTCCACCCTCCACACCAACGACGCCCCCGGCGCCGTCGCCCGTCTCACCGACATCGGCGTCAAACCCTTCCTCATCGCCTCCGCCGTGCGCGGCATCCTCGCCCAGCGCCTCCTGCGGAAACTTTGCATGTCCTGCAAAGCCCCCACCACCCTCAACGAACGCGAATTGCGCGCCCTCGGTCTCGAAGCCGCCCAAATGATGAACTCCAACGTCATGGGCCCCGTCGGTTGCAACAAATGCAACCAAATGGGCTTCCGCGGCCGAATGGTCATCGCCGAAATCTTCGAAATCGACGACGAAGTCCGCGGCATGGTGAACGAACAACTCACCACCCCCCAGCTCCGCCGCCGCGCCCGCCAGCTCGGCATGCGCACCCTCCGCGAGGACGGCATCCGCAAAGTCCTCGCCGGCATGACCGCCGCCGAAGAAGTCATCGAGGCCACCATGTCAGACGCCGAGTAAGCCTCTTCTCCCCTCCACCTTTCTTCCCCTTCTCACCCCCTCTTACCCCCATCTCATGACTCCTCAAAACGTAGTGGACATGCTCGAAGGCCGCGGCGTCATCGACAAAGACCAGGCTTACGACATCAGCCAAGACGCCGTCAAAAACGGCAAAGACGTCCTCCAAGTCCTCCTCGACTACGGCGTCTACAACAACGAAGACGAATTCTGGGCCACCGTTGCCGAAGAAATCGGCGCCGAACACTTCGACCTCTCCGATTTCTCCCCCCCGCCCTCCGTCATCCAACTCATCCCCCAGGGCATGGCCCGCCTCTACGGAGCGTTCCCCATCACCCTCGACGGCCAGGGCCTCCATGTCGCTTTCACAGACGCCCTCAACCCCCAACTCGTCGAAGACCTCCGCTTCTCGCTCGACAAAAACATCGTCCCTGTCGTCGCCCGCCGTAGCCAGGTCCAGGCCCTCATCGACAAAGCCTACGGCACCGGCATGCCCTCCGTAGAGGAAATCTTCGGCAACCTCGCCAAGCAAACCGCCAACAGCCCCGAAGCCGAAGCCAACTCCGCTCCGATCGTCAAATTTGTCGACCTGGTCATGACCCAGGCCATCAAAGAACGCGCCTCCGACATCCACTTCGAACCCTTCGAAACCGAATTCAAAATCCGTTACCGCGTCGACGGTGCCCTCTACGAAATGGCACCCCCACCCGTGCACCTCGCCAATCCGGTCATCTCCCGGATCAAGGTCATGGCCAACATGAACATCGCCGAGCGCCGCATCCCTCAAGACGGCCGCATCATGACCGTCGTCGACGGCAAACCCGTCGACATGCGCGTCAACTCCCTCCCCACCCAGCACGGCGAATCCGTCGTGCTCCGGGTCCTCGACCGCTCCTCCGTCAATCTAGACCTCGAACACCTCGGCATGCCCGGGTTCCTCTTCGACTACATCGTCGAAACCATCAACAAACCCAACGGCATCTTCATCGTCACCGGCCCCACCGGTGCCGGCAAAACCACTACCCTCTACGCCGCTCTCCGCCGCATCAACACCGTCGACTGCAAACTCATCACCGCCGAAGACCCCGTGGAATACGAGCTCGACGGCATCATGCAGGTTCCCGTCAACGATGCCGTCGGCCTCACCTTCGCCCGCGCCCTCCGCGCCTTCCTCCGGCAGGACCCCGACCGCATCATGGTCGGAGAAATGCGCGACGTCGAAACCGCTCAAATCGCCATCCAAGCCTCCCTCACCGGTCACTTGGTCCTCAGCACCCTCCACACCAACGACGCCGCCGGGGCCGTCACCCGTCTCGTCGACATGGGGGTCGAACCCTTCCTCGTCTCCGCCACCCTCGAAGGCGTCCTCGCCCAACGTCTCCTCCGCACCATCTGCAAAAAGTGCCGCGCCCCCTACGAACCCAGCCAGCACATCCTCAATCAACTCGGCGTCTCCTCCTCCGATCTCGGGGGCAAACAGTTCTACACCGGCGGCGGTTGCCCCGCTTGCGGTAACAGCGGCTACAAAGGCCGGAAAGGCATCTACGAACTGCTCGATGTCACCGACCCCATCCGCGACCTCATCACCGAGAAAGCCCCCACCCTCGTCCTCAAACAAAAAGCCATCGAACTCGGCATGGTCCCCCTCCGGGAAGATGGCCTGCGCAACATCTACGATGGCGAAACCACCGTCGAAGAAGTCCTCAAATACACTTAACCTCCCTGAGTGACGATTTTGCCTCACTCTACCGCATTTCTTGGTGGACAGAGGCGAACTCATCCCGCTATTCTAAAACTCCCTATTTTCACCTACGTCTCCCGAAAAATCCCTTTTTATGCCGAAGTTCCACTACATCGCCCTTGACCAAAATGGACAGGAAACCGCAGGTGTCATCGATGCCGCCTCGGACGCAGACGCCATCAATCAGCTTCGGCAAAGCCAACTCTACCCCACTCAAGTTGTCCAGGAAGGCAAAGGCGATATCTCCGCCATCAAAAAGAAGTCCAAGTCTGGATCCGCAAAAACCAAAGGCAAAGCTGCCGCAGGCGGTTCCCCTGCCTCATTGAAGGTCAAGGGCAAGACCCTCATGATCTTCACTCGCCAGCTCGCGACACTCATCGATTCAGGCCTCCCTCTCCTTCGCGGTCTCACCGTCCTCGGTCGCCAGGAGGTCAACCCCCAGATGAAGCGGGCCGTCACCACCATCTCGGACAACGTCCAAACCGGCTCCACCTTCTCCGAAAGCCTTTCCCAGTTCCCTAAGGTCTTCAACAAGCTCTACGTCAACATGGTCAAGGCCGGCGAACTCGGCGGTGTGCTCGAAATCGTCCTGAACCGTCTCGCCGAATACCAGGAAAAGGCCCAAAAACTCAAAAACAAGGTCGTCGCCGCCATGGTGTATCCGCTGATCGTGATGTTCATCGCGGTCGCCATCATGGTCTTCCTCATGCTCGTCATCGTTCCCCGCTTCGAACAAATCTTCGAAGACATGCTCGGTTCGAAAGACAAACTCCCCGGCCTCACCAAGATGGTCATCGGCTTCTCCCGCTGGATGGGTGACAACATCTTCTACATCATCATCGTCTGCGCCGTCTCCTACGTGGCCTGGAAACTCTTCTCCAACACCAAAGGCGGTCGCCTCACCATCGACCGTTGGAAACTCAAGATGCCCCTCTTCGGTGACGTCCAAAGAAAAACCGCCATCTCCCGCTTCACCCGCACCCTCGGCACCCTCGTCACCTCCGGCGTCCCCATCCTTCAAGCCCTCAACATCACCAAGGAAACCGCCGGCAACGTCGTTGTCTCCGACGCCATCACCAAAGTCCATGACGCCGTCAAAGAAGGTGAATCCATGGTCGGCCCTCTCGAAGGTTCAGGCGTCTTCCCTCCCATGGTGATTTCCATGGTCGACGTCGGTGAAGAAACCGGGCAACTCCCCGAAATGCTTCTGAAAATCGCCGACGTCTACGAAGACGAAGTCGACAACTCCGTCTCCGCCCTGACCTCCATGTTGGAACCCTTGATGATCGTCATGCTCGCCCTCGTCGTCGGAACCATCGTCATGGCGCTCTTCCTGCCTCTCATTCAGGTGATTCAAGGTCTCAGCCAAGGCGCGGCGGGTTAACCTCCCGCCTCCGGGCCCTTCTCCAATTCTCATCGCACTCGCCTACCCATGTCCATTCCCTCTCTCAAGCCTCGCTCAGCCGGCTTCACCCTGATCGAGCTGCTCGTCGTCATCGCCATCATCGCCCTGCTCGCCTCCCTCACCATCGGCGCATTCAGCTATGCCACTACAGCAGCCGGACGCAACCGCACCTCCGCCACCCAGGCCGCCATCATGTCGGCTCTGGAGCGCTACAACGCAGACTTCGGCGAATACCCCACCCCCGCCACTCCCGAAGCCACCGCCATCTTCAATAACAAAACCTATCGCGCCGGCGGTGCCGAAATGCTCTACCAAGCCCTCAGTGGTGATGGTACAAGCGCCATCCAGTTGGCAACGGGCGGCGGAAGTCCATCCGATGGCCAAGTCACAGACCAAGAAGCCGCCAACATCAAAATGACTGATATACCCAAGGATATCTGGCTCAGGGTAAACAATAGTTTCTACATGGTCGACGGCTTCCGCAAGCCCTTCCAGTACACCAAAGGCGGTCAACCGGACGCAATCAATCCCACCTACGACCTCTGGTCTTTGGGGCAAGATGAGCAAAACACCCAGCAAATCTCCGCCGCAATGAAAGCCAATCCCCAGATCAATTCCAAGTGGATCATCAACTGGTAACCCCAGCCCAAAGTACCCGTCACCACTCCGCGTGACGCCACTCCCCCCCTTCCAGTCACCAACCTTGACAGCAGGTTTTTCCATCGAAACATTGGTTTCCTCCCGTTTCCAATGTCATTACCCATCTCTCATACCCGCGTAGCCATTCTCGGCGGCGGTCCCTGCG
>CANETF010000182.1 GCA_947440575.1 Verrucomicrobiaceae bacterium
CCTCCCCCCGCTCCTCCCCGCCCGCCCCCCCCAACCCGCCCCCGAGTCCTTCCTCCCCCAAACCGAATTCGCCACCCTCTCCCAATCCGCCCAAAAACCCGCCGCCACCTCCTTCTGGCGCAGCCGTTTCGGCCTGCTCATCTTCCTCATCGTCGCCGGCAGCGCCGCCGCTCTCCTCTGGCACAACCGCAGCATCGAAAACATCCCTCTCGAAACCACCCTCATCGAAGAAGTCCGCCCCGCCGAACCCCTCCCAAGCCTCCCCATCTCCACCCCCACCCCTTCCGAACCCCAACCCCCAGCGCCATCCACCCCCACCGTCCCCGCCCCCCCCGAACCCGACCCCATCGCAGCGAAAATCCTCAGCGAGCGCGCCCTCACCGAAGGCTCCGATCTCTTTCGCCAAATCCTCCTCAACCCCGACTCCTGCCTCGCCCACGTCGATCAATTCGCCAAACACCGCGCTCAAATCACCGCCTTCTTCGAACGCCACCCGAAAATTGTCGCTGAAGACTTCCAAAAAGTCCCCGTCGCTCCCCGCGACCTCCAATCCGGCTTGCCGGTCCAAATGATTCAGGTCACCACCTCCGCCAGCCCCGAAGCCGGCGCCCTCCTCCGCTTCCGCATCTCCCCTGACGATCGCCTCCTCCTCGACTGGCCCCTCTTCGAAGAAACCCACGAAGGCGCGCTCGCTCAATTCGTCGAGTCCAAAACCGAAACCCAAAGCCAATGGTTCTCCGTCGGTCTCCGCAGAAATCACGGGCTCGATCTCGACGAATCCGCCCGCAACCTGCATCACGCCTTCGACATCCAAGCCGCCTCCAAAAGCCTCCTCGGCATGCCCGGCATCGTCGTCCGCGACCTCCCCGTCGGCCGTTTCCTCGATCAAAAAACCGAGTGGCGTGTCATCCACATGGCCCGCCTCCTCCTCCGCTCACGCACCCTCGAATCCGGCCTCAAATGCGTCGAGATCATCGACAGCGAAGGCCTCGGCCTCGCCCAAAGCCGCCCCTGACCAGCAATCTGGTATCCGGCAAAATCCTAAACCATGCCAGTTCCAGTTTTACCAGCCTGTCCGCGATAAAAATCCAAACCTGGCCCAGTAACTGCTTGCATAGACCAACCTGAGAGTGTCTGTTCCAACCGACTCGCATTCCATCCAACCATGGCCGACCAGGGACTCTACCAAACCCAGACTCAAAAACTGGCGATCGGTCCACAGATGCAGCAAAGCCTGCAGATCCTTCAGGCCCCCACCCTCGAACTGCGCCAGATCATCCAGCAGGAAATCGAGATCAACCCCGTCCTCGAACTGGAAGCCCCCGAGGTCTCGCTCGATGACGCCGTCCCCAACGATCCCGATGACCCGGATGATTTCGACTCCATCGCCCAGATGGACGACGAATGGCGCGACTACTGGGCTCAGACCCGCATGGTCGACAACAACCGCCGCAGCGACGACCAGGAACGCTGGCAGTACATGATGGACTCCATCGTCGCTCCCACCACCCTCCAGGAGCACCTCGTCACCCAGCTTCGCACCCTCGACATCACCGACCCCAACCTCGTCGCCAATACCGAGTTCCTCATCGGCAATCTCGGCGACGACGGCCTCCTCCACTCCCGCCTCGAAGACCTCAGCCTCACCCACGCCATCCCCCTTGACGACCTCATCGCCGCCAAGAACGTCCTTCAAAGCTTCGACCCCGTCGGCATCGGCGCCGAAGACCTCCGCGAGTGCCTCATCATCCAGCTCGAACGCCTCGGCAAAAAACACAGCCTCGCCCACCGCCTCGTCGAACAGCATCTCGAAGACCTCGCCCACAAACGCTACCCCATCATGGCCCGCCGCCTCGGCGTCCCCATCGAGCAAGTCTCCCGCGCCGCCGACTTCATCGGCACCCTCGACCCCCGCCCCGCCCAGCGCTTCACCGTCTCCTCCAACACCTACGTCAACCCCGACATCATCGTCGAAAAGCAGGGCAAAGAATGGGTCGCCGTCATGAACAATGACCACCTCCCCAACCTCCGCATCAGCAACGCCTACAAAGACATCCTCGGCCAGGTCGGCAGCAGCCAGGACGTCCGCCAGTACATCCGCGAGAAAATCCGCGGCGGCAAATTCCTCATCCGCTCCATCCATCAGCGCCAGCAAACCATCCAAAAAATCGCCAACGAAATCATCGGCCACCAGCGCGAGTTCCTCGAAACCGGCCCCGCCCACCTCCGCCCCCTGAACATGGCCACCGTCGCCGAATCCGTCGGCGTCCACGAAACCACCGTCAGCCGCGCCATCTCAGGCAAATACATCGCCACCCCTCACGGCGTCTTCGAACTCAAATTCTTCTTCTCCCATGGCGTCCGCACCGAATCCGGTGAGGACCTCAGCAACAACAGCGTCAAAAACGCCATCGCTGAACTCATCAAAAACGAGGTCAAAACCAAACCCCTCAGCGACGACAAAGTCGCCAAACTCCTCGACGGCCAGGGCATCAAAGTCGCCCGCCGCACCGTCGCCAAATACCGCGAGGCCCTCAACATCCTCCCCAGCCACCTCCGCAAATCCTTCTCCTGATCCGTCACCACCCGGATCCCAAGAGTTGGCTCACTCCCCGCCGATCTCCACCACCACCGCCGTGATGTTGTCGCGCCCGCTCTCACTCAACGCCTCTTGAACCAATCGTTGCGCCACCGGCATCTCTGCCAGCGCCGCCCTCGGCTCCCGAATCAACTCCTGCAGGGCCCGGTCCCACAATCCGTCGTTCAAACCATCTGAACAAAACAAAAACCGATCCCCCGGATGGCAACTCACCGCCCCCACCTGCGGATCCGCCTCCCGACACTTCGCCCCCAGGGCCTTCGATAGCATGTTCTTCTGCGGATGCGTCCGCTGCTGCCGCTCATTGATCTCTCCCTTCCTCCGCAGCCACCCCACATGCGAGTCATCATGCGTCACCTGCGTCATCCCGCCCTCAGCCGGCAGATAGTAAATTCGACTGTCCCCAATGTGCGCAAAATACATCCACCCCGGCACAAACCACCCCAAACTCAGCGTCGCCCCCATGTTCCGGCACTCCTCATAACTCTCCCCCAACTTCTTCAAATCCGCGTGAATCCGGTTGAACAAATCCGTCAAGATATCCCCAAACCCGGTCGGCAATCCCGATACCCGCTGACTGAAATGCTTCGGCATCATCCGCGTGATCTTCTCCACCGCAATCTTGCTCGCAAATTCCCCCGACTTCTCCCCGCCCATCCCATCGCTCACCGCAAAAAGGTAATCGCAATTCTCCGATCGCCCCTCCCCGATCTTCCCCAAATAACGTACCTCCTCCGCATCGATCGTCAGCGCTAAAAAAGCATCCTCATTGTTCTTCCGCACCTTCCCCACATGCGTCTGCCCAGACCACTTGAACGTCAAAAACGGCGCCCTCACACTCGCCGCCCCACCCAGAATCGATGGCCGTGACGACTCCTCTTCAGGCATCACATCAGACTTCAAATGGTGGGCGTTCGGTTCCATGATTTGATTCCCTTCACACCTTCGGCGGCCCCACCACATCCGGCTCTAAAATCGTCGCCAACTCAAAATCAATCGCACAGAATCGTCCGTCCGTTTGCCGATACGTCACGTTGCGCAAAAAGGGATCATCGTGCCTCACCCCATACCGCTCCAGTTCCCCAAAAATCGCCGCCAACTTCTCCTCACTGCATCGCTCAACTCGCGACCCACAGTTTGACGAAACCATATACAGCTTGTCCTCATCCACCTCCAGCAACCGAGGCACGAACGGACACTCTCGTTGCTCCAGATACCTCAGCACCCGCACCTCATTGTCAAAACGCTCCTTCGCATTCGAACCCCGAAAATGCTTGTGCACCCGGCCATCATAACCAATGCGCACCAGCGCCCGCTCCGTGTCCTTGCCGGGTTGCATCAAGCTTGCTCCGGTTGCCCCTGAACCACACGGGTTCCCGCCAGCAAGTCATGCAAACACCGCCGATCCTTCCCAAAGATGAACAGGACATCGGCGATCGAATAAAACGCTCCCAACAATGGAATCGCTCCGATGATCCCATTCACAATGCCCCGCAGCAGCACCGTCTTCACCCCACCAGGATTCGTGTCACTCTCCAGCGCCACGATCCGCGTTCCCACGATCCGCTTCCCAATGCTCTGCCCGCGCTTGATCAACCACATCAGATTGACCACCAGCAAAATGAGAAACAAAACCCCTGAAAACGCCATCAACCCCATGTTGGGCTCAAGCTGCTCCGGAGTCGGCTCATTCCCTTGAGCCGCCGCCACAAAGGCCGAACTTCCCATCGCCATGATCATCGGCAAAAACGCCACCAGCGCCGCCACTCCGTCCAATAAAGACGCCCCCAGCCGCTGCCCCAAGGTCGCCAGCGGCGCCCCCGTCACCGCCGCTTCAGTCCGGTAGCTCTGCTGCACCGTCGGCGGCGCATACGGATTCACCTCGCTGATCAATGGCGCTGCAGCCGCAGCCGCCGCCACCACCTGCCCCAATGGCTGCCAATCCGTCATCCCCTCGGTCCAACAGAGGTCCGTCGCCAGGAACTCCCCTCCAGACAGTTTCTGCCTGACCGCTCCCTCGTCAAACTGACCCAACTGCTGATTATTGCGCGCGATGTGATATGCCATATCAGCATATGCTAAAAGCTCTTCCCTATCTTGTCCAGCCTGACCTATGCGTCAGACTGAACACATATCGGTCGAATCTTTACGGCAACGGAAACTGCTCATTCGCCTTCGCCACCTCAAGCTTGATCGCCGCCAACTTCGCCGGATCATCGCGATTCACCAGCGCCTGGTGAATCCAGTCCGCAATCAATTTCATCTCCGGCTCCCGCATCCCCCGCGTCGTCACCGCCGGCGTCCCCAGTCGAATCCCGCCGCCCAGCGTGATCTTCTCCGTATCAAACGGAATCCCGTTCTTGTTCACCGTGATCCCCGCCAAATCCAGCGTCTCAGATGCCACCTTCCCGTTCAGCCCGTTCGGCCTCAAATCCACCAGCATCACATGGTTGTCCGTCCCGCCAGACACGATCCGATACCCATTCCCTGTCAGCTCAGCCGCCAGAGCTTGCGCATTCTTCACCACCTGCGCCGCGTAGTCCTTGAAGCCCGGCTTCAAGCACTCGCCAAAGCACACCGCCTTCGCCGCAATCACATGCATCAACGGCCCGCCTTGCACACCGGGAAACACCTGACTGTTAATCTTCTTCGCCAGCTCCTCACTGTTCGTCATCACGATCCCTCCGCGTGGCCCGCGCAAACTCTTGTGCGTCGTCGACGTCACAAAGTCCGCATAAGGCATCGGATTCGGATGCGCCCCGCCCGCCACCAACCCCGCAATGTGCGCCATGTCCACAAACAGATAAGCCCCCACGCTCTTCGCGATCTCACTCATCCGCGCAAAATCAATCACCCGGGGATAAGCAGACGCCCCCGCCGTGATCATCTTCGGCTTCTCACGCAACGCCACCTCAGCCAGCTCATCATAATCGATCCGCTCATCAGTCGGACTCACCCCATACTGGCAGAACTGATACAACCGCCCCGAGAAGTTCGCCGGATTCCCGTGCGTCAAATGCCCGCCATGCGCCAAGTTCATCCCCAGCACCTTGTCCCCGGGTTGCAGCACACTGAAATACACCGCCGCGTTCGCCTGAGAACCCGAGTGCGGCTGCACATTCGCATACTTCGCCCCAAACAATTCGCACAACCGGTCAATCGCCAACTGCTCCACCTTGTCCACCTCCTCACAGCCGCCATACCACCGCTTCCCGGGATACCCTTCCGCATACTTGTTGGTCAAGCACGACCCTTGAGCCGCCATCACCGCACGACTCGTGAAATTCTCTGACGCGATCAACTCAATGTGCGTCTGCTGCCGCTCCGCCTCACCCGCCACGATCTCCGCCACCACCGCATCAGCCGCCGCCAACTCATCCAACGGATGCGTCCGGTCATTCATCTTCCCGACCCGCCGCGAATGCCGACCACCCGCAAACGGTGTCGTCAACCAGGTGTCCACAATCGCCTTCGCTTCCTCGACACTCGTCGCCTTACCTGACAGACACAGCACATTCGACTCATTGTGCTGCCGCGTGATCGCCGCCGTCTCCACATCACCCACCAAAGAAGCCTGAATCCCCGCATGCCGGTTCGCCGCAATGCACATCCCGATCCCTGTCGTGCAGGCCAAAATGCCCGCATCCGCCTCGCCCGAAAGCACTGCCGTTGCCACCAACTCCGCATAGTCCGGGTAGTCCACCGACGCCTCACTCTGCACCCCAAAATCCGTCACCTCATAGCCCGCACCGCGCAAATGCTCGACAACGGCATTCTTCAAAACAAAGCCCCCATGATCAGCGGCAATCGCGATTTGACGTGGCAGGGACGGAATGGAGGAATCAGCAGTGCTCATGGGAAAATCAAAAAGGGAAAAGGGACTTCAGGTGTCAGGTTCAGCGTTGGTCTTGGGTTGTGTGGTTTGTTCGATGTAAGCCAATACGCTTGGCAAACTGGAAAGCAGCATATCTCTCGTCTCTTCGTAAGCCCGCAGCCCCATCCCGATCGGATCCACCACATCCTCTCCCCGGATCTCATCATCCGCCGCGAACTCGGTCACCAAATACGCCCGATCCATCAAATCCGGAAAATCATAGTCCATCACCCGCAAATGCTGCTCCGACATCGCAAACACATGCGTCGCCTCCCTCATCATCTCCCTCGTCAGCGGCCGGCTGCGAAATCCCGCCGCATCAATCCCCTCCTTCTGCAAAAGGTCCGCAGTGTGCTTGCTCGCCGCTTGCCCAGGCATCGCCCCCACTCCCGCACTGCCCACCTGATAGTCCTCACGCCCCTTCACCATTTCACGAAACAGCAGTTCCGCCATGGGACTCCGGCAGACATTACCTGTGCAGATAAAAAGGACGTTTTTCAAAACAACGGTTGGCAAAAGGGGGACCCACAGCATGAACAGCCATCAGGGTTTGTCAAAAGGCGGGTTCATCCAGAAATGAACAAATCCCCCTCCCAAACTATCGCTTGGAAATCCCCGCTCCCCCTCTAAAACTCCCCCCCATGCCCAGTCACGCTGCCTTCTCCCGTCGACACATCGGTCCCTCTCCCAGCGAGTCTCAAGAAATGCTCCGCTCCCTCGGCTGCGACTCCCTCGACCAACTCATGGACCAGGTCGTCCCCGAAGGCATCCGCTCCCGCGCTCCCCTCCACCTCCCCGACGCCCTCACCGAAGAGCAGGCCCTCCAAAGCCTCCGCTCCATCATGGGCCAAAACCAAATCGTCCGCTCCTTCCTCGGCCTCGGTTACCACGATACCTTCACGCCCCCTGTCCTCCTCCGAAACCTCTTCGAAAACCCCGGCTGGTACACCGCCTACACCCCCTACCAGGCCGAAATCTCCCAGGGCCGCCTCGAAGCTCTGCTCAATTTCCAAACCCTCATCTGCGACCTCACCGCCCTCGACGTCGCCAACGCTTCCTTGCTCGATGAAGGCACCGCCTGCGCCGAAGCCTGCGCCCTGGCCCTCAACGCCAAGCCGAACTCGAACACCCTCATCGTCTCCGACCGCCTCCATGCCCACGTCATTGACGTCCTCATCACCCGCATGGAACCCCTCGGCGTCCACGTCCTCAAACAGGACATCCTGCAATTCCGCCACCTCCCCGAAAATCCAAACATCGCTGCTGTCGTCGCCGCCTACCCCGATACCCTCGGCACCCTCAGCGATCTGTCCTCAGTCGCTGGCGAAACCCACCAAGCCGGCGCTCTCTTCATCGTCACCGCCGATCTCCTCGCCCTCACCGTGCTCAAAGCTCCGGGCGAGTTCGGTGCCGACATCTGCGTCGGCAACAGCCAGCGCTTCGGTGTCCCCCTCGGCTTCGGTGGCCCGCACGCCGCCTTCATGGCAGTAAGAGACCCCCTCAAACGCCGCCTCCCAGGCCGCCTCATCGGCGTCTCCCACGACGCCCATGGTCGCCCCGCCTTCCGCCTCTCCCTCCAGACCCGCGAACAGCACATCCGGCGCGAAAAAGCCACCAGCAACATCTGCACCGCCCAGGTCCTCCTCGCCGTCATGGCCTCCATGTACGCCGTCTATCACGGCCCCCAAGGCCTACAAGCCATCGCCCGCCGCACCCACAGCGCCGCCGCTTGGCTCGCCAAACACCTCACCCTGGCCGGCCTCCCCCCGCTTTCCGACGCCTTCTTCGACACCCTTTGCGTCGAGGTCCCTTCCTCCCACCCGGTCATCCTCAAAGCTCTCGACAACGGCCTCAACCTCCGCGCTCAAAGCCCCACCCAGGTCGTCATCGCCCTCGACGAACGCGTCACCCCCATCGAACTCCTCAACATCCTCGCGGCCTTCGATATCCCCACTCCCCCCGACCTCCCCGTCCTCAGCGAATCCGCCCCGCTCACCTGCCCCGCCGACCTCCATCGCCAGTCAGAAATCCTCACCCACCCTGTCTTCAACGCCCATCACTCGGAGACCGCCATGATGCGCTACCTCCGCCACCTCCAGGACAAAGACATCGCCCTGGACCGCAGCATGATCCCCCTCGGCTCCTGCACCATGAAACTCAACGCCGCCGCTGAAATGCTCCCCCTCAGCTGGCCGCACGTCAACGCCCTCCACCCCTTCGCCCCCGACTCTCAAACCCAAGGCTACCGCTCCTTCTTCACCCAGCTCGAAGCCTGGCTCGCCGAATGCACCGGCTTCCACGCCGTCTCCCTCCAGCCCAACGCGGGCTCCCAGGGCGAATACGCCGGCCTCCTCGCCATCCGCGCTTACCACCACGCCAACGGTCAGGGCCACCGCAACATCTGCCTCATCCCCACCTCCGCCCACGGCACCAACCCCGCCAGCGCCGTCATGGTCGGCTTCCAAGTCGTCGCCGTCGCCTGTGACGACCACGGCAACATCGACCTCGACGACCTCCGCGCCCGGCTCGATCAGCACGCCGCCAATCTCGCCGCCCTCATGGTCACCTACCCCTCGACCCACGGCGTGTTCGAGGAATCCATCGCCGAAATCTGCCGCCTCACCCACGAACACGGCGGCCAGGTCTACATGGACGGCGCCAATCTCAACGCCCAACTCGGCCTCACCTCCCCCGGTCGCATCGGTGCCGATGTCTGCCACCTCAACCTCCACAAAACCTTCTGCATCCCCCACGGCGGCGGCGGCCCCGGCGTCGGCCCCATCGGCGTCGCCCAACACCTTGCCCCTTTCCTCCCCGGCCACGCCCTGCTCGAACGCGGCCCCTCCGGCGCCGTCTGCAGCGCCCCCTGGGGCAGCGCCAGCATCTTGACCATCTCCTGGATGTACCTCGCCATGATGGGTCCCGACATCGTCGAATCCACCCGCTTCGCCATCCTCAACGCCAACTACATCGCCAAGCGCCTCGCCCCCCATTTCCCCACCCTCTACCAGGGTGCCAACGGCTTCGTCGCCCACGAGTGCATCCTCGACCTCCGCCACTTCAAACACATCACCGTCGAAGACGTCGCCAAACGCCTCATGGACTACGGCTACCACGCCCCCACCATGTCCTGGCCCGTCGGTGGCACCCTCATGATCGAACCCACCGAAAGCGAATCCAAAGCCGAACTCGACCGCTTCTGTGACGCCATGACCGCCATCCGCGCCGAAATCGAAGCCACCGAATCCGGCAGCGCCGACCCCAAAAACAACCCCCTCAAAAACGCCCCCCACACCGCCCACGAAGTCA
>CANETF010000183.1 GCA_947440575.1 Verrucomicrobiaceae bacterium
CACCGTCCTCTTCCACCCCGCCCTCTCCCCTTCCCCCGCCCCCTGCCTCATCGTCCTCCACTCCGGCGGTTGGGAGCGCGGCTCCGCCGAAGAATTCCCCGACTGGACCCACCACTGGACCTCCCAAGGCTTCGCTGTCGCCTCCATCGCCTATCGCCTCGCCCCCGCCCACCCCTGGCCCGCCCAACGCGAAGACGTGCTCGCCACCCTCGCCCGCCTCAAACAAAACGCCGCCACCCTCCGTCTCACCGGCCAGCACTTCGCCCTCCTCGGCCGCTCCGCCGGCGGCCAAATCGCCACCGCCTGTGCCCACAGCCTCAACGACCCCACCATCAAAGCCTGCATCGCCCTCTACGCCCCCGCCGACATGACCTTCGCCTGGCAATACGCCGACCCCAAAGACGTCCTCGACTCCCCCCGCCTCCTCCGCCAATACCTCGCCGGCACCCCCGAAACCGCCCCCGAAAATTACCGCACCGCCTCCGCCATCGACCTCGCCCAACCCGGCGGTCCCCCCACCCTCCTCGTCCACGGCCGTCGCGACGTCCTCGTCTGGGAACTCCAAAGCCGCCGCTTCGCCGCCCATCTCGCCCACCAAAACATCCCCCACCTCTTCCTCGACCTCCCCTACGCCACCCACGCCCTCGACTACCCCTGGCACGGCCCCTCCTCCCAACTCCTCCGCCCCACCCTCGACACCTTCCTAACCCACACCCTCAAATCCCCACCCCAAAAATAATCCTCCTCCTCCTCGTCCTCGTCCTCCTCCCCGTCCTCGTCCTAGTCTCTTCCTCGTCCTCCTCCCCCATCCTGTAAATCCTCCCAATCCTGCAATCCTGTCCAAAAAATCCCCAATCCTCCCCCATCCCGAAATCCTGTCCCAAAATCCTCAAAGCTTCTCCAAAGTCGCCCGCCCCCGCCGCTTCGACTCCGGATCATCCTTCTCCGTCTCCGGCATCGCCAGCCCCTTATTGATCTCCTTCCTCGCCTCCTCCGCCCTCCCCATCTGCGCATACGTCCTCCCCAGCTCGATGTGATGAATCAACCGGTCCGGCCGCAACGCCAGCGCCTTCTGAAAACACTTCAGCGCCTCCTCGTTCGACGCCGGTGGCAGCGTGCCATACACAATTTTCACCAGCCCCCGCACCAGCCCGTTCATCCCCGCCAGCGCCTGATGCCACCGCCCCAGCAAATGCCACGCATAATCGTTCTTCGGATCCAACTTCACCGCCATCTCCGCCTCCTCCTTGATCCGCTTCGACGCCTGCACCTTCTCCTTGTTCCCCTGCAACTGCACGATCTTCCCCAGACAAATCGAAATCGCCAAATGCGCGTCACTGTTCCTCGGATCCATCTTCACCGCCCGCTCCGCATACGCCAGCCCCTTCTTCCCCGACTCAATCTTCGCCGTCACCGACCCCAGCTCCCCCATCCGATAAATGTACTGCCGCGCAATCTTCACCAGCAGATCCGCATCCTCCGGCGCCAGCTTCTCCGCTGGCAAATAAAACGTCAGAGCCTCATCCGCCTCGAACCTCACATCCGCCGCATCCCCCTTCGCCATCAGCTCCGCCAAATCTTGCGCCCCCACGGGACCACCGACCAGCAGCACCCCAGCTATAATGGAAGCAATCGTCTTCATCGTTTTGCAAATCGGTAATGTGACACCACCCACTCCTCCCCGTCGCGGTAGCCCCACAGCTCCGCGCACGCCATGTAGAAAATCCGCCAGTACGCCCACCACTTCACCGCCTGATCCGCCCCATACGTCTCCCGGAACAGCGGCATGATCTCCGCCTTGTTTTCATCCATCCGGCTCAGCCACGCCTCCGACGTCTTGCTGTAGTGCATCCCGCTCACACACCAGTGATCTTCAATTTTCAGATCATCCTGGAAGTAAAGCAGCAGATCATCCGACGGCATCTGACCCCCGGTGAAAAAATACTTCGCCATCCAGTCCTCATCACTCGTCGCCTCAAAGTGATACACATACTCCCGGTGCGTGAAAATGTGCACAAACAGCTTCCCCCCCGGCTTCAACCACCGCGCAATCCGCCCCATCAGCACCTGATAGTTCTTCATGTGCTCAAACATCTCCACCGACACACAGCGATCAAACTCCCCATCCCCCACCCCCTCAAAGTGGATCATGTTCGCCGTCACAATCTCCAAGTTTTTGAGCCCCCTCCGCGCCGCCTCCGCATCGATGTGCGCCTTCTGTGTTCGCGAGTTCGACACACTCGTGATCCGCGCCTTCGGGTAGTGCTCCGCCATCCATAGCGACAGCGACCCCCACCCGCACCCCAGCTCCAAAATCCGCTGCCCATCCTGCAGTTCCGCCCGCTCGCACGTCATCCCCAGCATGATCGCCTCCGACTCATCAAACGTCGTGGTCGGCTCCGGCCAATACCCGCTACTGTATTTTAAGTGCTTCCCCAGACACAGCTGATAAAACCGCGTCGGCACCTCATAATGCTGCTCATTCGCCTCATCCGTCGCAATCGCCACAGGACTCGCCTTCAACTCCGCCACATGCCGCAGCAACGCCGCCTTCTGCGCCTCAATGTTCGGCTGCTTGTTCTTCTTCAGCGTGTTCGCCAGGCGTTGGCGAATCCCAAATCGAATCGCCGCATCCGGCAGCAGATCCTTCGCAAGCAAATCATTCACATTCAGCATAGTCTTCTCTTCCTTTTGCGATTCAAACAATCAACCGGATTCACTTTTTCCCCTCACGCCGGAACCACGGCACAAACGCACTCGTCGTCCGCTGATACTCCCGATACACCTCCCCACGCTTCTCCAGCGACAGCTTCTCCGTCAGCGGGATCCCCGTCACATTCAGCAAAAAATGCAGCATCGCCACCGGCGCCAAAATCGCCCACCAGCCCCCCTCCGCCGGCACCGCCATCAAAAACAAC
Source organism: Verrucomicrobiaceae bacterium (assembly GCA_947440575.1). GTDB lineage: Bacteria > Verrucomicrobiota > Verrucomicrobiia > Verrucomicrobiales > Verrucomicrobiaceae > JAGRPD01. Next base: position 2,919 of record CANETF010000183.1, read on the forward strand.
GCCCACCAAAGCAGCGACTGAAAAAAGTAATTCGGATGCCGCGAATACCGCCACAACCCCACCTCACACACCGTCTTCCCAAACGGATTCTCCCGCCTGAACCGCGCCAACTGCGCATCCGCCAGCCCCTCCCCCATCAGCGCCACCACCCACAAAATCAACCCCGCCACCTCCAGCGGATGCCACACCCCCTCCACCCGACTCGCAATCAGCAGCACCGGCAGCATCAGCAGCCACACCAGCACCGCCTGCATCAGGAAAAACTTCAAAAACGCCCCTTTCAAATTTCCCTTCCACTTCTCCCTCAGCACCGCATACCGCACATCCTCCTTCGGATGATGCGCCGCCACCCGCCCCCACAAATAACTCCCCAACCGCAGACTCCATCCCCCCACCAACACCGCAATCGCCACCCGCCTCGGCAACCATCCCCCCGACAGCACCGCATACCCCACCGCCACCGGCGCAAAACTCAGCGCCCACGTCACATCCACGAACGAGTAATTGTCCAGCCGCACACTCAGCCGGAACGTCGCCCAAAACAACGCCACCAGCAGCACCCCGCCCATCCCCGCGATCACCCAAAAATCAAACATCGCCCACCCCCTTACCGCGTTTGATCCGCTTAGCCAATCCTTCCACCAAAAACTGACTCACCACTCGAATCCCCACAATCAACACCGGCGCCACCAGACACCACACCGCAATCCCATACACCGCCGTCATCCCGTAATCCCGAAAAAACGGCCCCGGCTCCGCAAAGAACCGCTCAATCATCGACGGAATGTGAATCGACACATGGGGCGCATTGAACAGCCACTCCCCCGCCCGATAAAACCCCAGCACCAACCCCAATTGCAGCGGCGCCGCCAGCCACTTGAACGCATGCAAAATCGGCTGGTTCAACTTCATCGGCACTCCCACCATCAAACTCAGCAGCGTCGTCGACCCAATGATCGGAAAGATCCCAAGCGTCACCCCCCACGCAATCGCCTGCGCAATCTTCCCCGGACTCGTCCCCTGCGTCAACTGCACCACCACCGGCCGCACCACCCAACGGTAAAACACCGACCGCTTCGGCCCCTCCACCACCCCCGCTTCCACCACCGCCGCCTCCGCGCTCACGCCTCCCTCCTTCTCAGCAACACATCCTCGATCGAAGCCGAAGCCGGCACCTTGAACAACTGAATCAACGCATACACCGCCATCGCAATGTTCCCCAGCAGCAGCACCCCGATCAACCACCCCACCCGCGCCCCCCAACCCCGCTCCTTGTAAACGATCCAGCAGTAAAACGTCAAAAAGCCCCAATACGCATCAAACAACGTCGCAATCATCCATGGATGCCCAATCACCTCCGCCGGAATCTTCAAAATCGAAACCTGCAAACTCGCCCACGACGTCACCCCCAGCATCGAAACCAGCACCACCATAAAAAAGATTCGGAGAACAACGATCACACCCATTGATACGCCATAATCCCATTTCGGATTCAAAACATTTCGTCACCTCCCCCCGCCGCCCTGTACCCGGGGCCATCGACCCCACCCCCCCTGTAGCCGGGGGCATTGACCCCGGTCGCGCCCAGCGCGCACTTCAAAATAAAAACCACCCACGCCACCAAACCCCCCATCATCGCCCCGCAAAACGCAACACACCCCTGTATCCGGAGGCATCAACCCCGCTTCCCCCTGTAGCCGGGGGCATCGACCCCGGTCGCGCCCAGCGCGCACTTCAAAATCAAGACGTCCCCCCTCACCAAACCAACAATGCACCGTCTGTTCAGATGGATTCGCAAGATGAGTGGCTAACGTGACGGATCAGGCGTCAGGATCCGCGTCTCGTTACAGCCGTGAGGGATCACGAATTGAAATAGATCAGATTCCCGTCTGGATCGGCTACTTTCGCTCCAAGACTCCCATCTTCTTCAGTCTCAGGGCCCTGTTTGAGCTCAAAACCTGCCTCATGAAGCTTTCCCGCAATCGCATTGATATCACCCCCAAAAAAGGTCAATGAATTCGCATCAACGTGACCTTCATACAATCCGATTCGGAGATCGGGTTGGGCTACAACAGCCCACTTCTCCTCCTCAGCGCCTTCGACACGCTTGAATCCCAGGGCCTCGTAAAACGCTAAAGACACTTTGATGTCAGCAACAGCCAGACTGATTTCCGGTCTTCCTAGTTTCATGACTCTCTCGTGTAGCCCATCCACAGCTCGGCAGGAAGCCCGAATTCAAATCAAATCGGCACTCGCCGCGGATGAACCGGCTTGTTCGACGCGCATGGTTAGGATGACGCTGGATGCGGCAGGGCTGTCGGCCGAAAGAGAAAATCCGAACTTCTCATAGAATCTCCGAGCTCTGGCGTTGGACCTCATCACTTCCGCCTTCACGAAGGCAAAGCCATTGGATTTGGCCCAGCGAAAGACCTCAAGCAGCAACTCCGTCGCCACGGACCCACCACGAAACTCGGGAGCAACCCACATCTGCATGAGTTCACCGACATCAGTGTCTCTTTCATCGCGATAAAGAGCTGCCAGACCTAAAGGTTGCCCTTCAAGGGTGACGAACGTGGCGCGATTCGATCCCGTCGCACTGGCATGGACTTGATCCGCCCAGCTCTGATCGCTGCGAACCACGGCGTCTTCATACCGTGAAGAAAATGCTTCCGGTGCTTCTCGAAGCGCTTCGAGCCGAACCGCTCGATACAGATCACCTTCATCAGGATCATGGCTGCGCCCAAATTCTTGTCGCGAAAACGCCTGATCTGATCCTGAATTACAGCGCGTGCCGCATCGCGAAAATCGATCAGTCCTTGGGGAATTCGCGTGGCTAAACGGCTCGTCGGAATGAGTTTGATCGTATGCGGGAAGCTGATGTCTTCGAACACGCCGTCTCGGCGCACAAGGGCAAAGCAGCGGGTTCCGTGTGGCGTCCGAATCGCTGTAATCCCAGATATTCCGCTCGCTGACTTCCGCGCCCACTTCTCGTGGTAGGGAAATAGGTCGAGCAGGAACCAAAAAGCCTCTTCGTCGACCAATTCTCCGTCTCGCGTTTTTTCGAGAATGGCCTGACAGTGTTTCGTGATGTCCTCCTTCCTCGCAAAAGTGATATCGCCGATCGTATAGGTCATTTTGAGGCAGAACGCATAGCTCATCCACACCGGGCATGGAAGCCCGAATTCAAACTGGAGCGTTACCCGCCCTTAGAGGTAGCCTCTTGTTTGCTTACCTTCGTAAGACCTTCAATCCGCAAACTTCCTCTATGAACTTGAAATCTCTATCTCTGTGATGCACTTGGCAATCGTGTTCGAGCGCACACGCAGCGATCAAGCAATCCACAGAACTTCGAATGGTATAGCCTTTCGTTCGACAATCTCGAAAGATTTTGGCTGCCAATCGATACGATGACCTCTGAGGGAACACCTCGATAAACGGTGCAAAATGTGTCTCGATTGCAGTTGCAGCAAGGTCGTCCGAGCAACCCTGCATGAGTTCCTGTAGAATCGATGCCGTATAACAAATAGTCTCCTCGTCCGCCAAAAGTGAAATGACGGCATCAACTTCCGGCGTCGTTCGTCCGCCAAGGAAATCGATCCACACACCTGTATCGACCAAGACCATCAGAATCGGCTTTGGCGCATCAAATCAAGATCACCTTGCCATTGAATCTTCCCACGCAGTTCCAAAATCTTCTTTTGATCATTCTTTCGGATGAATTCTCGCAGAGCCATATTGACAAGCTCCTTCTTGGTACGAAGGCCGGAAAGCTGCAGCCCCCTGGTGACGAGTCCTTCATCAAGATCGATATTCGTGCGCACATACACACACTGACAGAAAAGAGGTGTATGCTCAACTTGTATTTTAAACATCGAGAATTGCCACCGATGTACGGGATCTCCCCTCTGCAATAGGATTCAAGGTTGTAGTTTCAAGGGTCAATTCGACTCAGGATCGGCACCCGGTTGTCCACTACCGTCATGTTCGCTTTCGTGATGTCGGTAGATGGGAATCGTGCTGTTTGCATTACCGGAATCAGGAAGGTCATACACGACAAAGACACCATCATCCGTTGCGGCAACATCAACCACCGCGTTCCACTTCAAACCCCATATCCAAATCAGTCCGCCCCCACACCCACCAACCCCCTTAACCCCCGCCCGAACAATCAAGACATCAGTCACCAAAAAATCTTTCTACCCTCAATCTTTCTACCTCAATCACCCAAACCCCTCTCAACAACTTGCGCTTGCCCCAAAGCCCGGATGACCCGATTGAATCCAGCTTCTTTCCCTGTCAAAAAAGCCACACCGAGGCCTTTGCAATCGACTCTCCCACTCCCTAATCATCACCTCTCCCTCTCCCCCATGAAAATCTGTTGTCTCGGAGCCGGCTACGTCGGCGGTCCCACCATGGCGATGATCGCCCACCAATGCCCCGACATCCAAGTCACCGTCTGTGACCTCAACGAGGCCCGCATCGCCGCCTGGAACTCCGCCTCCCTCCCCGTCTACGAACCCGGCCTCGACGAAATCGTCCAGCCCGCCCGGGGCAAAAACCTCTTCTTCACCACCAACGTCACCCAGTCCATCAAAGACGCTGACATCATCTTCGTCTCCGTCGGCACCCCCACCAAAACCTACGGCGCCGGCGCCGGCCGCGCCGCCGACCTCCGCTTCATCGAACTCGCCGCCCGCACCATCGCCGAAGTCTCCGACGGCCCCAAAATCGTCGTCGAGAAATCCACCATCCCCGTCAAAACCGCCGAAGCCCTCAAAACCGTCCTCAGCGCCAACTCCCCCAACGGCAAATTCCAAATCCTCTCCAACCCCGAGTTCCTCGCCGAAGGCACCGCCATCGCCGACCTCGAAAACCCCGACCGCATCCTCATCGGCGGTGAAACCACCCCCGAAGGCCAGGCCGCCATCGAAACCCTCGTCAGCATCTACGCCCGCTGGATCCCCCGCGAACGCATCCTCACCACCAACCTCTGGTCCTCCGAACTCTCCAAACTCGTCGCCAACGCCTTCCTCGCCCAGCGCATCTCCTCCATCAACGCCATCTCCGCCCTCTGCGAACGCACCGGCGCCGACATCGACGAAGTCGCCCGCGCCATCGGCACCGACTCCCGCATCGGCCCCAAATTCCTCAAAGCCTCCGTCGGCTTCGGCGGCTCCTGCTTCCAAAAAGACGTCCTCAACCTCACCTACCTCTGCGAACACTTCGGCCTCCCCGAAGTCGCCGCCTACTGGGACCAGGTCATCCAAATGAACGACTGGCAAAAAACCCGCTTCGCCCGCCACATCGTCCAGACCCTCTTCAACACCGTCTCCGGCAAAAAAGTCGCCATCCTCGGCTTCGCCTTCAAAAAGGACACCAACGACACCCGCGAATCCGCCGCCATCTACGTCGTCCGCGACCTCCTCATGGAACAGGCCAACGTCGTCGTCCACGACCCCCAAGTCCCCCTCACCCAAATCCGCCAGGAACTCACCTACCTCGGCGTCCCCACTGAAACCCTCGACCGCCAGCTCACCTTCTCCGCCGACCCCATCACCGCCGCCCACCAGGCCCACGGCATCGCCGTCCTCACCGAATGGGACCAGTTCCGGCACCTCGACTGGAAACAAATCCACGAACACATGTTCAAACCCGCCTTCCTATTTGACGGTCGCAACCTCCTCGACCACGAATCCCTCCGCACTCTCGGCTTCAACGTCTACGCCATCGGCAAATAACCCCCACTCCCAACCCAACCCACCTCCCATGCGCATCCTCATCACCGGCGGAGCCGGATTCCTCGGCTCCCACCTCAGCGAACGCCTCCTCAACGAAGGCCACGAAGTCATCTGCCTCGACAACTTCTTCACCGGCAGAAAACGCAACATCGAGCACCTCCTCGACAACAAACGCTTCGAACTCATCCGCCACGACGTCTGCGACCCCTTCAAGTTCGAGGTCGACCAAATCTACAACCTCGCCTGCCCCGCCTCCCCCCCGCACTACCAGTTCAACCCCATCAAAACCACCAAAACCTCCTTCCTCGGCGCCATGCACGCCCTCGGCCTCGCCAAGCGCACCGGCGCCCGCGTCTTCCAGGCCTCCACCTCCGAAGTCTACGGCGACCCCGAAGTCCATCCCCAACCCGAATCCTACAAAGGCAGCGTCAGCACCATCGGCATCCGCGCCTGCTATGACGAAGGCAAACGCGTCGCCGAAACCCTCTTCTTCGACTACCACCGCGAAAACGGCGTCGAAATCCGCGTCGTCCGCATCTTCAACACCTACGGCCCCCGCATGCTCCCCGACGACGGCCGCGTCGTCTCGAACTTCATCGTCCAGGCCCTCAAAGGCCAGGACCTCACCATCTATGGCGACGGCACCCAAACCCGCAGCTTCTGCTACGTCGACGACCTCATCGAAGGCTTCGTCCGCCTCATGAATCACCCCACCTGCACCGGCCCCGTCAACATCGGCAACCCCGGCGAGTTCACCATGCTCGAACTCGCCGACCTCGTCCTCAAAAAAGTCGGTGGCCCCTCCAAGATCACCTTCCTCCCCCTCCCGGGCGACGACCCCAAACAACGCCGCCCCGACATCTCCCTCGCCCAACAAGAACTCGGCTGGAACCCCACCGTCCCCCTCTCAGACGGCCTCGACAAAGCCATCGCCTACTTCGCCACC
>CANETF010000184.1 GCA_947440575.1 Verrucomicrobiaceae bacterium
CTCCCCATCCCCCTTCCCCCCCCTCCGCGTCTCCTCCCCCTCCGCGCCTCTGCGTGCCATTTGTGGTCCCCCTTCTTTCTGCCCACCATCTTTCTGCCAGTCTCAGTCCTTCAGCGTTCAGCGTTCAAAGTTCTCCCCCCATTCGTGTCCTTCATGACATTCGTGGTTCCCCTTTTTTCTGCCCCCCTTTTTTCTGCCAGTCTCAGTCCTTCAACATTCAACGTTCACCCCCCTACCGCCCCAGCGCCTTCAAAACCACAGCCACCGTGTTCTCCACCGTCAGCCCGTGATTCGACCTCAGCACCGGCACGTTCCCATGCTCAATGAACTCGTCCGGCCAGCCAATCCGCACCACCGGCGTTTGAATCCCCGCCGAACTCAGCAACTCCATCACCCCGCAGCCAAAACCATTCATCAAAACGTGATCTTCCAGCGTGCACACCACCTTCACCTTGCGCGCCTGATCCTCCAGCGTCCCTGCATCCAAAGGCTTGATCCACCTCGGATTGATCAACGCCACGGACAGACCCTGCTTCTCCAACTCCACCTTCGCCTTCTGCGCGATCTCAAACATCGCCCCCAGCCCCACCAGCGCCACATCCGTTCCCTCAGCCAACACCTCCGCCTTCCCAATCTCCAAAATCACCGGCTTCTCCTTCGGCGTCACCCCGGGACCATTCCCGCGCGGATACCGAATCGCGATCGGACCCTTCTCGTAATTCGCCATCGTCCAAAGCATGTCCACAAACTCATCCTCATCCTTCGGCTGCATGTGCACCAACCCCGGCACCGGACGCAAATACGCAATGTCAAACAACCCATGGTGCGTCGGACCATCGTCACCCGACAAACCACCCCGGTCCATGCACAACCTCACCGGCAGATCCTGAATCGCCATGTCATGAATGATCATGTCATACGCCCGCTGCATGAACGTCGAGTAAATCGTCAAAAACGGCTTCATCCCCTGCGTCGCCATCCCGCACGCAAACAACGCTGCATGCTCCTCCGCAATCCCCACATCAAAGTACCGCTCCGGAATCTCCTTCTTGAACACTGACAACCCCGTCCCTCCCGGCATCGCCGCCGTGATCGCCACCACCTTCTTGTCCACCTTCGCAAAATCCGTCACCGTCCGCGCAAAAATCTGCGAATACGTCGGCAGCGCCGTGCTCGCCACCTCACCCGTTTCGATGTTGTACTTGCCCAACCCGTGGAACTTGCCCGGATCATCCAGCGCCGGCTTATACCCACGCCCCTTCTCCGTCAAGATATGCAGAATCACCGGCTCATTCTGCGTCTTCAAAAACTCAAACGTCTGAGTTAAGAGGCCCACATCATGCCCGTCAATCGGCCCGTAATACCGGAACCCGAACTCCTCAAAAAACACACTCCGCGTCGGCGCCGTGCCACCCTGAGGCAGCAGCAATCCCTTCGCACTCTCCTCCACCTTCCCCGCAAACCGCCGCGCTTCCTTGCCCAGCACAAACTCCACAAAATGCGCCGCCTTCTGATGCAGGTCCGCATAACCTGAATGCGTCGCGATCGAATTAAAAATCTTCGCAATCGCCCCCACATTCCGGTCGATCGACCACTCATTGTCGTTCAACACCACGATCAACTTCTTCGTGTGCGTCGCCACATTGTTCAGCGCCTCAAACACCGGCCCGCACGTGAACGCCGCATCACCCGCCACACACACCACATGCTCATCCGTCCCCTTCAAATCCCGCGCCGCCGCCATCCCCAACGCCGCCGAAAGCGACGTCCCCGCATGACCCGCCCCATAACAATCATGCTCGCTCTCCGTCCGCAGCAAAAACCCGTTCAACCCCTCATACTGCCGAATCGTGTGAATCCGGTCCCACCGCCCCGTCAGCATCTTGTGCACATACCCCTGGTGCGCCACATCAAACACAAACTTGTCCTTCGGCGTGTCAAACACCCGGTGCATCGCCAGCGTCAACTCCACCACCCCCAGGTTCGGCCCAAGATGTCCCCCGGTCTCGCTCAGCGTCTCGATCAACGTCTGCCGAATCTTTTCCGCAAGTGCCGGCAATTGCTCCATCGGGAGCGCCTTAACGTCCGCCGGGGTTCGAATGTCTAATGAGTCAGTGTCCACAATCTAAAAAATCAAAGAATCAAAAAAGCCTAATCTCGTCCTCTCCCTCAACCGCCGCACTCGCCTTCGTCCCGCGCCGCACCCCTGCCTTGCCAGCCACCGGCGCCGCCCCCTCTTCGTTCCCCTCCGCAGTCACCTCAAAATCCGCCAGCGTCGCCTTCCCGGATCCATCCAAAAGCGCGTTGATCCGCTCCACCCGCATCCGCGCATGCTCAATCCTCTGCCGACAAAGCGTCAGCAACTTCACCCCCTCCTCATACCGCCCCACCATCTCGTCCAAATCCAAACGCTCCCCCTCCATCGACTCCACAATTTCATCAAGCCGTTCCATCGCCTCTTCGAAGCTGGGATCAGGGTTGGATGATTGAGACATAAAAACAAAAGCGTCGCGCGGCGGACCGAATCCGCACCATGGCGAACCCCTCCAATCCCGCAAGCAGGAATATCCCCATCTCACCCCCCGTTTTTCGGCTTCCTCACCCGGTCCGTGTAAAACGCCATCAGCAAACCCAGCCCCTCCGTCTCGCCAATGCTGAACCCCACCAGCGGCACCGCCACCGGATACGGAAAATCCGGCCACGCCCGCATCTCCCGGTCAAATGCCATCATCGGCCCCCGGAAAATCAAATCCGGCCAGTCCGCCCACGGCCCCACGAGCATCTGCGCCATCGACTCCGCCTTCGCACTCACCGGCGTGATCACCACCCCCGCCACCGAACGCCCCCCCGCCACCGCCGCCTCCCTCATCAACGCCAAATCCCCCCGCCGCGCCGGCATCCACACCGCCGGCACATCCACATACCACCCCACAAACCACGGCGCATCCGCCATCAAAACCTCATTCTCCTCCAACAACGGCCCCAACTTCGCCACCCGATCCGCCGCATACGGCGGCCACTGCGAAAGCCGTCCCCGCAACGCCATCCCCGCCCGAATCGTGTCCGGCAGCGCCACCAGCAGCGGCAGCGCGCTCAGCCCCACCAAAATCACCCCATGCCCCCACTCCGGCCAAAACCCCCGCGCCCTCGGATTCATACGCGACCACGCCATCGTCACCATCGCCACCCCATACACACTCAAAACCGGCGCCAACAGGATGAACACATTGTGCTCATCCATCAATTCCTGCACCTGACCCACCATCCCCATCGCCAGCATGCTCAACACCAGCAACACCAGCACCAGCTTCGCGATGACCTCGCAGATCCCATTGCGAAAGCGATGCAACCCCGCCAACAACGCCACCGGCGCCCCCCAAATCAATCCCATGTGCCCAAAAATCCCTTCCCATTGCGCCACAAACCTCAACCCCAACCCCCGCAACACCTGCGGCAACGCCATCGACTCCGTCGCATCCGAAAATCGCCGTGACATCTCCTCCTCGCCCACCCCGGAAATCATGCCCCGCAGGATCAACTTCGACGACCCCAGCACATCCCCCGTCAATTCCAAATTGCGCCACATCCACAGCACGCCCGTCACCAGCAACGGCCCCAGCAGCGCCGACAACAACCCAGTCAGCCCCAACGTCGCCCGCCCCGCCCTCCCCATCCCCAGCACAACCCCCACCCCAATCACCACCGCCCACAACACCCCCATGCTGTGCGTCATCCCCATCGCCGCCAGCATCATCCCCAGCAACAAAAGACGCTTCTTCATCGGCACCCCCTTCTCTAACCGCTCCATCACACTGAACATCAACCGCAACGCCACCACCAACTCCAACCCCAACAAAACACGCGGACTCCCACTCGCTGCCAGTTCCCACATCGGCCTGCAGAACCCCACTCCCGCACACACGATCACCGCCACCCGCTCATCAAACAACCGCATCGCCAACCCATTCAGGTGATACAACAGCAAAAGAAAAAACAACACCCCCACCGCCGCCGAAATCCGGTCCAACGCATAAATCACCCCATCCTTCCCCGGATCATACACCCACCAGGGTTCCGCCAACTTGAACAACGGCGCCAACACCAGCGCTGGCAACGGCGCCGAACTCGTATCCGGAAACTTCCCCAAATCCACCGCCTCAGCCTGGCCATCCTCCAACTGCCGCCACGCCCCGGGCCGCACGCACTTCGTCACCCATCCATTCCCCCGCGCCAACTCCCGCGCCAACTGCGCCTGCTCCATCCCCGCTGGACTCTTCAACCCCCGAAAACTCACAAACACCTCCATCAACGCCAACACCCCCATGAAGACATAGAACACCAAACGCACCGCCCCGCTAATCACGGGGCTTGTCGAGTGGGATTCCAAAGACGCCATCCCGCCATTCATTCCACCTCCTTAGAATATCGGCAAGACTAGAATACCCACAAACACAACGCCTCCGCCCACAAGATCCACACACCCCACCCCAACCGCCGCTCATCTCCCCTTCAATTCCCGCACCACCCATGCATCATTACCCCCACCCCTCCCGTTCCCTTCCCCTTACCCCATGAAACCGCACCTCCTCGTCTCCTGCCTCCTCCTCGCAGCCTGCGGCCCCTTTCTCCACGCCGAAAACGAATACGAAAACGCCCCCATCCGCTACTCCGCCACCACCCCGAACGACGCCGCCCAGGCCCTGCAAAAAAAACTCCTCGCAGGCTCCCTCAAACTCGACCGCACCGACTCCTGGTCCGTCCTCCGCAGCCTCATGAAGCAGTTCGACATCCCCGAATCCTCTCAACTCCTCGTCTTCTCCAAAACCAGCAAGCAAAACCACCTCATCAACCCCCAAACCCCACGCGCCATCTACTTCGGCGACAACGCCTACCTCGGCTACTGCCTCGGCGGCTCCATCGAAGTCACCACCATCGACCCCACCCTCGGCCCCATCTTCTACCTCCTCGAACCCGACGTCCCCGCCGACCAACCCCTCACCTTCGAACGTGATGAAAGCTGCCTCAGTTGCCACGGCGGCCCCTTCTCCCCAGAGATCCCCGGCGTCCTCGTACGCTCCGTCTTCCCCGGCCGCGAAGGCCACCCCCTCATGAGCCACGGCAGCACCCTCGTCGACACCACCACTCCCTTCACCGACCGCTGGGGCGGCTGGTACGTCACCGGCCACCACGGCTCCGCCCGCCACCGCGGCAACGCCACCCTCGAGGACCGCGACGACAACGCCACCCTCGACACCGCCCCCGGCGCCAACCTTCCCGACCTCACCCACCTCTTCGACACCAAACCCTACCCCGTCCCCCAGAGCGACATCGTCGCCCTCATGGTCCTCGAACATCAAACCTCCACTCAAAACACCCTCACCAAAGCCAACCACGCCGCCCTTCGCGCCATGCACATGCAGCAAAGCCTGCAAAAAGAACTCGGCGAACCCGTCCTCACCGAACCCGTCGGCACCGCCCGCCGCATCATCGACAACGTCACCACCCACATCCTCGACGCCCTCCTCTTCAAAGACGAAGCCCCCCTCCCCGACGGCGGCATCGAAGGTCGCCCCGATTTCCAAACCGACTTCGCCGCCCACACCCCCAAAAGCACCGACGGCCGCAGTCTCAAAGACTTCCAACTCCTCAACCGCCTCTTCAAATACCGCTGTAGCTACATGATCTACTCGCTCACCTTCAAAAACCTGACCCCGCCCCTGAAACAAACCGTCCTCACACGCCTCGACACCATCCTCGCCGGCCAAGACACCACAGGTAACTACACCTACCTCACCGAAACCGAGCGTACCCACATCCGCCACATCCTCCAGGAAACCCTTCCCGGCTTGATCGCCGTGAAGTAACACTTCAGAGGCAGAGGCGATTGCAAAACCTTTGCTGTGATGGCTTGGCCTTGGACAAGGAGCGGGACTTGCCAAGTCCCCACATCGGGCGCTTAGCAAGTGCCTCTCCTTACAAACTTTTTTATCGCCAGCGCACAGATTCCCCACCCTTGAGTTATCTTTTTCGCGCACATCCCTTCTGACCATGAAAAATCTGATCACCCTCCTCATCATTGGTGCTGTCATCATGAAATTGTTGGGCTCCCTGGATCAAAGCCTCACTCCCGGCGCAGACAAGGGCGCACCCGTCGGATTCCAAACCCGCTACGAAACCGCCCTCAGCCTCGCCAAATCCAGCAGCAAACCCCTCGTCGTCGTCTTCTCAGCCTCCTGGTGCCCACCCTGCCAGCAAATGAAAAACGAAGTCTACCCCAGCCCCGAGGTCGCCCCGTACAAGTCCCAGTTCGTCTGGGCCTATCTCGACGTTGACGATCCCGCCAACCAAGCCACCGCTCAAAAATTCGGCGTCCGGGGCATCCCCCACATAGCCTTCCTCAACCCCCAAGGCACCGAAATCGACACCACCACCGGAGGCATCCCCCCCTCCACGTTCGCGAGCAAACTCCAGTCTGCCCTCGCTAGTTCTCATTGAAGTCTTTGATCGATTTCACCTCGTCGCGCAGTATTCTCCTCGTACCCAAAAGGAGGATCACGCCATGACACCTATCCAACAACTGCAAACCCTGCAAACCCGCCGCCAGTTCTTCGGCCAAGGCAAAAACGCCCTCGGTTACGCCGCCCTCACCTCTCTCCTCGGCGAAACCCTCTCCAACGCTTCCTCAAGCCACCTCCAGCAGCCCCACTTCGCCCCCAAAGCCAAACGCGTCATTTACCTCCACATGGTCGGTGGCCCCTCCCAAATGGATCTCTTCGACTACAAACCGAAGATGCAGGAGTTCTACGACAAAGACCTCCCCGCCAGTATCCGCCAGGGCCAGCGCCTCACCACCATGACCAGCGGCCAAGCCCGCTTCCCCATCGCCCCCTCCAAATACCGCTTCGCCCAAAAAGGCACCTGCGGCATGTGGATGAACGACGAACTCCTCCCCTACCTCGGCCAGTCCGCAGACGATATCTGTTGGATGCGCTCCCTCCATACCGAAGCCATCAACCACGAGCCCGCCATTGCTGCCATGCAGACCGGCAACCAAGTCACCGGCCGCCCCTGCCTCGGCTCCTGGGCCTCCTACGGCCTCGGCTCCATGAATCAAAACCTCCCTACCTTCGTCGTCCTCGTCGCCACCCCCACCAACCGCGCCCAGGAACAAGCCATCTCCTCCCGCCTCTGGTCCTCCGGCTACCTCCCCGGCGAACACGCCGGCGTCTCCTTCCGTTCCGCTGGCGACCCCATCCTCTACATCAACAATCCCCCTGGCGTCACCCCCTCCGTCCGCCGCAAAACCCTCGATGGCATCAACGCCCTCAACGAAATCACCTACCAGGAAGTCGCCGACCCCCAAACCCACACTCGCATCCAGCAGTACGAAATGGCGTTCCGCATGCAGTCCAGCGTGCCCGAACTCACTGACCTCTCCAAGGAACCCGAACACATCTTCAAACTCTACGGCGAAGACTCCAAAAAACCCGGCTCCTTCGCCAATAGTACCCTCATGGCCCGCCGCCTCATCGAACGCGGCGTCCGCTTCGTGCAAATCTACCACAACAACTGGGACCACCACTCCGACGTCAACGGTCGCATGCCCTCCCAGTGCAAAGACATCGACCAACCCTGCCACGCCCTCATCGAAGACCTTAAACAGCGCGGCATGTTCGAAGACACCCTCATCATCTGGGGCGGCGAATTCGGCCGCACCATCTACTCCCAAGGCGGCCTCACCCGAGACAACTACGGTCGCGACCACCACCCCCGCTGCTTCACCATGTGGATGGCCGGCGGCGGTGCCAAAGGCGGCACCATCTATGGCGAAACCGACGACTTCTCCTACAACATCGTCAAAGACCCCCTCCACATCAGCGACTTCCACGCCACCATCTTGCACCTGCTCGGCTTCAAACACGACCGCCTCAGCTACCGTTTCCAAGGCCTCGATGGCCGCCTTACCGGTGTCAACCCCGCCAAAGTCATCAAAGACCTCATCACCTAAAGCACCCATCACCGCGCCGGAATCCTCAACACTCCCGCCCCCACCTGCTCCGTCGGCGCTCCAGTAGCCGTCGCACTCTCCCGCAGCAACTTCACCGCCTCCGCCCCCGAAAGCCCCCGCCCCATCAACGTCGCCACCGCCCCCGAAACCAGTGCCGTCGCCTGGGAAGTCCCGCTTCCCACCACCACCTCACCATTCGGATACGCCGATAGAATCCCCACCCCCGGCGCAGACAAAACCAAGCCCTGACCCGAGTTCGAAAAATACGCCTGCTTCCGCTGCTTATCCACCGCCCCAACACTGACCACCCCCGGATACGCCGCAGGATACGCCAACTGCGTCAATTGCTCATTGCCCGCTGCCGCCACGATGACCACTCCCTGATTCATCGCATACTGCACCGCATTCTGCAGCACCAGCGAACTCCCAAAGCTTCCCAGACTGATGTTGATCACCTTCGCCCCCCGATCCACCGCCGCCATGATCCCCTCCGCCACCAGCCCCGTATTGCTCACCCCCTTCTCGTCCGCCACCCAAACATCCAGTAGCTTCGCTCCCTGCGCCACCCCCGTTGCAGGCTCCTCTTGTCCCGCAATCAGAGACGCCATCGAAGTCCCATGCCCATTCGCCTCCGGCCCCGTCTCCACCAGCTTCACATGCTCGATCGACACCCCTTCAAACGTCTCGTGGTCCTTCACACCCGAATCCAACACCGCCACCTTCACTCCGGCACCCCAGTCCGACCGGTCCCCCCCCGCCCCAATACTCCCCATCACCCCCTCCAAAAACGCACTATCCCCACCTTGGTTCGCCGTATCCACCTCTGGAGTGGATCGCGGCAAACCCGGTATCCTCGCCACCAAATTCGCCGCCACATTCTCATACGAACCCGGATGCTCATTCAACTCATCCGCCAGCCGCCCCAAACTGTCATACTTCACCCGCGCCGAATTCAACCGCGCATCCGACCCCAAAATCTTCAACCCATAAAGCCCCGCCCGCGCCCGAAACGCCGCCAACTCCGCCGCCGAACGGAACACCAGCAGAGCCTCACCCGGCACCGCCCCGTCACCCACCAACGCGGCCCTCAACTCCTCCAGCCCGATCCTCGCAGACAACCTCAAAGACTTAGCCTTCACCGCCTTCCTCACCCTCTTCACTCCCCCTCCTTCTCCTTCCTCAGCCAACACCACCGCCTCCCGCCCACTCACCTTCCCGCCATCACCATCAACCGCTTGCTCACGCACCTCCGGCGGCGCCAGCAACAAACTCCATACAGCCCACACCGCCGCCAACACCAATACCCCGGCACCCGCCAGGGCAAATCGGAACCAGCCCGAATCTGAAGGCTCTTTCTCAAATGACATCTCTCACTCTACCGTACGCTACCGACACCTGCCCTTGTCTTTTTATTCCCCATCCCATCCCCTTTCTCGAATCCACCAAATTCCCCCCACCCACCCGCGCTCAAATGCAAGTTGACCTCCCGCATAACCAACCCCATTCAAGCCCATGAGCAA
>CANETF010000185.1 GCA_947440575.1 Verrucomicrobiaceae bacterium
ACGCTGGTGAGGGAGAGGCGGTCACGAACTTGTGAGGGTGATCTGCCTCGCCAGGTTCTCGAGCATCTTTTCATCTTGTGCAGCGGCGGGGTGTCCTCATCGGCATCCGCAACTGCATGTTTTTGAGCATAGTTATTACCGGCGGTGTGACGTGCGTCCTTCTGAGGGCGATGTCGTCGGCAACTTACAGTTACAATTTGGCGGGGGAAATGACGGAACTGATGCGGGAGAACGGGGAACGGACGGTCACGGGGTATGACTTGGCGGGGAGGCAAACTGGGGTGACGCATCAGATTGGGCTTTCGGTTTTGGATGGGGTGGGGTATGGGTTGGATAGCATGGGACGCCGGACTTCGATCACTCGACCTGGAGGTGAAAATGACAGTTATGGGTATGACGCTGCGGGGCAGGTGACGGCGGGGAATTATTTGGCGACTCCGAGTGGGAATCAGAGTGATGGGTTTGCGTATGATGGGATGGGGAACCGGACGACTTCAGCGCGGAATGGGGTGAATGTGAGCTACAGTGCGAATGCGTTGGAGCAGTATAGCGCGGTGGGTGGGGCGGTGCCGACTTACGATGCGGGTGGGAACACGTTGAGTCTGCCCGTGCCCGGGTCGGTGACGGTGGGGATGACGTGGGATGCGGAGAATCGGATGCTGAGTTCGACGCGGAACGGAGCGGCGGTGGGCGCCACGGTGCTGCCGTTGGCGAGCAGTTTGGTGAATGGGGCGCGGGTGGTGAATCGGTATGATGTGCTGCACCGGCGGGTGGTGAAAGAGGTGCATGCGCCCAACGGGAGTGGGGGCTGGACGTTGCAGGAGCGGCGGTTGTTCACGTATGACGGATGGAACGTGATTGAGGAGCGGGCGTTCGATGCGGGGGGCAGTCCGCTGTCGTGGCAGCGGTTGACGTGGGGGCGGGATGCGAGTGGGAGTTTGCAGGGAGCTGGGGGCGTGGGAGGGTTGCTGCTGGCGGAGGAGTTGCCGGTGAGCGGGGTGGGAGGTGCGGTGGGGCATTACCCTGGGTATGATGGGAACGGGAATGTGGTGTTGATGACGACAGGGAGTGGGGTGGTGGAGGGGCGGTGGCGCTATGGGGCGTTTGGGGGGACGTTGGGGAGTGTGACGGCGAGTGGGGGATATGCGGAGCTGCAGCCGTGGCGGTTTAGTGGGAAGTATCTGGATGGGGAGGTGGAGACGCGGGGTGGGGTGTATTACTATGGGTTCCGGCATTATGTGCCGGAGGTGGGGCGGTGGGCGAGTCGTGATCCGATTGGAGAGAGGGGTGGGGTGAATCTGTTTCACTTCGTAAGGAACGATGGGGTGAATCGGAAAGACAGAATTGGGCTCGAGGAAACCCGTGATTGCAGCACTTCGTCCTTCAGTACCTCAAAAACTTGGAGTGAGAGAATTGGGCCTCCGGTCGCGACGGCTTCTGGAGAAGCATCCGCGGCCTTCAATATTAAAATCGAGAATGAGGAGTGTGAGGTATGTTGCAATGGAACATGGAGAGAGAGAACGCGGACCAAAGTTTCAGGTGGAGTGAGTGCTAGTCTAACTGCAACAGCAGGACCAAATTTTGAATTGGAATTTGGAGATGATAGTTTGGCGGGATTTGCCGGTATCCGAATGACGGGTTCGGGAACAGCAGATTTCTCTGGAACAGGAGTAGAGGGTGGATGTTCAGACAGCGATGGCAGTATTGAAGTGGAAGTTAAATTCGGCCCACAAATTAGTGTTACGGGTGGCGGCCAGTTAACCGGGACTTGGTCAAATTGGGAGTTTGTTATTGCTGAGGTTACGATCACAGGGACTTTGGACTTAACCGTTGGAGGCACGTTGATATGTGACAAAAATGGGTGTTCAGATTTTTTAAAGGGTTCTGAGACTTGGTCGGGGAAGGTAACCGGCAGAGCATGTTTATTTGGGGTATGTCAGGAAAGAGACTTCTAGAGCAGATGAATGATATTGAGCCAATTCATGTATTTTATGGTTTCGCAGTAGCACTGGTTGCCTTGTTTTTCTTCGTGGCCGGCTTCTTCAATCGAAAGAGTGATCCATGTAAGGGGGAAAGAATGAATCATTTTCGACGAGGCAATCGAACGTTCCGCAACTCTGCTTACGCAAAAATGGATGAAGAAAAGATTACCATTTCAACGAGTCTAACAGGCAAGACATTCGTTTATCGATTTGATGAGATTCAGGAATTAGTGGCTCAAAATGATGTATCTTTTCCCATGTACACGAATCAACGCCAATTCATCATCGAGAGTGACCGTGATAACGTGATCGAGTTCGGTGGAGAATGGGGGCGATTGGTTTCAGAATTGGTGGAAGACCGTCGAGTTAGGAAGAATGATTCAAAGAAATGAACTCCAACGGCCTTTCCTTTTGCTAAATGAACGGACTTCTTGAAGTTAGGCTGGCTCGGGTTCACCTTTTCAAGGTGATTTGTATGGTTGGATACGTCGGGTGCCTGTTGGGGGTATTGGTTGCGCAGGAGGTGGGGGATCGGGATGAGCAGGAAGTGAGGCAGAATACGTTGGAAAATCACAAGCGCGTGAAGGAAGCGATGCAGAAATCCGAGCGGGTGAGTTTGGAGG
This sequence comes from Verrucomicrobiaceae bacterium, assembly GCA_947440575.1. GTDB lineage: Bacteria > Verrucomicrobiota > Verrucomicrobiia > Verrucomicrobiales > Verrucomicrobiaceae > JAGRPD01. Next base: position 2,606 of record CANETF010000185.1, read on the forward strand.
TCTTTAGAGAGATCATACCACCGGGGGGGGCTGTGGTCAGGTATGTTGCGGATAGCGGCTGGTCGTTCCTTTCGTGCACGCTCATCAGTGTTCGAAACGAGGAGGGATTTGGTATTTCGGTGGTTTTTGAAAAGGGGAAGGATGAGGTGGATAAGCGTGTTGAGATTCTGCGGGGGAAAGTAACAAGGGAGTCTATCCTCGGCGAGATTCTAGCCCGTTCTGATGTAATCGTTGATGGACTAAATAAATATGCCCACGAGCGGCGACCTCTGCCGAATGCTGACAATTTCTACGAAGTCCTGGGTAGCGGGGGAGGGTACGGCTTCGGGGCCGCGATGTTAAGTATTGGTGAAAGAGTGGGGGCATTCACACTTGATGAGATCTCCAAAAGGCCCTTGATCATGATCGACCTGCTTTCGGAGGCCATTTTCAAAATGAGTAAGGCAAGAACGGAGGACGAGCTCAAGGCAATCCTGGACGACATGAAGGAGATCAACGCCTCGAGATCCTTTAGTGCGCAGGCGGACCTCAGGAATACGGACCGTTAGGCCAGATGAACCACTGTGAGGGCGAGCGGCAGAGAAAGCGAAAGGAGTCAGCATCGAAGCCTCGGAAGTTTTTCATACTCAGTTATGATTTAGCCGAAGCAATGGATGGGGTGGTGCTGGAGAATGTGGTGTGGACGTTTGCGGGTCTTGGGTGACTATGTAGAAGTCAAGGGAGGTGATGGCGGGGACGGGGTGTGATGGGATAAGAGTGGACTTTACCTGTAGAGGTGTTGTGACAGGATGGGGGATGGATTTGAAACTTGCAGGACAGACGGCGGTGGTTGTTGGGGGCGCGAGCGGGATTGGCGCGGCGATTGCGGCAGGGTTTGTGGCGGAGGGATGCCGGGTGCTGGGGTTTGATGTGAAGGGGGATGAGGGGCGGGGGATTGTGGCGGGGGATGTGACGGATTATGCGGCGGTGAGGGCGTTTGCGGAGGGGTGCGGGGTCGTTGATCACGTGGTGTTTTGTGTGGGGGTGGGGTCGGGCAAGTTCGGGTTTCCGTTTTGGAATCTGGAGCCTGGGGATTGGGCGCGGGTGTTGGAGATCAATCTGATTGGGGCGGTGAATGTGGCGCATGCGTTTGCGCCGAAGCTGATCGAGCGACGGGGAGGGTCGATGCTGTTTTTGGTGTCAGTGGCGGGGCAGATGGGGTCGCAGACGGATCCGCCATATAGCGCGGCGAAGGCGGGGCTGATCAATTTCACGCAGTGCGCGGCGAAGGATTTGGCGCCGTATGGGGTGCGGGTGAATGCGTTGTCGCCGGGAATGGTGCGGACGAATTTGAACGAGGCGGTGTGGGCGGCGTCACAGGCGCGGGTGGCGGAGGGGGAGCGAGTGCCGTATGCGGTGTGGGCGGAGGAGAAGATTCGGAAGGTGTCGCCGCTGGGGCGGTGGCAGACGGTGGAGGAGTATGCAGGGATGGCGTGTTATTTGGCGTCGGAGCATGGGCGGAACATCACGGGGCAGACGCTGAATGTGGATGGGGGGCAGGTGATGCACGCATGAGGGTCGCATTCTGGCGAATGCGCCTACGGGGTGAGATGGCGGGAGGGGGAACGCATTCTGGCGAATGCGCCTACGCGGGAGCGAATGGGGTTATTCGTAGAGTTTGAAGAGGCCGGAGTGGTCGAGGTCGGCGCCGCCGCGTTCGTGGACGAAGGTTTCCCACTGGGCGCGGCAGTTGTCGAGGGTGGGGGAGTGGAAGCCGAGGGAGTCGGCGAGCTGGCAGATGAGGCGGACGTCTTTGAGTTGGAGGGTGGAGCGACCGCCGGGTGCGAAGTCGCGGCGGACCATGCGGTCGCCATGGAGGTTGAGGATGCGGCTTTCAGCGAAGCCGCCGAGGAGGGCCTGGCGGACGAGGGCGGGGTCGACGCCGGAGAGTTCGGCGAGGCGGAGGGCCTGGGCGACGGCGTCGATGGTTTGGGCGACGATGAGTTGGTTGGCGAGTTTGGTGACCTGGCCGGAACCGGAGGCGCCCATGTGGGTGATGTTTTGGCCGACGGCCTGCAGAACGGGCAGGGCGCGTTGGAAATTGGCTTCGGTGCCGCCGGCCATGATGGTGAGGTTGCCGGCTTCGGCGCCGACTTGACCGCCGGACACTGGGGCGTCGATCCAATGCACGCGTTTGGCGAAGGCTTGGGTTTCGGGGACGCCGGTGGTGCCGAAGTCGATGATGAGGGCGTCGCGGTGGAGGCCTTCGGTGAGGCCGCCGGGGCCGAAGACGACTTGGTCGACGACGTCGGTCAGGGTGAGATTGATGCAGAGGATGCCGGGGCCGATGGTGCGGGCGAGATCGGGGAGGGAGGGGGCGCGTTTCATGCCGAGGGCGACGGCGGCTTCGGCGGGGGCGTCACTGCGGTTCCAGACGATGACTTCGGCGCCGGCTTCATGGAGGTGGCGGGCGTTGGCGCGGCCCATGTTGCCGAGGCCGACGAAGCCGATTTTTTGTCCGAGCGGGGGAGGGTGCATGAAATGTGGTAGCTGTGATTGGCAAGTGAAGCAAGTTGGCTAGAGTGAGCGGGGTTTTATCATCATGAAAATCTTGATCACTGGCGGCGGCGGGTTCCTTGGATCCAAATTGTGTGAGGCGTTGCTGCGGCGGGGAGTGTTGACGGGGCCGAGCGGGGAGGCTGAGGCGATTGATGAGGTGGTGTTGTTGGATGCGTTTTTTCATGTGGCGGCGACGGATGGGCGGGTGCGGCAGGTGGTGGGGGATATTGGGGATCGGGAGACGGTGTTTGAGGCGGTGGGGAGTCGGGAGGACACGGTGATTTTTCATTTGGCGTCGATGGTGAGCGGGGAGTGCGAGGAGCGGTTTGATGATGCGCTGAGGGTGAATTTGGACGGGGGTCGGCATGTATTTGATGCGGCGCGGGCGATTGTGGGGCGGCCGAGGGTGGTGTTTGCGAGCAGCATTGCGTGTTTTGGCGGGGAGGGGATGGAGGCGGTGAACACGGATCGGACGAAGCACACGCCGCAGACGACTTATGGGATGACGAAGGCGATCTGTGAGATGCTGGTGAACGATCACACGCGGAAGGGGCACTTTGATGGGCGGAGTGTGCGATTGCCGACGGTGATTGTTCGGCCGGGGAAACCGAATGCGGCGGCGTCGAGCTGGGCGAGCGGGATGTTTCGGGAGCCGCTCAATGGGGAGGCGTGTTTATTGCCGGTGCGGCGGGATCAGCGGCATCCGATGACGGGGTATCGGACGGTGGTGGAGTCGTTTGTGGGGATGCACGAGGTGAAAGAGGAGAGGCTGGGGAGTGATAGGGCTGTTGTGCTGCCGGCGCATGTGGTGACACCGGCGTTGGCGGAGGCGGTGGTGCGGGAGGTGGCGGCGGAGAAGGGGATCACGCTGGGGCCGTGGGTGGAGGCGTTTGACTCGCGGATTCAGGGGATCGTGGACAACTGGCCGCAGGCGGTGGATGGGGCGAGGGCGGTGGCGTTGGGGTTGCCGGTGCCGCCTTCGTTGAAGGGGATCGTGGAGGCGTATGTGGAGGATTATTTGGGGTAGGGGGGAAGTGGCGAGATCGAGTGGAGAAGCGTTCCGATGCAGGTGGGTGGGATTCTGCATTGGGACTTGCGGAGTGGTGGGGGTGCCGAAGCTTATGGGCGGATGAAAATGCTCTTTTTTGCTTTGTTGCTTGTGACTTCGCTCCGGGCCGAACCGGTGCCGGACAAGCTGGTGGTGTTGACGTTTGATGATTCGGTGGCGAGTCAGGCGACTTATGTGGCGCCGCTGCTGAAGAAGCATGGTTTTGGGGCGACGTTTTTCATCACGGAGGGTTTTGAGTTTCTCATCGACAAGAAGCACTACATGACTTGGGAGCAGATCAAGGCGCTGCATGAGGAGGGCTTCGAGATTGGCAATCACACGAGGAAACATGCCGGGGTGGCGAAGCAGAAGCTGGAGCAGCTTGAGGCGGATGTGGTGTTCATCGAGCAGCAGTGTGAGAAGCATGGCATTCCGAGGCCAGTGAGTTTTTGTTATCCGGGCTATGCGACGAGCGAGGTGGCGGTGAAGTTGTTGCGGGAGCGGGGATACCTGTTTGCGAGGGCTGGAGGGGCGAAGGCTTTCGATCCGGCGGCGGATGATGCTTTACTGGTGCCGCAGGCGTTTGATGGGAAGCCTGAGAGTACGCTGGAGCAATTCAAGGCGGCGGTGGCGGAGGCAAAAGGGGGGCGGATTGCGGTGATGACGTTTCACGGGGTGCCGGACATCAAGCATCCGTGGGTGAACACCGATCCGGTGAAGTTTGAGGCTTACATGCAGCACCTGAAAGATGAGGGGTGCACGGTGGTGGCGATGCGGGATTTGGTGAAATTATTGAAGTAGGGGCGAATGGCGGCGTATGGGTCACTATGATGAAATGCGTTGTTCTGGCGGGTTTGTGGTTTGGTGTTGCTGCGGTGGCTGAGGAAGGGAAGCGGGAATTCCGTTATGTGGAGGATGGGCATGCGCGGCATGTGCTGGATGTTTATGCGCCGGCGAACGCGAAGGATTTGCCGGTGGTGTTTTGGATTCATGGGGGAGGCTGGCAGTCGGGGGACAAGGCGAATGTGCAGGAGAAGCCGGCCTGGTTCATGGAGCAGGGGTTTGTGTTTGTGTCGATCAATCACCGGTTGCTGCCGGAGGTGAAGATGGAGGCGTTGATTGGGGATGTGGCGAAGGCGTTTGGATGGATGCAGCGGCACATTGGCGAGCATGGAGGAGATCCGCGGCGGGTGCTGGTGGGCGGGCATTCCTCGGGGGCGCAACTGGCAACGTTGATTTGCACGGATGATCGTTATTTGAAGGCGGAAGGGGTTTCGTTTGAGGTGCTGATGGGCTGCGTGCCGGTGGATGGCGACACGTATGACATTCCGGCGATCATTGAGACGGCGGAGACGCGGCGGCGGGTGCATCACGAGCCGCAGGCGACGTTTGGGCATCGGGAGAAGTTCGGGAATGACGCGGCGAAACACGTGGATTTCTCAGCGGTGACGCATGTGGCGAAGGGGAAGGGGATTCCGCCGTTTTTGGTGGTGCATGTGGCGGATCATCCGGATAACTCGGCTCAGGCGCGGCGGCTGGCGGCGGTATTGAAGGGGGCGGAGGTGGCGGTGACGGTGTTCGGGGGGAAGGAGACGAATCACTCGAAGATCAACGCGCTCATAGGAACGGAAGGGGATTTGACGACGAAGGCGCTGGGGGATTTTGTTGAGAAGGTGAGAGCGAAGCGTTGAGGCTTCACTCTGACTTGGGGATGGGCTGGCCGTAGGTGCCGGCGGTTTCCTGGGTGGGGAGTTTGGGTTGGGAGCGGGCGGGGAGGTCTTCGGCGAGCCAGTGGTTGGACTCGAAGCGGAAGGTTTCGGGGGCGGTGCCGTCGCTGAGGTTGATCTCGGTTTGGACTTCGGAGCGGCGGAAGGTGAAGCGGTTGTTTTTGATGAGAACGTTGCGGCAGGGGGCGAAGCCGGGTTCGCGGGTTTCCTGGAGGATGCGGAAGATCCACTTGGTGGGGTAGAGGATGGTGTTGTTGGAGAACTCGGCGCCGTCGACACCGACGAAGGCGGCGGCGCAGGAGCTGCCTTCGATGTGGTTGTCGCGGACGATGATGCGTGCGGCTTCGTGTTTGGTGCCGGGGGGACGGAAGTAGGCGAGGCCAGTGGAGCCGCCGATGTTGAGGGGGCGTTCGCCGGCATTGAGGAAGCGGCATTTTTCGACGATGATGCCGCTGGTGCCGCCTTTGAGTTGGATGGAAGCGCTGGCGGTGAAGCCGGGTTTACCGATGAACTGGCAGGCGGTGATGAGGGAGTCGTGACAGCCGACGAAGTCGATGCCCTGGCCGCCCCAGCCGGTGATGGAGCAGTCGCGGATGGTGAGCTGCTTGAGGCCGGAGCATTTGATGGCGTCGTGATTGCCGGTGGGGCCGATGTCGCTGACTTCGAGGTGGTCGAGGGTGATGCCGGGGACGGGGGAATCGAGCTGGCCGCCGTCGTCGAGGTTGAGGCCGTTGGCGGATTGGCCGGTGATGATGAGGTGGCGGAGGGTGAGGTGGGGGCAGCGGCTGAACTGTAAGGCGGTGTTGCCGCCGATGAAGCGGGGCGGGTTGGCTGGGTCGAGGGCTTCGAGGGTGAGGTGGTCGATGCCGGTGATGTGATGGCCGCCTGGGTAGTCGCCGGGGGCGATTTGCAGGGTGGTGTTGGGTTTGAGATCGGCGAGGGTGGCGCGGAGGGTGGCTGGGTCTTTGATGACGATGGTCTCAGCCAGCGTGGTGGAGGCGAGGAGCAGGGGTAGGAGGCGGATCATGACGGGGAGTCAACGTTCCGGGATCATTTCTTTTTGGCTTTTTTCGGGCCTTTGGTTTTGCCTGCGGAGGGGTTGAGGTATTTGTCGTAGGCCCAGTAGGCTTTCCATTCGGGGAGGAAGCTGGCGTAGGCGGGGGCGTCAAACCAGTTGATGGATTCGGGGTCGGCGGGGGTGACTTGGCCTTCGGGGTAGTCTTTGCCGGCGAAGCTGGAGTCGACGCTTTCGTTCCAGGCGAGGAGGTCTTTTTTGAGTTGGTCGAAGATGGCAGGTTGGGTGGTGCTGAGGTCGGTGGTTTCGTGGGGGTCGGCGATGAGGTCGTAGAGTTCGAAGGCGCCTTGGGTGATGTTTTGGGTGACGATTTTGTATTGGGGGCCTATAAGAGCGGCTTTGGTGCCGAAGCGGAAGGGGAGGGGTTTGGTGCGCGGGCTAGTTTCGGCGGTGAGGAGGGGTTTGAGGCTGATGCCGTCGAGGGGCTGGAGGAAGCTGGAGTCGGGGAGGCCGACGATGTCGGCGATGGTGGGGAAGAGGTCGACGGTGCCGGCGGGATG
>CANETF010000186.1 GCA_947440575.1 Verrucomicrobiaceae bacterium
CACAGCGGCCGGTTTAGCAGCCTCCTCGGCACTCGCAGGCTTCGCCGCCGCACCCTTCAGGTGTTCCTCAAACCACGCAATCTCCAGCGTGGAGGCTTCCTGGAAACCTTCGCGGTAGATGCCGTAGTGCGTGATGCCTTTGACGACGTGAAACTTCGACGGCACGCCGCGAGCCGCGATCTGCTTCTGGGCTTCGGCGACGATCTCGTTGTTGCTCAGTTCCTCGTTCTCCGCGACGACGAAAAGCGCTGGCACGTTGATCTTGGCGGCTGCTTCGAGGCCACTGAAGCCGATGCTTTTCGCCGCGTTCGTCCGCATGTTCGAGTATTTCTCCATCTTGCCGGTCATCTTGCCCGTCTCCAGCGGCACAGGCTCCACCTCGCCACGAGCCTGCTGCGTGTGCAATTTGTAGGCGGCGGCGAGGGCGCGATCACGATTCGCACCACCGAGTCCGGGCACCTGCGCCACGACGCACTTCACGCGTGGGTCGGTGCCCGCCATGTAGGTCACGAGCCCGCCGCCGTAGCTGCTGCCCATGATGCCGATGCGCTGCGGGTCCACCGAAGGCTCGCCCACGAGGAAACTGATCGCCGCGCGAATGTCCTCGGTCTGGTCAGTGTAGTTCATCTGCCAGCGCAGCGCCTTCACTTTGAGCGTCAGCTCGCCCTTCTCATCCGGCTTCGACTGTGGATCGACGGCCATGAGCTGGCTCTCGCTCTCGCCCCATCCCCGATAATCAAAAGCGAGCGCCACATAGCCCTTCTCCGCAAAGATCGGCCCGAGGCGACCACCCGTGCCGCCTTTCGTGCCGCCCGTTCCCGCGCAGAAGACGATGGCGGGCAGCTTCTCGCCTTCCTTGCGGTTCTTCGGCAGGTAAAGATCGCCAGCCATGCGCGTGCCATCGCTCCAGATGGTCACCGCACGTTTCTCGACCGTGTCCGGCAAGGCCCCGCGTGCCGCAGGTTCATTCGGATTCGCCGAACCTGGGGCGGGTGCCGTTGATGGAGATGGACTTGGCGTCGTTCCCTTTGTCTGGCCTTTCGCCTTGGCCTTGGTGAAATACGCCGTCAGCTCCGCCACAGTGCCGACGCCGTCTTTGTCCGCGTCGATCAGATCAAAGATCTTCGGCATCTCCTCACGGGAGACTTTGCCATCGCCATTGCGGTCGATCTTCTTGAACCAATCGGGCGTGGCCTCTTGGGCGAGGGCTGCACAGGTGGCTAACAATAGACTGGTGAGGATGAGTTTCATGGCTGCTGGGTTTTGCGTTGTTGAAGGCGATCTTGATTGGTCTGTCGCATCACTTCGCGCTGCTTGGGCGTGAGCTGCTTCCACGTTTCGAGGCCATGGCGTTTGAAGGCCTCGGTTACTTTGGCGGAGGCCTCGGCCTGGATGGCGTTGAAGTCGGAAAGCAGACGGTCGTAGCTCTGGCGGAGAGCGGCTTGCTGCTCGGGCGTGGCATCGATTCGTACAAAATCCTGCGCCATGCGATACTCGATCCAGCGGCGGGCCCATTCCTCGCTGCGCGTCCATGCGGGACGACCTGAGTTCACGCGGGCGGACATGGCGTAGCCACACAGGCCGCCGAGGCCGAAGAGCACGACGAGGCTGACGATGATCTGGGTGAGGAGTTTCGTTTTCATGGTGCGTCAGGGAGATGGGTTTCAATCATGAGCTGGGCGAGGAAGGCGGGTTCGGACTCCGCATCGACATCGGCGGTGATTTCGTCCCGCTGCGGCCACACGAGCAACGAGGCGGTGATCAAACCGACCGCGAGCGCCGCAAACGAAGCCCGTGCCCACAACCGGAGCGCCAGGATCGACGATTCCTCCCCGCGAGCCTCACCCGGAGCGAAGAGCGTGAACCAACTCGCGGCCCACGCACGCATCCGCGCGGCGAGCGATGGCTGCGGCGTGCGCACGATCACCGATGAAGCCGCGAGAGACTGCGGCAGCGCGGCTTCGAGGAACCAATCGCGCCGCAAAGCCGCCCGCGCCTCCGGTTGGGCGAGTTCAGCGGTCAAAGCGCGCATTTCCTCGGTGGTGAGCGAGCCTTCGCGCCAGCGGTGCAGCAGGTTTTGGAGTTCAGGATTCATGAGATCAGATCGTTTGGGAAAGTTTGCGCTCCACGCAGTCGGTGAGCGCCTGCCGCAGGCGGTAGAGCGACTTCGTCACCGCATCGAAGGACTTGCCGGTGGTCCGCGCGACCTCCTCGACCGATTTTCGCGCCTCATAGCGCAGAGAAAGCATGCGGCGTGACTTCTCCGGCAGCTTTGCCACGCAATCATCCAGCGCCTGCTGCCGCCGCTGCCATTCGTCGTCCGCGTTTTCGTCCGCCTCCGAAAAAGCCGTCTCCACCTTCGCCAGAAACGCCTCCATCACCTCGCTATCCGCCACGACCTTCGCCGTCTGCTGCGTGCGCCAGTGCTTCAAAATGAGATTCCGCGCCACACCGCGACACCACGCAGGCTGATTCTCGATAGCGGTGCCCTTTTCCACCTCCGCCGCCAACCGCACCCACACCTCCTGGATCACATCCTCCGCGGCGTGCGAATCCCGCAGCAGCCCGCCCACAAACGCGCCGAGCCGATGCCGGTCATGGATAAACTCGGCAGCCGCACGCTGGATGATTTCGGATTCACGGGACATTTAAAGGGATGTTCCATGAACCCGCGAAAGGTGGACAAAGTTTTTTCTGAGGACCCAAGATGGCACCGGCCATGCTTCTTGGCTGAGTGGTCTTACTCCACCTGTTTCCACCTCTCCTTTGCTCTAAAATTGCTACCAAACCTTCGCATAGTCGGCATTGAGCAGTCAGTAGGCGGTGGATTTGTCGCCAGTGAAATCCGCAAAGGGCGCGGTGACGAGTTTTTGACAGCCGCCGGGCTTGATTTGCCGGTCTTGGCGGAGGTGACCTTGTACCATAGCGAGTGGGTTGAGGGTCACCGGGCACCTCGGCTTCCAGTTCCTTGGCGAACTTTTGAGCACCGAATGTGCGGTCAGGCAATACCGTGTTCCACCGCCTGCGCGTGAACGCCTGCCGTTACCGCTTAGTGCAAGGAAATCTCTTTATGAAGCGCTGTCTGTCCTTGGGTATGCGTCCCCCCACTCAAATCGTATGAGGGATGATTTTTTCGAGACCCACTTTTTTGCCCCTTTCGCTGTCACGTGAGGCATCTCAGCCCGCTGAGGGCCTCGGCATAGAGCCCACATTTACAGGTAACCAGGCGCAATCACAGGCAATTCTTGAGCACCAAACCTCGCAGACTTTGAGTGGGAATTTCCCATCCAGTGAGCCACTCTTTCCCATCCTTTTTGAGTCGAACTACAGTGCCCTCAGACGAGCTGTGTCATCGATCCGCAAACGACCTTCATCCGTGATACCCAACCCTGCTACGCATCCTTGCAGGTCCTCCCCTCCGACTGGTCGAGAGGGTGCGTTTCCTGTCTCTCGTGCCTTGGCACCCAAAACAATGCGTATCATCGTTGCGCAACAGGCTTGGCGGGGCGGGCTTGCGGCGTGATCACAGGGGGTTCAGCTGCCGATTGGAAGAGGCCCGCAAGCACACTGGGTGACCAGTCATGGTCCATCGGTGGCGTATGCACCATCTGTTCCAAGTTCTGGAGCACCAGGGTGACCGTCTCCAGGGTGCGCCGGTTTTCGATGTCCTGAGCGTCGATACGTGAGTTTGAGCCTTGGTCTGCGTCGGCTGATTTGCGGGCTGCCCCTGCAGTCGTCAAATCCTGCCGGTGCCGCTCCAGCACGGGTGTCACCCTGTCGATGGCCTGAGTCCGCAGCCGAAAGAGCATCTCCGAATGGGCCTCTCGCAGAACGGCGTAGCGCTTGGCCGTCAGGTGATCATCGGCCAGCACGGCGAGTCGTTGCTCGTTTTCTGGGCTCGGTTCGGCCAAGAACGCTACATAGGCTGCCCTACGGTCGGCCTGAACACATTCGGGTTGCAGTGCCATCAAACGCTCCGAGTGCCATTGCCAAGTTTGTTGGATCGCTTTGAGGGCAGTAGCATCGGATTTGGGGAGAATGGGCAAGGATACGGATTGGTTCATGCTCGGAGAGGCGGGGGTGACTGTCATGATGGGAGTGTTTGGGGTGAGAGGGCTCAAAGAAGCGGATGCGCTCTGGAGCGTGGCTGTGGTTGGCTCAATGGCTCGGCTTGCTCGGTCAAGAACAGAGGCAGGGAGCGCCCGCCCCCGATGTCGAGGGCCGCGTCCGGAATGAGTTTGCCGTCTTTGACTCGCAGCAGGAGAGTGACTCGGCTTTTGCCGGTGATCTGGGCAAGTCGGTTTAGCGAGAGGTAGCAGGGTTGGTGGGCAGGCGTGTGCATAATGCTTATGCTCTTGCGATGCTGTCAATATCAAGCGTCGTCGGGTCGATTTGACACCAGGGCAAGGGCATGAACTCAAAGGAATCCACCCCTCAATGGCTGACTGAAAAAGAACTGGCTGACCTGCTCAAGGTCAGCCAACGACACCTGATCAACCTGCGCAAAGCTGGCCTTCCGCATTTGCGCCTCGGCACCGTGGTTCGCTACGACGGGGCTGAGGTCATGGCCTATCTGCGCGATCAGCGGCGGCTCGCCTCCCGCGGTCAGGACCTTAGCGAGAAAGGAGGGCGCCAGCCATGAGCCGTCCCCTCACCATCAACCGCCACCTCCCGAGGTTTGTTGAGGAGATGCTGGCTAATTGTCCCACCGCAGGCGCTGGTGTCCACAACTGGCTGTTCCGCATCGCCCGGGTGCTGCATCCCTTTTTTCCGAACCAGGACGAAATGGCCGCGCTCATCGAAGCCGCTTGTGCTGGCTGCGGCCGGGATGTGCCGGCAGCAGAGATCGCGTCCGCGATCGCCAATTCGGAGGCCTGCGCCTGGCAACCGCGCGAGCGCAACGAAAGTCATCGGCACCCGCAACAGCCTCAGGGCAATCGAGAGCCGATTGCGCAGCCAAGCCGTCACAGCTGGCCTGCGCGCAATGTGGAGCAGATCGAAGCAGTCGTGGCTGCGAGCGGAGTGACCGGCCTGTCGGATCTCTGGGAAGCGTCACCGGTTCGCATCGATTGGGAAGCGCCCATGACCGAGTGGTTGATCGACGAACTGTTTCCCGACAACCCGCTGCTGTGCGTTGCGCTCGATGTGAGAAAAGACTTCGGAGTGGGCAACCGAGAAGACTGGCGAGGCGAACTGGCCGACCAGCAGTTCATTGTGCCATCGCCCATGAAAGCCCATTGGGGCTTGCGGAAGGGGGATGGCCGAAAGTCCCTGCGAACCCTGGATAACACGGGTCCGCGGCGCTATCTGGTCATCGAATTCGACCAGGGACCTGCCGATGCGCACGCGGCGGTGCTTTGGCACCTGGGACGCTTGGCTCCTTTGGTCATGGCGGTTCACAGTGGCAACAAGTCCCTGCACGGCTGGTTCAATTGCGCAGCGGCCGACGAAGCCAAACAACTGCGCTTCATGCGGTATGCCGTTTCGCTCGGCGCGGACCCTGCCACCTGGACGCGCTGCCAATTTGTGCGGATGCCCGACGGACTCAGACGCCGTAATGGCGCCCCATCGGTTCGCCAGCCTGTTTACCACTTCAACCCCCACAACCTGCCATGAACCGGAACCAGTGGGCCGACATGGCCGAGATTCCAGAGGTTGCATCCCCTGTTGCACCTCGAACAGCGACTGACGCAGGTGCGGGCGAGGAAAAACCCAAGCTGCCACCGCCGCAGGCCTTCGCTTTGGGCTCCCTACTGACTCCGCCGGATAATGATCCTGACGAACTGCTCAAGTTCCGCTACCTCTGCCGCGGTGGTGCTCTGCTCTTCGTGGGCCAGAGTGGCGTGGGCAAATCAACCCTGGCCATGCAAGCGGCCATGTGCTGGGCAGTGGGGCGGGATTTCTTTCGCATCACCCCCGCGCGCCCCTTGCGCTCGCTCATCATCCAGAGCGAGAACGACAACGGCGACCTCGCGGAAATGCGCGACGGAGTGCTTCACGGGCTGGGGTTTACCGAAGAGGAAAAGAACGTGGTGCTGCGCGACATCCTAGTGGCGACCGAGGATGTGCGCGTCGGGCAGGAGTTTTGCGACCAGGTGCTCGCGCCGATGCTCGCGCAGCACCAGCCGGATTTGCTGTGGATCGACCCGGCTCTGGCCTATCTGGGCGGGGAGGCCAATTCCCAGAAGGATGTGGGCGCGTTCCTGCGCAACGGCCTCAACCCACTGGCTCACCAGCATCGTTGCGGCATTGTCGTGCTGCACCATTGCAATAAGCCCCCCAGCGGCTCCGAAAAACCCAAGTGGAACGGCACCGACTTCGCCTACCTGGGCAGCGGCAGCGCTGAATGGGCCAACTGGCCACGGGCTGTGCTTGCGCTGCGCTCGGTGGGCAGCCACACGATCTTCGAGCTCAAGGCGGGCAAGCGCGGAGCAAGACTGCGCTGGGAGGACGATGACGGCAACCGTTCCTATGGGCGGCTGATCGGCCACGCCCTTGGCGGCGGCATGCACTGGCGGGAATTGCCCGAGGAAGAACTGGAGCAAGAGCAGGGCGGCGGCGAGGAGACACGCATTAACCGCAGGAAGCCCAGCATGGAGGAGTTCCTCGGGCTGTTCCCCACCACCTTCAAAGACAAGCCGCGCGAGGCCCTGCTGTCCGCCGACCAACTCAAAAACTTGTTCCACGACCACGGCTGGCACCGCAACTTCTATGCTGGCTTGGCCGATGAGGCGGAGTCGAAAGGTTTGATCCAAATGATCATCGGGGAGGGTCGTGGAGGCCAGAAGCTGCGTGGCTTGCCCGAGATGGTGGCGGCCTACCAGACCCGGCTTGCCGAGCGCGGCTCTCTGATGGAGGAGGTGCCGCTCCGAGTGAAGGCCAAATGCCCCAAAAACACTGCCGCCAAAAATGCCAAAAAGCGTCGCTGATTGCGAACTCGTATTTCTCGTATCAACTCGTAACGTTACGAGAAAGCGCGGTGCCTGTGCGAACTCGTATCATGTCGTCCTCCCCCCTTTAGGGGGGGACGAGATGCGATACGAGTTCGCACCAGGGGAAAAAATCAAAAACAACCGATGTGCGATCTGATACGAGTTCGGCGCAACGGATGGAAGGGGGATGAGGGGGAGCGTAGCTGGCAGCCCAGCGGGCCACAGGGAACTCATCCATGCGCCCAACTCGAGAAATGGGCCAAGCCGAGGGGAGAACCTCACAAGGCGCTTAAAACGCCTCTCTGGCGCGTCGCAAATGCACCCGAAGGTAAGGACAGCGCGCGCGGTACTGGAGGGCGCCTGAGGGGCTTTCTGCGAGCCGTTTTTCCGCCTCCTCCACGCTATCGGCAGGCACCGGCACGCAGCGGCATTCAGCGCCCGTTGAGGCTGGGAAATGGGTCCGATCTGGCTACCCCATTCAGGATTGCATGGTGACCCTATTTTGACCCCTCGCCCACAGCTCGTCAGCCAGGGCGTGCAGATGAATCACATCGCGGGCGGCGCAGTCGAGCTGCGGTCGCCGAGGAACATCGAGCCCCGATCTGACAGGCGGTGGCCGGGAGGTCCGCGACCCGAGTGATGATTCTTCCTTTGGGCATTTGGGACATTTTAGGCACTTCCTCCCCTCCGCCTGTACGTACATCCTTTTTATTCTCTCTATTTTTATTATTTTCTCCCCATTTATTTTCTCCCGTGTTTGGCAGAGCTACAAAATGCCCAAAATACTCGAAATGCCCATTCGAGGAGTCGGTGGAGTCGGAATTTACCTGAATGCCAGCCAGGCGCACATCGCGCACAAGGCGCACTTCTTCCCCTCCCGCTGTACATTCACTCTTTTTATTCTCTCTATTTTATTATTTTCTTCCCATTTATTTTTCCCAGGAATAGGCAGAGCTATGAGGTGCGCTTTGTGCGCCAAGTGCGCCTCGGAGGCTGCTTCGGAAACCCGGACTGAATGGAGGCGGCGATGGCCTGGAGGGCGGTGACAAGAGTGATGACCCTGCCTTTGGGCACATTGGGCACTTTGGGCACTTCTGTCTCTCTGCATGTGCTGTACTCTTTTTTATTCTCTCTATTTATCTATTTTCTTCACATTTATTTTCCCCAGGAATTGGCAGAGCTACAAAGTGCCCAATGTGCCCAAAGTGCCCATTCTCAGAGGTGCCAGAGCCGGGAGATTCGGCATCTGGCAGCAGGCGGCTGAACAGATCGCCCAGCACAGTGCGACGCGCTGAGCTGCGTTTCGTGAACTGGTAGCGGTGTTGCTGGCTTTTGTCGGCGTGATCGTCAATGAGCACGACGGCTCCATCTAGCTCTCGTTCTTTGATCTCCCTCAGATCCTTGCCGACTCGTGTTTTGGCCCCCTTGTCCGCCAGGTCGCCAAACCAGGAAAATACCTCCGTCTCCGCATTGGTCTCGATGATCTAGTAAATCTCCGCCTTGTTGATCCATTTGTCGGGAAACTTCGCATAGCCGATCACGAACAAGGCGCGCATGGCTTCGGTCTGGCAGTCTGCGGGCAGGCCACCATCCTCGACGTAAGGCTCGCAGGAATCGCCAAGTTTGTTGAAGCCCATAATGACGCCCACCACGAGATCAAAGATCGAATCTGCGATCCCGATGGCGTCGGGCGTGAGATGGCCAAATCAATCCTCGAACCACCGTTTCACCGCTTCGGGACTGAATCGGACCAATCGGCCGAGTTTCCTAAACGGCAGCCCATGATTCCTCAAGTGCGTCACATGGCGAATGCTGCAACGCGCATAACGGGCAACATCGTCGATGGTCCAGAGACCGGTCTCAAAGGGGACTCCTATTTGCGATCCAGTCGATTCTTGTGAGGCGTTCATCGCACTGGCTGGCATGTCAACCGAGGGATGCAGTCAAGTGCTCGAACTCTCACACCTGTGCCGTTCACTACGTCACGGAAACTGGTTGCACCTCCGAATACCCTCGCTTGGAATTGAGTTCAGTTCCAGGATGTGTCATGACAAATTATGACACTTCGACTTCCGAACCATGCCGATCCTTGCAAAACCGCAGGCAACCCAACTTGCACCAACTTGAACAAACACAAAGGCTCCGGCACCAAACTGCAAGAATCGGAAACTGAATCACTCCATTGGGAATGCTGTCGAGGTCGGTGTCGACTAAGCTGGCCATTTGCCAATCGTCGTACAATGAGCCCCAGCCTCGGTTTTTGGAAAGAGAGTAAGCATCCCTGGGGTTGCTGCCAAAGGTTCCACGCAGTTCTTCGAAGTCTGACAACC
>CANETF010000187.1 GCA_947440575.1 Verrucomicrobiaceae bacterium
CCGCCCCACCCACCGATCCCGCCACCCTCACTCGCCGAATCAGCTACATCCTCACCGGCCTCCCCCCCTCCGACTCGTCCGACTCGTCCGACAAGTCCGACCCGTCAGACCAAATCAACGTGCTGTTGAACTCCCCCCACTTCGGCGAAAAATGGGCCCGCCACTTCATGGACTGGGTCCGTTACGCCGAATCCTACGGCTCCGAAGGCGACCCCGCCATCCCCTACGCCTACCGCTACCGCGACTACCTCATCCGCGCCTTCAACGCCGACATCCCCTACCCTCAACTCATCCAGGAAGCCATCGCCGGTGACCTCCTCCCCAACCCACGCATCCACAACGGCCTCAACGAGAGCGCCATCGGCATCGGCCAACTCCGCATGGTCCTCCACGGCTTCTCTCCCGTCGATTCCCTGGACGAAATGGTCACCTTCACCGACAACCAAATCGACACCATCACCAAAGCCTTCCAAGGCCTCACCGTCTCCTGCGCCCGCTGTCACAACCACAAATTCGACGCCATTTCCCAGGCCGACTTCTATGCCCTCTTCGGCATCTTCACCTCCACCCACCCCGCCGTCATCGACGCCAACGCCCCCGGCACCGGCGACGCCATTCGCGCCCAACTCACCACCCTCAAATCCCAAATCAAGTCCACCCTCATCCAATCCTGGCTCCCCAACCTCCCACCCCAAAAAACCGCGAACCGAGAACCGCAAACCGAGAACTTCATCTTCCACGGCCTCCCCCACTCGAAAGCCGGCGAATTCACCCTCCACGACACCACCCTCCGCATTCACCCCAGCGCCTACCTCTCCAACACCCTCAGCCAAAAAGACCGCGCCGTCCTCCACACAGACCGCTTTCAAAACCCCGGCGGCACCCTCTGGTTCCGCATCGCCGGATCCGGTGGCGTCAAAGCCAAATACGTCGTCCAAAACTACCCGCGCACCGGCACCATCCACAAAGCCATCGAACTCAAAGATCCCAAAGACGAATCCCTCGCCTGGCGCTCCCTCGACCTCGAGTTTTGGAAAGACGACGAAATCTTCCTCCAAATCACCACCGCCGCCGACATGCCCGCGGAATACAAAGCCGACGCCCCCTCCTGGTTCGCCCTCACCGATGCCGTCATCACCAAGGACAAAACACCTCCCCCAGCACCAACTCCCTCATCCGCATCCCCGCATCAACTCATCACCGCCTGGCAATCCAACACCCTCTCCGATGCCGACGCCGAAGCCCTCGACTCCCTCATCCAATCTCAAAAACTCTCCCTCGCCTCCATCGCTCCCCTCCTCAAAAAATACCACGAACTCGAAGCCCAACTCCCCTCCCCCACCCGCGTCCCCGGCGTCATCGAAGCCAACGCCAAGGACGCCCCCCTCTTTGTCCGTGGCGAACACAAACAACCCGCCTCCCTCATCCCCCGCCGCTTCCTCGACGCCCTCGATCCCACCCCCTTCAACACCCCCCAAAGCGGTCGCCTCGAGCTCGCCACTCACATGGCCGACATGACCCGCAACCCCCTCACCGCGCGCGTCATCGTCAACCGCCTCTGGCATCACATCTTCGGCCGCGGCCTCGTCGCCACCACCGACAACTTCGGCAAACTCGGCGACTTCCCCACCCACCCCGAACTCCTCGACCACCTCGCCCAGCGCTTCATCGCCTCAGGCGGTTCCATCAAGACCCTCCTCCGCGAAATCCTCCTTTCTGATACCTTCCAACGCAGCGCCAACGCCTCCGACATCGCCACTCAAAAAGACCCCGAAAACAAACTCCTCAGCCACTGGCGCCTCCGCCGCCTCGAAGCCGAAGCCATCCGCGACTCCATCCTCACCCTCTCCGGAAAATTCGATCCCACCCTCTACGGCGAATCCGTCACCTCAGCCATTCCACGCCGCAGCATCTATCTCAAAGTCATCCGCAACGCCCTCGACCCCTTCCTCACCACCTTCGACGCCCCCGTCCCCTTCGCCACCCGCGGCAATCGCGACACCACCAACGTCCCAGCCCAATCCCTCACCCTCCTCAACGACCCCCTCGTGATCGCTTGGTCCGGCAACTGGGCCCAACGCACCGCCCCAATCACCCACGATGCCGAACGCATCCGCCAAATGTTCCGCCAGGCCTACGCCCGAGACGCCACCGATGACGAAGTCAAAAACTGCCTCGCCTTCCTCTCCACCCTCAAAGACGAAAGCGTCTTCCAAGCCCAAAAACTCCAAGAAAAACAAACCCAACTCGCCGCCCTCACTCAAAGCATCAACGCCATCCTCCAACCCGCCCGCAAAAAACGCCTCCCATCCACTCCATCTATCCCATCCACTCCCGTTCCCCTCGCCGAGTGGACCTTTGACAAAGACCTCTCCGACACCCAAAACAAACTCCCGCTCTCCCTCACCGGCAACGCCCGCATCGAAAACGGTGCCCTCATCCTCGATGGCCAATCCATGGCCCAATCCGACTCCCTGCCAAAAAATCTCCAAGCCAAAACCCTCGAAGCCTGGATCCAACTCGACAACCTCACCCAGCAAGGCGGCGGCGCGCTCACCGTCCAAAGCAAAACCGGCTCGCTCTTCGACGCCATCGTCTTCGGCGAAAAAAAACCCGCCCACTGGGTCGCCGGCAGTGACCACTTCAACCGCAGCGAACTCCTCGATGCCCCACCCGAAACCGAAGCCACCCACCACCCCATCCACATCGCCATCACGCATCAACCCGACGGCACCACCACCGTCTACCGCGATGGCAAACCCTACGGCCAAACCTACCGCAAAGCCCCCGCCGCCACCTTCACCGCCGACTCCAGCCAAGTCCTCCTCGGCTCCCGACACGGCGCCCCCACCGGCAACAAAGGCCTCTCCGGCCGCATCTTCCGCGCCCGCCTCTACGACCGCGCCCTCACCCCCGAAGAAATCACCCAAACCGCCCGCATCGAATCCACCACCCTCACCGAAGCCGACATCATCGCCGCCTTGACTCCCGACCAGCGAGCGCAAATCACACACCTCCAAACCCGGCGTGACAAACTCGCTGAGCAAGTCAACACCACTCGGGACTCCTTCTCCAATGACCCACCCAAACTCCAAGCCTGGACCAGCCTCGCGCAGTCACTGATCAACCTGAAAGAGTTCATCTATCTGCAATGAAACAGGATTCGGTTTCCTAACTCCAAACCACTAGCATGAAGATCGAACGCTTTGAAGACATAGAGGCTTGGCAAATAGCCAGAAAGCTCTGCAAGGCAGTGTATGAACTGGCAAGCTCCAGTGGTTTGGGGAAAGACTTCTCCCTCAAAGATCAAATGACTCGCTCATCAGGTTCCATCATGGATAACATCGCCGAAGGCTTTGATGGAGGCACCAATCGCGAATTTGTCCGATTTCTACAATACTCGAAGCGCTCATGCTCCGAGCTACAGAGCCAGCTTTATCGATGTCTGGACCAATCCTACTGCACCACAAAGCAGTTCGAAGAACTGCACACACAAATCAACGTTACCCGAAACAAGATTGGCGCCTTCATCAACTACCTCTCGAAACACCTCGACCGCCGCCCAAGCTCTTATGACTCCTAAACTGAGAACCGAGAACCGAGAACTGAGAACCGAGAACTTTTCTCGCCGCGCCCTCCTCTCCCGCGCCTCCACCGGCTTCGGCCTCGCCGCCCTGCATGGCCTCATCCAGCAAGAATCCCAAGCCGCTCTCATCCACCGCGCCCAACGCATCGCCCCCAAAGCCCGCTCCGTCATCTTCTGCTACATGAGCGGCGGCGTCTCCCACATCGATTCCTTCGACCCCAAACCCCTTCTCGAAAAATACGCCGGCAAACCCATGCCCGTCGCCGTTCAACGCACCCAGTTCAACAACAACGGCACTGTCCAACCCTCACACTGGGCCTTCAACCGCTACGGCCAATCCGGCATCGCCGTCAGCGACCTCTTCCCCCATATTGCCAGCGTCATCGACGAGGTCAGCGTCATCCGCAGCATGACCGCCAAATTCAGCGAGCACGCCCAAGGCAACTTCTTCATGCACACCGGTTTCCCCTTCCTCGGAAACCCCAGCGCCGGCGCCTGGGCCAGCTACGGCCTCGGCTCCGAATCCCGCGACCTCCCCGCCTACGTTGTCCTCCAAAGCGGCGGCGCCAAACCCCCGCACGGCGGCGTCGGTCTCTTCAGCAACGGCTTCCTCCCCGCCCAGCACCAAGCCTCCATCATGAAGGCCGATGAGGCAGAAGCCGTCGCCAACATCCAACCTCGCGAATCCCTCTCCACTCAGCGCCAGCGCCTGGACTTCATCGGCTCCATGGACCGCCAGTTCGCCAGCCTCACCCGCCACGACAGCCATGTCGAAGCCGCCATCAAAAATTATGAAATGGCCTGGCGCATGCAATCCGCCGTGCCCGACCTCTGCGACGTCTCCGGCGAGACCGAAGCCACCCGCAAACTCTACGGCATCGACGATTCCGGCTCCAGCATGGCCTCCTACGCCCGCCAATGCCTCCTCGCACGCCGACTCGTCGAACGCGGTGTCCGCTTCATCGAACTCAGCTGCCTCGCCCAAAACATCGGCGGAGGCCAGGCCGCTAATCCGTGGGACCAGCACGGCCAAATCAAAAGCGGCCACGGCAAAATGGCGCAGCAGGTCGACCAGCCCATCGCCGCCCTTATCAAGGACCTCAAATCACGCGGCCTCCTCGACTCCACCCTCATCGTCTGGGCTGGCGAATTCGGCCGCACCCCCTTCGCTCAAGGCAGCGATGGCCGCGACCACAACCCCTACGGCTTCACCATCTGGATGGCAGGCGGCGGTGTCAAAGGCGGGCACGTCTACGGCGCCACCGACGACTTCGGCTACTACGCCACCGAGAACCCGTGCACCGTCTACGACATGTGGGCCACCGTCCTCCATCTCATGGGCATCGACCACGAACAACTCACCTACCGCTTCTCAGGCCGCGACCTCCGCCTCACCGACGTCCACGGCCATGTCCTACACGACATCATCGCCTGACCCCGCTTCACTTCGCCTTCAAGAGCTCCCTCACCTTCCCCGCGATCTCCCCGGCCGCCGCCGCACTGTAGCCCGTCTTCACCATCGCCACCTTCCCGTCCGGCCCGATCACCACCGTGTGTGGAATACCCTGCACTTCCAAACCGCCGGTCCTCAGCTGCCAGAACCTCTTCCTCCGCCGCCACCGCCATCCCCTCTTTCCGCACCGTCAACGACAGCGACCCCTCCAGCCAAGTCCCATCAACCCCCCGCCTCCAGTTCAAACCGCACCGACCCCATCCGCATCGTCCTCCGCCTCCGCCGCCCCAAAAGAGCGGTCACAGTTTTTCCTAAACTGCCCTAAAGAGCAAGCACGTCTCAGGTACCATCACACAACCTCCACGTCCTCCGCAAAACTCACCCTTCCAATTGCTTCCAATTCATAAAGGGAACCCCACCCAATCTCCCCAACGCTAAAAATGCCGTCTGTATAAGAAGAGGCCCCACCGAACTCCTCAGTTTATGGATTGGAGGCCACAATGGGCGTGACCTGAGGACTTAAAGGTACAACGTTCTCATTGGAAGCCAGGAACAAACCGCCACCCCCTCGAGTCTTCACAGACCAAAGGGACTTCAAATCTCCCAACAAAGCATCTACAAATATATCTGGACGCCGCTCAACAGGCTTGGACTCCACCAGCACCGACAGCACATCGGGTGCCGCAGGCAATTCGACGTCCTCCACGCCAGGAATTTGATCGCGGTAAGCGCCCAAATCACCCAAATACGTTCGTGCCCCAAACGGCACATAGTTCTGCAACTGCGATGCCGCGATGATGCATCCCGCCAGTTCCCAGCGTCCCAACACCCGATTGTAGGCGAAGGTCGCTCCTCCTGAGTCACCATCAGCAGCCTGCGCCTCCCCCTCCTTCCGGTCGAAGTTACTCACAAAGCAATGCGTCTCGTAGCCACCTGCAGTCTTCACGAGTTTATCCAAGAACTTGTCCAAAGAATTGACCCCCCACCGTTTGGCACGCTCCGAATTGATTCGATATCCCAGAATCACGTCAGTCCCTGCTTTTTGGGGGGCACGGGATTCGACATACCCTGTCCCAATCATCACCAGTGGTCCCTCTAACTCTTTGCCATTTTCCCGTATGGGCAGTTTCCCCAGCTTGGACAGACCCGAATCCCCCTCGCCAATCTTGACACGAAATACAGCCAGATCACTCTCCCCGCCATCCGAGTTCGTCAGCAGGCGCCAGGTCTTATAGTCAGGCCTGTAGTAAGTTCCATTCGCCATCAAAAACGGGTGACAACCCACGTGGGCACTCGTTAGCACATAGCCGTCTCCGAGATAAACCCCCGATCCAAGACCCACCATGCCCACGTGTTCCCAATAGGGAACACCCTTTGATGAACCCACTTCGGTATTCACGCAATTCGTCAGACGATAGGGCTCATCCAATCCCTCGTTTACCGGGCCAAAGTCAGAAATCTTGGAGGCATTGATGACAATAGCTTCCAACCTTGGCAAAAAACCAAGACTCGTAGCAGTAATCAAAAGCATCAATTTTATTGTCATTCTGGTAATTATAGTCGAGTACCCATACTTCAGGCAAGCTATTTCTTGCTCATCCCATCCCCGCTTCCCCTCAGTTTCCCTAGCCGACCACTGCTAGGCAGCCACTTTCGACCATCTGAGAAACGGCCTCTAAACCCTGATGGCACCCGCAAACCAATCCCCAGAGAGCCCAGTCATCACAGCCAAGCCTCAATCGGCGTCCAAACCTGAAGAGTGCCCGTCACTTTTTCGTCTTGGTGGGCTTCACTGGCTTGATTGAGGCACTTCTCTAGTGGTTCCCCGAAACCCGGACTCCGCCATGCCGCTTTGCTAGGAATCTCTAGCATCTCGCATGGAACCACTTCCCTTATTCGCCATACAACCACCTTTCCACGAACCTCATCAAAACCGCGCCAAGCTTTCAGCAAGGCTGATTCTGTCCCTTAGAATAAAAAACCTGCTTCTCATGAATTCGTTAAGAGCAAATGAAATTCAGAACCAGATCTGTCCGTAAATCCCCTACATCAGCCTCAAATTTGACATTCTAAACCAATAAGACTCTTGCGTTTGAGTATTTTTTCAGTAAGGATGTCTTTGAGCTTGACAGTATTGCTTCCAAAAATTAGAATTCGTCCGATATTTCAACTCAATACTGAGAGGTATTGATCGCGCGCTGGGTTATCGAGTTTGAACTGACCATCAACTATCTTCCATGCTGCGTATGCACTTCCTCCTTCCAAATCACGATTCTCTTCGCGTCACCTCCGAACGAAGCCTTCCGCAGGGAATCGCCTCCAGTCCCGGCAAAACAATAGTGCTTTCAGGCCAGTTTGAGGCGTCGATTACGCAGGTTGCTTAAGTCCGCTTGTCCCAAGCCAGTCGCCAACCCTGCTTTACCTCCCTTATCGGACACCTTGTCCCATCCCTCTTAGTTTCAAGTTAACCCTCAATTCGAATCAGCCATGGAAATCAAAATCATCCAACCGGATCGTGCCCAAGGCACATTGAAGACCGATGTCATCAACGCGGAATCAGCTCAGCGGATTCCGCTCCTGAAAGCGGGGCAACTCCAGATTATTCGCAACAACGAGGCACCTGCCCAAGTCACTTACCTGGCTGATGGCGTTTCCATAGCCTGGAAAGATGGCTTTTACGTCATTTTGGAACCTGAGGAAGGCAAAGAGATGATCCCGGGCGTCAGCATCAACCAGCCAGGCCATGTGCCTGTCGATGATTTCTTGACCTGGATCGCTCTCTATGGCGACAGCCCCCTGGACTTCGCTCCCCTACCCGTCGACGCGCGCCCTTGGCTCAATGAAGACCGCTATGACCGCCTCGCTCTCCGTGAAGAGATTGAGGAGGAAACACCTGAGGACACCCAGCCATCACTCCGCTCCGCTTCCACCCCTGTCATCTTACCCCCCATTATCATTGATGTTGTTGCCGATCCAGCCTCGGAGGAGGGTTTGACCGACGGCAACCTAGATAGTGACGGAAGCGCGTTTGAACTAGATCAATCGGATGTTCCCACCGTCACGGGAAGAATTCCGGTATCCGATCCGAACGGTCTGCCTCTCTCGCTTACTCTTGGCCTACCATCTGATCCTCTCAATTCCGAAAATCCCTCCCTTCCCACTCCATTCACCTCAGGGGGGCTCCCCGTAACTTGGTTTGGCACGGGCACCAAACTCCTCGAAGGCAGGATCGATCTGGACGGCGACTCCGTCCCTGAAACCACCGTCCTGTCTATCACAATCAATAATGCCGGCGACTATAGCATCACCCTCCTGCGCCCACTCGATCACCCTATCAACACTCCCGACGGCAGCAATGATGAGGACGCCTTGACCTTTGTGATCCCCGTCACCGCCACCAACGGGATCTCCAGTGCGACCGGCACCCTGACCTTTGAGGTCGAAGACGATTCCCCAGAGCTACTCGGCCCAGTTGAAATTCAATCCGTCGATGAAGACGGACTCCCGGGCGGCATCGCAGGCGGTGATGGTGATCTCCCCGGCATCGCAACGACCGCGACATCCAGCCTGCAAATCAAATGGGGTGGTGACAACCTTGATGACACGACTGGTCCTGACGATGCTCTGATCGGAAACCGCAGCGTTTCCTTCACCAATTCCACAGTCCAGGTAACGACCGATGGTACGACCCCTGCAACCCTGACTTCGGGACTTCTGTCCGTCACCACAACCCTCCTCGCCGACGGTACACTGGTCGGCTACACCGGTGCCGCAACCCCCATCAGCACCGCCGACGCAAGCGTCGTGTTTCACGCCAGCCTCAACGATGACGCAGCGGGTTCCTACAACTTCACGCTCGTCAAACCTCTGGATCACCCCACCGCCAACACCGAGGACGACCTCCAACTCAAATTCAACTTCACCGCCAAAGACTCCGACGGCGACGTCATCCTCGGCAACTTCACCATCGTCGTCGACGACGACACCCCCACCATCAGCCCCAACGCCACCCCGGCGCCAACGCTGACCGTGGACGACACCACCTTCGCCACCAACGCCAGCACCTCCTTCGCCAGCCTGTTCACCTCCGCCTTCGGCAACGACGGCTTCAAGGACACCGACGACAACGACCTCCTGGATGCCGACGCCATCACCTACGCACTCAATGTTTCCG
>CANETF010000188.1 GCA_947440575.1 Verrucomicrobiaceae bacterium
ACGGTGGAGAAGGTGGTGAATTTGGACAAGTTGACCTATGCGGGCAATCTTTCGAATCTCGCCGCGCTTACCGGTGACTCGAGGCATGTGTTTGTGAGGGGAGATATTCTGGATCGTGATTTGGTGGGTCAGCTTTTGGCGGAGCATGATATCAATGCGGTGATGCATCTGGCAGCGGAGTCGCATGTGGACCGGAGCATTGATGGGCCGGAGGAGTTTATCATGACGAATTTTGTGGGAACGTTCAGGTTGTTGGAGGCAGCGAAGGCGCATCATCAAGGACGGTTGGCAGATGGGCGGGATGATTTTCGATTTTTGCATGTATCCACTGATGAGGTTTTTGGTTCGCTCTCGGCGACAGATCCGGCATTCAGTGAGACGACGCCGTATGCGCCGAACAGTCCTTACTCGGCCAGCAAGGCGGGCAGTGATCATTTGGCGCGGGCGTACCTGCACACCTTTCATTTGCCCGTGGTGACGACGAATTGTTCGAACAACTATGGGCCGTTTCAGTTCCCTGAAAAGTTGATGCCCCTGATGATTCAGAAGGTGCTGCGGGGTGAGTCTTTGCCTGTGTATGGTGATGGCAGCAATGTGCGGGACTGGCTTTATGTGGAGGACCACTGCCGGGGCTTGGCGCTGGCGATGGTCAAAGGAGAGGTTGGAGAAACCTACAATATTGGGGGTAAGTGCGAGATGAAGAACATTGATGTGGTGCATGCCATCATCAATGCGGTGAACGCTGAGCGGCCGGAATTAAATCGCCGGGCGGAAGACTTGATCACGTATGTGAAGGATCGGCCGGGGCATGATCGGCGGTATGCGATTGACTGTTCAAAGATCGAGCGTGAGCTGGGGTGGGCGCCGTTGGAGACGTTTGAGACGGGATTGCGGCGCAGTGTGCGGTGGTATTTGGAGAATGTCGATTGGGTGCAAGAGATTGAGGCGAAGTATCAGTTGCAGCGCCTTGGTGGGGTGTGATTCGGCGAGGGACATGGCTACGGATTCTTGGTCCGGGGTGAAGAAAGATTGAATATTTTCCGGCCTGGAGTATCTTACCGTACGATGATACCTCGCTGGTTCGCCGTTTTACTCAGCCTTTTCCTGGCTGCTCCGCTTTGTTGCTGCGGGTGGCATCAGGTGACGGTGCAGGCGGAAGTGGGTTGCCCGATGTGTCAGGAGGTGGATTCTTCAGGCACTGCGGATGAGGGCAGTTGCCTTTGCACGCGTGAGTCGATTCAAAGAGATGTGGCGCCTAAGGCAATCAAGCCGGCTGGGCCTGGAACCTCCTTTGCCATTCTCCCCGAAACCCTTGTGGGTCAGTTTATTGGGGTTGGTTCGAAGAGGCCATCGGTGGAGCGTTTTCGGGTGGTGGTGCGAAGAGGGGGACCGCCACGGTGGTATTTGAAGCACCGGGCTCTGCTCTGTTGAGTGCTGCGAGGCGTCGTTAGAGGACGAGGCCGCGAAAGTCCCGTCGAAAGGGAGCGTGATCGAGCTTGATCCCCGCCAAAGCTGCCGGGTTCGGTCGTGCCACGAATGCAGATTGGCATGTGCTATCATTCAAAACGAAAACTTCATTTACGAAACAAACATCATGAAAACGATTCTCTCTATTCTTGCCCTGACGGTCATGGGTACCTTGTCTTCCTGCTCTACTGCCACTGGTGGGATGAGCTGCTGCAAAAGCGGTGCTTCGGCGTGTGCGACTTGCTGCAAGGACAAGTGCGCGGATTGCTGCAAAGACGCCGAGGCCTGTAAGACCTGCTGCGCCAAGAAGTAACCTGAACTTCTGAGATTCAGCAAACAGGCACAGCGCCGTCATCCGTGATCCGGGTGGCGGCGTTTTTGGTGTTGAACTAGGCTACTTCAGTTGGCCGTCGGCTAGATGCACCGTGCCGCCATGCGCGATGATTTTTTCTCGGGCTTGATCGACGGGAACATGGCGAGGTGTGGTGTGGTTTCCTTCTTGAGGTTGCGCCCAGCGAATGCCGTTGGCGATCACGCGTTGGACATCAGGATGATGGTAGATGGGATAAACTTCATGCCCGGGGCTGAAGTAGAAGATGCGGCCGAGGCCTCGTGTCCAAGTCGCGCCGCTGCGGAAGACTTCGCCACCTTGGAACCACGACACAAAGATCAGTTCGTCCGGTGTCGGAATGCCAAAGGGTTCGCCATACATTTCGGAGTGTTCGATCTCGATGCAGTCGCTGATGCCTGCGGTGATGGGGTGGCCTGGATTGACCACCCAGACTCGCTCTCGCTCGCCTACTTCCCGCCAGCAGAGGGCGCAGCTGGTGCCCATGAGTCGTTTGAAGATTTTAGAGAAATGCCCGGAGTGAAGGACGATGAGTCCCATGCCAGCGAGGACGCGTTGTTGCACACGGGTGACGGTTTCGTCGAGGACGGCGTCGTGGGCGGAGTGGCCCCACCAGAGGAGGACGTCGGTTTCATTGAGCACTGCCTGCGAAACGCCCTGTTCCGGCTCATCGAGCGTCGCTGTGCGGATGATCAAATCGTCGTTGGTGCTCAAAACCTCCGCCAGGAGCCCGTGGATACCTGTTGGGTAAATCGCGGCGACGGTCGGGTTTTGGCGTTCGTGGATGTACTCGTTCCAGATGGTGACGCGGATGGGGGTGGGCATGGCTTTCAATGAAACGTGCGCGTCGAGACGATCAAACGCGCATTTGAGTTTTCACCCCGTCATTTGGATTCGGATCGTTCATCTCAATGCTTCACCGAGCACCCCGGTCCGACGCTTTGGAAGAAATCGTTTCCTTTGTCGTCGATGAGGATGAAGGCCGGGAAGTCTTCGACTTCGATCTTCCAGATGGCTTCCATGCCGAGTTCGGGGAATTCGACGACTTCGACCTTCTTGATGTTTTCTTTGGCAAGGATGGCGGCGGGGCCGCCGATGCTGCCGAGGTAGAAGCCGCCGTGTTTTTTGCAGGCGTCGGTGACTTGTTGGCCGCGATTTCCTTTGGCGATCATGATCATGCTGCCGCCGTGGCTTTGGAAGAGATCGACGTAGCTGTCCATGCGGCCGGCGGTGGTGGGACCAAAGCTGCCGCTGGGCATGCCGGCGGGTGTTTTGGCGGGACCGGCGTAATAGACGGGGTGATTTTTGAAGTAGTCGGGCAGCGGCTTGCCGGCATCGAGCATCTCCTTCAGCTTCGCATGCGCGATGTCGCGGGCGACGATGATGGGGCCGTTGATGAGGAGGCGCGTGGTGGTGGGATACTTGCTCAGCTCGGCGCGGATCTCGGCCATGGGGCGGTTCGTGTCGATGCGCACGGCGTTGGTGTCTTTGCGGTGGCGCAGCTCCTCGGGGATGTATTGCAGCGGGTTCGTTTCGAGCTTTTCAATGAAGACGCCGTCACGCGTGATCTTGCCCTTCGCCTGGCGGTCGGCGGAGCAGGACACGCCGATGCCGATGGGCAAGGACGCGCCGTGACGCGGCAGGCGGATGATGCGCACGTCGAGTGCGAAGTATTTCCCGCCAAACTGCGCGCCGATGCCGCACTCGCGGGCGGCCTGGAGCATCTGCGCCTCGAGCTCGACATCGCGGAAGGCGCGGCCGTGCTCGTTGCCGGTGGTGGGGAGGTTGTCGTAATACTTCGTGGAGGCGAGTTTGACGTGTTTCATCGTCGATTCGGCCGAGGTGCCGCCGATGACGAAGGTGAGGTGATACGGCGGGCACGCGGCGGTGCCGAGCGTGACCATTTTGTCGGACAAAAACTTCACGATGCTCTTCGGATTGAGCACCGCGCGGGTTTCTTGATAAAGGAAGGCCTTGTTCGCCGAGCCGCCGCCTTTGGCGATGAAGAGGAATTTATACGCGTCGCCATCGGTGGCATACAAATCGAGCTGCGCGGGCAGATTGGTGCCGGTGTTTTTCTCCGTGAACATGTCGAGCGCGGCATTCTGCGAGTAGCGCAGGTTGTTCTCCGTGTAGGCGAGATACACGCCCTTCGAGAGCGCGGCCTCGTCACCGCCGCCGGTCCAGACCTGCTGGCCTTTTTTGCCCATGATGATCGAGGTGCCGGTGTCCTGGCAGAAGGGCAGCAAACCCGCGGAGGCCACGTCGGCATTCTTGAGCATCGTGAGGGCGACCATGCGGTCGTTTTCGCTGGCCTCGGGGTCATCGAGGATGGCGGCGACCTGTTTGAGGTGTTTCGGGCGCAGGAAGAAGTTGATGTCGTGGAAGGCTTGGTTCGCGAGTAGTGTGAGCGCCTCGGGGGCGACGACGAGTAGCTCCTTGTCGCCCAGTTTTTCGACGCGGACGTGATCCTTGGTCAGCAGGCGGTATTCGGTGTCGTCGGTGCCGAGTTCGAGGAGTTCTTGGTAGTGGAAGGCAGGGGTTGGCATGATGGGACTCTGATATGGGATACGAACGCGGGCAAATGCGGAATGGCGGGCGTGGGGGAGATAGGCACGATTTTTTCGCGCTGGTGGATTTTTGCGGTAACCTTGGGCGCTCAAATCCTCAGGGAACAGGTACCATGACATCGACTTCATCGCCATCGGACCCCCTGCACGGATTGAACCCTGAGGAGCTGCTTGAGTTGGTGGCGCAAGGGCTGGGAGAAAGGGATACGGTGCCGCTGGTGCGGTCAGATTTGCCGAGCTTGGAGGAGGTGGCGCAGGCGTTTCCGGATTTGGAGGTTGAGGAGTTGATTGGGCGCGGGGGAATGAGCGCCGTGTTTCGGGCGCGGCAGCCGCGGCTGAATCGGGTGGTGGCGTTGAAGGTGCTGCCGAAGTCGCTGGCGGCGATTCCGGGGTTTGCGGAGCGGTTCACGCGGGAGGGGCAGGTGTTGGCGCGGCTCTCGCATCCGCACATCGTGACGGTGCATGATTTTGGCGAGCGCGATGGCTTTTGGTTTCTGATCATGGAGCATGTGGATGGGGTGAATCTGCGGCAGGCGATGCGGGCGGGGCGTTTCACCCCGGAGCAGGCGCTGGAGGTGATTCCGGCGATTTGTGATGCGCTGCAATTCGCGCACGGTCAGGGGGTGTTGCATCGCGACATCAAGCCGGAGAACCTTTTGCTGGATGCCAAGGGTGGGATCAAAATTGCGGACTTTGGGATCGCGAAGATTTTGGGTGAGGAGGCGGATGGGGGGATGCTGCTGACGCAGAGCGGGGCGAAGCTGGGCACGGCTCCGTACATGGCGCCGGAGCAGATTGAGAAGCCGGCGAGTGTGGATCATCGCGCGGACATTTACAGTTTGGGCGCGGTGTTTTATGAGATGTTGACGGGGGAGTTGCCGCTGGGGCGGTTTGCGGCGCCGTCGGAGCTGGCGGGCGTGGGGGGAGGCATGGACGCCGTTGTGTTTCGGGCACTGGAGAAGGAGCGGGCGCGGCGGCAACAGAGTGCGGAGGAGTTCAAGACGCAGGTGGCGGGGGCGGGCACGGGCACGGTCCAAGGACGACCGAAAGCTCCGAGACGCCTTCACAGCTTTTGGATGATTCCGGCGGGAGTTTTTCTCTGCGCTCTGATGTGGTGGCTGGTGGAACGCTGGACCATGACTGGCAGCGCGTCTCTCGCCAAATCAGCGGCCGCTGGCGGAGGTGGATTGCCCCCAATGGCCATTGCCAGTGCCACGATGCTGATGGGCATGCTACTTTTCGGTCTGGCTGTTCCGCTGTGGCTGCGAGGGGTGCCGAGGAATTCGTTCTACGGTGTGCGCTTGCTGTCCACCGTGAACTCGGACAAGCGATGGTTCGAAGTGAATGCTGTTTTTGGCAAACAACTGTTTTGGTGGTCGCTTGCGGTCATTGGCGCGGGCATCGCCGGCTTTTATCAACTGCCACGTTATCAGGACGCCTATCCGTGGGCGGCGATCACGCTAACGGTGGTCGCGGTCGCGGCTGCAGTGGCGGCGACGCTTTGGTGGATGCACCAGCACCCAGTGAATGCGGCGCCGCGTCCGCGCCGGCGATTAGCGAGCTGGGGTGGGCAGGCGGTTGTGGCGGTGGTCGTCGCCTTTTTCATCAAGGGATTCATTTTGGAGGCCTATCGAATGGCGGGAAGAAATGAAGCGGGTGTGCCCCAAGGCAGCCATTGGCTGGCCTCCAAGTTGGACACCGGTTTTGGTCGAGGAGACCTCATTGCTTTTGAGCATGAGAGCGGGTACCCGTACATTGGCCGCGTGGTGAAGCGGGAGGACAAAGGCTTGCTGCTGAAGCGCGGCGGGGTCGCTGAAGAGTTCTTTGTGGACTGGGACAAGGTGATCGGGAAGCTGTGGTTTTCGCACTTTACTCCGGATCATATGAAACCATGACCTCCTCCTTTCATGACACACGCTGGACGTTGGTGGCGCGATCGTGCGGGAGTGACGCGGCGGCGCAGGGGGCGTTGAGTGAGTTGTATGCGGCGTATTATGCGCCGGTGGTGGTGTTTTTGCGGCGGGATGGGCGGGAAGAGGATGTGGCGCGGGAGTTGGCGCATGATTTTTTTGCGCGGTTGCTGGAGGGCGGGGCGATGGAGGGAGCTGATCCGGAGCGGGGGCGGTTTCGCAGTTATCTGCTGGCGGCGGTGAAGCGGTTTGCGGCGGATCAGCGGGAGCGGGCGGGGGCTTTGAAGCGAGGGGGCGGCTGTGAGCATGTTTCGCTGCAAAGTGGGCGCACGGACACGGAGCCGGGGTTGCAGGTGGAAGATGCCCAGGTGATGGCGCCAAATGCGGCGTTTGATCGGGAGTGGGCGGTGACACTGCTGGCGCGGGCTTTGGTTAGTTTGGAAAGGACGCTCGGGGAGGAGGGCAAGGCCGAGCACTTTGCGGTGTTGAAGCCTTGGCTGACGACCGGGCTGGATGATCAGTCGCAAGCGGCCGCGGCGGCGCAGTTGGGCATCAGTGAGGCCGCGGTGAAGGTGGCGATTCACCGGCTGCGGCAGCGTTTTCGTGAGGCGGTGCGCGGGGAGATCGCGCAGACGGTGAGTAATCCGGAGGTGGTCGAGGAGGAATTGGAAGCGTTGCGGGCTGCGCTGAGGCGGCGTTGAATCAGCTCGCTGAGAGTTGCTCTTTGTAATAGACCTTCACGAACTTCATGCCTTTGGTGTCGTCGTAGCCGCGTTCGAGCACGGGATCGTACTCGGTGGAGAGGGTGGATTTGACGTGGATCTCGACGCCGGTGTCGAGTTTGAGCACGGCACCGATGCGTTTTTTGGCTTTGGTGACGTCTTTTTTGGAGATCTCGAAGCTGGTGTCGAGGGTTTGTCCCTGCTCTTCGGCGATGCGGGCTCGGTGTTCTTCGAAGGCGGCAGCGGCTTCGGGGGTTTTGAGCACTTCTTTTTCGAATTCTTGGAGATCGAATTGGTCACGCTCTTCGAAGTATTCGAGGGCTTCGCGTGCGGCGTTGCAGGTGTCCCAGGGGGGGGTGTCGTCCTCAGGTTTTTGTTCTTCGAGGAAGGACACGGCCATTTTGGCGTAGGCGCTGGTGAGGAAAGCGGCGTCTGGGACGGCTTCGACGCTGAGGAATTCGCGGACCCAGAATTTGGTGTCGCCACCGCTGCGGTCGAAGGTGAGTACGTAGTAGCCCTGGTCGGCTTTGAAGTCGAGGATGAGGCAGCCTTTGTCGATCTTCTCGGGTTGAATGCCTTGCTGGGTGGAGAGATGCAAGTCGCCGTCGTGGGTGGTGATGCTCAAGAAGGGCACGACGCTGTCTGATTTGAGAATGCAGAGGCCGCTGACGAGTTCGCCTTCGATGTGCACCTCTTTGAGGAAGGCGATGCAGAGGTCACCCGCTTTGATGTTGGGGTGATTGGATTTGGCGTAGAGGCGCTGGGCGATTTCGATGCCGGCGGGGAGGAGTTTGTCGGGGTCTGCGAAAATGGTTTTGGCGCAGCGGTACATGTCTTGCTTGTCCAGGGAGGTGTAGTGGACGAAGCGATGGCCGATGAGGTTTTTGAAGGGCTTTAGGAACAGGGCGGTGAGGGCTTCCTGATCGGATTCGGCGATGTCGAAGACTTGGCGGGAGGTTTGCAGGGGTTCATCGCGCTGGGGGTTGCCGATCTTGGCGAGGACGACTTGGGTGGCGGTGGCGGTATTGAGGCGGAGTTTCAAAGACATGGGCGAGGGAGGCGGAGGATAGGAAGGAAAGTCTGGAGGCCAAGGAAAAGGCGGATTTAGTTCATTTGAGACATGCGAAACCAAAAACCTACTTGATCTATCGGGATTATAGTTTATTCCTTGTGGGGTGATTGCTTTTGCTTCAAACCTGGACACGCGACCCGCTGATCGAATCGGCGGAGGGAGAGCTCATGTGGCGTCGGACGAGGGGATCACGTTGCAAAAGATCGTGCGGAAGCCCCAGAAGGCGGGCCAGGGATACAAGTTCGGGGTTTTCGGGGGCATTCATGGGGACGAGCCAGCAGGGGTCTTGGCTGCGTTGGAACTCTCTCGGTGGGCGGCTGAGATGCTTGAGGAGTTGAGCGACTTTGAGCTGCATTTTTTCCCAGTCTGCAATCCGACGGGCTACCGCCGGGGCACTCGTTACAACCAGAACGGACTGGATTTGAACCGGGAGTTTTGGTCGGGATCCTCACAACCTGAGGTGCTCTATTTGGAGAGAGAGCTGACCGCCGAACGGTATGATGGAATCATTGCGCTGCATTCGGATGATGAGTGTGACGGGTGTTATGGATTTGTCAGTGGTGCGGTGTTGAGTGAGCACTTGTTGCGTCCGGCGTTGGCGGCGGCGCGTGAGCATTTGCCGTGCTGCCCGCAGGAGATCATTGATGGGTTTTCGGCTGACCAGGGTATCATTCGGGAGGGTTACGCTGGGATTCTGAGTGGTCCGCCAAGTCAACGGGAGCGGCCGTTGGAGATCGTTTTTGAGACCCCGGCTTTGGCTCCCTTAGCGCAGCAGGTTGAAGCCACTGTGGCGGCGGTCAAACGGATGCTGAATGAGTATCGGCAGTTGCAAGCTTACGCGGCGAACCTTTGACCTGTCCTCCTTCAGGGGACAGTCTTGGACCCTACCGTTTTTCCTTCACCCGCATGTTCTTCCAGCGAATCACGTTTTTGTTTCTGGCAGTGACTCAGGTTCTTTCCTGGGGTGGCGAATCGGTTTCGTCTGTCGACCGAATCACGACCCCGGGTGAGAGGAAGAGTTACTATCGTGAGGCTGATAGCTACAGCACGCGGCGAGACCCGGATCCGCCGAAGTATGCGCG
>CANETF010000189.1 GCA_947440575.1 Verrucomicrobiaceae bacterium
CCCACCCATGCTTCTCCACCAACTGCGTCAACAAACGCTCCAAAGTAATCCCATGCAAAGGATCGCGCGGATGAAATTCAGGAGAAGGCATTCCCACCCATAAAGCCAAAATCACAAATGGAAAAGGAGGAAGACAAAACCGCTCCCGCCTCCGGGTATCAGCCTGAAACCTCGGTGGACGATGAATCGGCCAGCGCGTGAACACGGACATGCTGATTCTTGCCTTTGAGCTGGTGCTCGCCCAGGTCAATGAGCCTGGGGGCCGGGTTCAGCATGGCCGCGAAGTCCTGGGAAAGGATCAAATCCTGCCCAAGCTGTTTCATCACGGATTCCAGGCGGAAAGCCGTGTTGACCGCATCCCCAATGATGGTCGCATCACGCTGCGCCACGAGACCAATGTTACCGCAATTCACCGGACCAAAATGCAGGGCAATCCCGACCCGAAACGGCTGCGTCATGCCAGGCCAAGTCCGGTTCTTCGCCGTGATCAGCAGTTTTTCAGCGACCTCGAGCGCCGTATTGCAAGCACCCCCCGTTGCCGCCGGCTCATGCGGCTCGATCCAATAGGACAGGATCGCATCCCCAATGAACTTGTCGACGGTGCCACCCGACAGGTTGACCGCGTTTCCAGCATCCGCAAACCAACTTCCCAACACCCGGGCCAGCGCGTCCGGCTCCAGATCTTCTGACACCGTGCTGAATCCCCGAATGTCACAGACCAAAATCGCCACATGCTGCAGACTGGAATTGGAGCCGCCCGAGGTGTTGGCGACCGTGAAATCCAAAATCTCTCCGCCTTCATTGGGCTCCTCCTCGATCATTTCGAAGTGAATTTCCGTGCCGGAGATATGAATCACCGACCCATTCTCCAACGTCACCGGTGTCACCACCCGCCGGTCACCCACGTATGTGCCATTCCGGCTGCCGAGATCCATGATCTGGTATTGCACGCCGTTGAAGCAGCGAATGAGCGAGTGCTGCCTTGAAATCCGGGCGTTTCCCGACAGGCAGATGGTATTCTCCGGCGTGCGCCCAATGCTGGCGGTGTTGCCGATCACGATCTCCTGGGGAGGGGTGCCGTCGTTGGATAGGATGCGAACTTTGGCTGCCATAATCGCGAATGATAGCGCACTGTTGGAAAGTTTCTAGTTTCAATGAGGCTGATCCGAGTTTCATTGCTGTCAGCAATGGCCGAGCCGGAAAAATTTCAACATTACGAAGTTCTGCGCAAGCCTGACGGCACGCTTCATGAACTCGGCCGCGGAGCGATGGGGGTCACTTACAAGGCCTTCGACACCAACCTGCGCTTCCACGTGGTGCTGAAAGTGATCAACCCCGCCTTCCTCGACAGCGAGGTGGTACGCCAGCGTTTCCTCCGGGAAGCCCGCGCCGCCGCCGGGCTGCGCCATGCCAACGTCGCCTCCGTGTTCCACCTCGGCAACGAGGACGACACCTATTTCTACGCCATGGAGTTCGTCGATGGCGAAACCGTCGATGCCCGCCTCCGCCGTGACGGACCGCTGCCCCTGCGCATGGCCCTCGACATCGCTCTCCAAGTGACCCGCGCCCTGGTGGCGGCTGACAAACAAAAACTGGTCCACCGCGACATCAAACCCGCCAACATCATGCTTCATGAGGAAGATGATGGCGGCATCGCGGTGAAGGTCATCGATTTTGGCCTGGCCAAAGCCGTGGACGGTGACGGCGTGGGCGAGATGACCCTGACTCAGGGTGGCTTCCTCGGCACTCCCCATTTCGCCAGCCCGGAGCAACTGGAGGAAAAGGAGGTCGATATCCGGTCAGACATCTATTCCCTCGGGGTGACTCTCTGGAGCATGCTGACAGGCAAAGCGCCGTTCTCAGGTTCGATGGCTCAAGTGATGAGCAAGCATCTCTACAAAGAGGTGCCGGTGGAGCAACTGGCAGGCATGCCCGCTTCCGTGGTCAAGCTGCTCAAACACATGCTCGAAAAACAGCCGGACAATCGCCCGCAAGTGGGCGAACTGCGCCGGGAGATCGAGTCCGTCTTGTTCAGCCTGCCCGCCGATGTCTCGGCCCCGACGCCCGCGCCCAGCACGGGAGTCGAAGAAATGGACCCCATGGCCACCATCTTCGACGAACCCGTCACGGTAGCCGGTCCGGTTTCGCTTCCTCCGAAGCCCTCACCCCAGCCCCCTCCTGTTCCCGCTGCACTTCCTCCCCCGATCCCGCCCGCCAATCCGATTGCGCCCCCGCCTCAGCCAGCCAAACCGAGCTCAAAAGTTCCGCTCATCCTCACTCTCGGAACCTTGATCGTGTTGGCAGGTGGCGGAGCTTTTTTCTGGCATCAATCGACCCGCCCCGGCACAACCCCTGTCGCAACACCCGAGCCAAGGCCCCTGCTCTCCACCACGCCTACACCTGAGCCCAAACCTGCCCCCGCCACTCCCGTCGTCGCCAAAGTCGAAACGCCAACCGTCACGCCTCCCGCTCCCGAGCCAATGGTGACGACACCTACCCCAGTCGAACCCAAACCCGAACCCCCAAAACCGCTCCCTGTTCCGGTGCCAAAACCCAACCCGCTGGCGACCGGTCTGGAAGAAGCGCAAAAGCTCGCCACCGCGGAGGACTGGCATGGAGCCATGGTGGCTCTCGTCGCTCTGGCCCGACGTTTCCCAGATGAACAGGAACCTCGCCGCCGATTGGAAACCATTTGCGCCCGATTCATTCGCGATGAAAAACCCGCCGACCGCGAGGCCTTCGAAGTGATCCAAGTTCCCCTCGAAGAGGCCGCTGCCCTGCACGTCACCAGTGCGATCGTGCTGCTCGCCGAAAACATCAGAAGCACGGATCCCGTTCGCGCTTTGGCCTTGTATGAAGAAGCCGCCGCTGACGAAAACATCATCGCCATGCGCCAGGGCGGACTCGTCTATTCGAATCGCAAAGCCCCGGGTGACATGGCCCGCGCCATCGCCTGGTTCGTGCGCGGTGCCGCCAAGGGAGACGCGGCCTGCGCCTACCTGGCGGGTGAAAGTTACTTGCTCGGCAAAGGCGTGGCCAAGGACACCACCATGGGTCTGGACTATCTGAATCAAGCCGCCGCCAAAGATTATCCCGCCGCGATCGATCGCCTGGGAGACTTCTACTACAAGGAAACCAAAGAGTACGCGAAAGCCCTGTCCCACTTCGAACGCGCGCGCTCCCTGGACTGGGCACCCAGCTACGGCAACCTGGGCGTGCTGCACATGAACGGAGCGGGCGTCCCCGAAAATCCGGCCACCGCAGCCGTTCTCTTCCGCCAGGGAGCCGAAAGAGGGGATCCGACCAGCATGTTCTTCTATGCCCAATGCCTCGAAGGAGGTCTCGGCGTCACTGCGGATGCGACGGCGGCCCGTGACTGGTATCAGAAGGCCGCCACTGAGGGGGAACCGCGAGCCGCAGCCAAGCTGCAGAAGGGCGCAAAGTGATTGGGCCGTGATTTCTGGCTTGCCTAATTCGGTCTGAGTCGATACCTTCGTAAGTCAGAAACGGTAATCTCCCCATGAACACCAAAACCATTCAGACCACCGCCTGCGTGCTCACCGCAGGGATCTTCCTCTCCAGTTGTGAAGGCTTGTCACCTGAGGCCAATGCCGCCCTCTTTGGCGGATTGAGCGGGATCGGAGCCGGCTCCATCGCCAGTGCCGCCGGGGCCAGTGGCCATGAATCCGCCGTCATCGGCCTCGCGACAGGCGCCGTCGTGGCCGCCACCGTCTACATCGTGAGCAAGCGCAAGGCCACCGAGCGCCAGCGCAAAGTCGCCGAAGCTCGCGCACGCAACGCCGCCGCCCAGCTTGAAGCCAAACGGCAGCGTGACCTCGCCGCCAACCGCACCAAAAAGAGCAAAGCCCGCTACATCGCTGTGGACACCGTCAAGGACAGCAACAGCACCGGCTCCAAGTCGGTGATGATTTTCGACACCAAGTCCCAGGAAATCGTCGGCAACAATGTCTATGACGTCAAGGATGCACCTGCCAAGGGCACCGTGGCAAAATTCGATACCTACTCTGCCGAGTACGTCGGCACTGGAGCCTAGCCTCGAGGACTTGTGAAGGTGTGGCCAATGATTCGGGCACACCGGAAGCGATCGATCATGGAGCGCCGGATTTCATGCGTCGCTCCAGATACCGTCTCATGAAGGCTGCCGTCCCGTTCATGACCTCGTCCAGTGGCGGGTTCAATTGGCCACCCACCTCGCGCCAGTTGTGTCCGGAGTTCTCAACGATGACAACCTCAACCGGTGCCTTCACGGCATCACCACGCTCCTTCATGTAACGCGCATGCTGCACGGGGATGGTGGGATCCTTGTCGCCTTGCATCATCAGCAGCGGCGGACTGTCGGGACGGAGATAGTTCACGGGACTCACCTCGCGATAAGCCGCAAGCTTCGTCGTCTCATCCGCACCCCTCTTGAGGATGCGCGAACCAAACCGGTCACCTACCCCCTTGCCCCCGGGCGGCGTGAAAAGCTCAATCCTCTCAAAATCGCAAGGCCCATACCAGGACACCCCCGCAATGAGACGATACTTAGCATCCGCAAGCAGCGGATCCCCAGGAAACGTCTCCGGCGCTGACAGCAGCAGCATCTGCGCAAGATGCCCGCCCGCCGAGTCCCCCCAGGTGAACACCTGCTCAGCATCGATCGAAAACTTCGCCGCATGCTTGGCCAAAAACCGCAAGGCATCCTTCGCGTCAGTCACACAATCACGCACCGTGATGTTTCCATCCGGTGTGCAAAGTCGATACTCCACAGATGCCACACAAAAGCCCTGCTCATTCAGCGCCTTTACACCCATGAAACGCACCCCACGATCTCCAATCGTCTTCGTACCCGCCGCCCAGCCGCCGCCAT
This sequence comes from Verrucomicrobiaceae bacterium, assembly GCA_947440575.1. Taxonomy (GTDB): domain Bacteria; phylum Verrucomicrobiota; class Verrucomicrobiia; order Verrucomicrobiales; family Verrucomicrobiaceae; genus JAGRPD01. The sequence continues at coordinate 4,871 of CANETF010000189.1, forward strand.
GCGTGAACAACACCAGCGGAAACTTCACCCCGGACTTCGGCGTCGCCGGATAATGCAAATCCAACTTCAGCGACCCCTGTTCCGTCGATTTGTAAACCACATCGAACTGGGTCGTGGCAGCCGCAGACGATTCAGCGTTTGAGTCAGCCAGCACTGCCAGAAGCAGAAGGGTCGTATAGAAGAAGTTAATCGAAAAATTCATCCGCGGAGAGTTGAGACGCAAAGTGTTAAACACGCGGCAAGCGTTTAACTTTCCCCCTTCTTTGTCACTGCCTCATGAAGCCCGCCGGATTCTGATCCACCATGTTGAAGGCCTGATTGAGATCGTAGGACACCGCCTTTTGGGCTGCGGCACGATACGCCCTCGCCCGGGCCGTCATGTCGCGTTGCAGATAAAAGGCATACAAGTCCCGTTGCTCGGCGGAACCCGTCGAGTAGCCTTTTTCCAGCACATCCAGATGACGATTAAAAGTGCCATCACGAATCGCATGGGCAGGTTGGGTCTGGAGGTATCTGAACAGAATGTTCCAGGCAGTGAATGCGGGAATCTCTCCTCCCGGCCAGTTCTTTGGCTCAGTCTTCTGCTCCACCACTTTGGCCAGAGGTTCCAGATAAGTTTCAGGCTGCTCACCCGCAAGGACGTTTAGGAAGAGGGGACTGAATTCGTCGTTATCAAGATTCGCAAGAAACACTTGCTCGATCTCGTGATGCTTCGGTGAAAAGGAAAGCAGGCTGAGGGATGCTGCCTGGCGGACTTTGCCATCCGGGTCCGTGAGCAAGGTGCCCAGCGTGCCGGCTAGCTCGATACGCTGAGTGTAACCAATCTCATAAGCAGCGCACATCCGCACTTCTGGCGCAGCATCAGCGGCTAACTGTTGGAAATGCTTCAAGTTGTCACCCTGGGGGAAATCGGCCAGCAGCAGCGTGGCCGAAGCGCGCACTGCTGACTCGGTGTCTGTGAGCCAGCGGCCAATTGGCTCTAAAAAAGCAGGGTTTTGCACCCGTCCCAGAGATCGTATTGCCAACGCCCTCGTTGCCGACGGCGCTTTCCCATCCGCAATAAGGATCAGCTCCTGCCAGCAGCGCTCGCCACCCAGATTCTTCATATTGAGATCCATTTTCCCAAGCCCAGGCACCACAGTGCTTCCAACAGTCGCTAACCAATAGGGTGCGCTTTCATCTTTCAGATAGGGATTGTCCGAACCAATCACCGTGATTGCTGCCTGCACGATGTCGGGATCGGCATGGCTCAACAGACCTCCAACCGCCTTGATGACCTCGGCACGCTCAAAATCCTTGGTGAATTCGTATCGATTCGGCATATCGCTCATCTGGTCGAGTTGCCGAATGCCATAGATCGTATCCTCGGCATTAGGGCTTTGCAGCAATGCCAGCAATTCATTCCACAGAATCTCCTGTACCTTTGGAGAGGCAGGACCAACATCGTTCGCGCATAACAGCACACCCTGATCACTTTTACCCGTATGATGAGTCCAAAGCTGACGAAACTCTCCCGTCGTGTCGGTTTGTTTGGCAAACACAAGATAGCTCCGCCCTGGCTCAAAGTGGTAGAACTGCGGTTGGTAGGACATGAACATCGGCGGCCTTCGACTGTTGTCGTAATGGCGGAAGTGAAGCGTTTGCTCCTGTTTCACGCCTTTGATGACAAGGATGACTTTGAACTCGGTTTCCCATGCTTCAAAGCCAGGGACTGGCTTGAACCATGCATCCTCAACCGCAGCACTTGCGACTGCAGTGGCCTTAAAGATGATGTCAGCCTCTTCGCTAAGCTTCTCCAGATTGACCGCCGGTCCTACCAGATAGGCTTCTGCCTCATGCAACAAACCCATCAGGCCGATGGCAACAAATAGCAGGTGAGCGCGCATTTCCGGAAAGCATACCCTGACACGTCAGGTGTCCGCAAGAAAATGGTGCTCTCAGTTGCCTGTTAACAGGGGAACTAAGGTTTGCCCTTTTTGCTCTTCTTCATCGCCTTCACCTCTGGCGGTTGCTTGAAGTCCTGCACAGGAAAGGTTTCGTCGCGAAACGGAAAAAAAGACCGCGCGGTGAATACAGCGCTCTCAGTGACGTCAGACTGGAGTCCCCACTCCACGCCCATGCACGCCTGCCTTCGCTCCCTTTGGATTGTCGCCGCCTTTCTCCCCCTCATCGGTTGTGACAAACCGGGTCCGCTCGCTGACCGTTCTCCTTTGCCCGTTAACGAAACGTCGGAGACGGAAAATCAGCTCGTCGAGGCACGCGATGCTCTGCAGCGCCAAGCCCTGGAGATCGAGACAAAAACCGCTTTGATGGACAAGCAACTCGCCGAGATGGAGCAGGCCCTCAAGGATCGGGAGAATGATGAGTTGCGCGGTTCATTGGAGGCTTTGAAACAACAGAACCAAACCCTTCGAGCGCGGGCAGACACGGTGCGGCGCCAGAGCGATTCGATCACCCGTCGAATCGCCGCCACTGCTCCTCCTACCAGTGTAACGCCATCAGCTTTGACCCCGCGTGATCACTCGGTCTTCTACGAAAAGCTTGCCCCCCACGGTCGCTGGATGGAGGTGAAAGGCTATGGCTACTGCTGGAGGCCACGCGTCACGACGGTGGGCTGGCGCCCGTATGTGGATGGCTGCTGGGTGTGGTCGTCCTTGGGCTGGACTTGGCAGTCGAACGAGCCATTTGGCTGGGCCACTTACCATTATGGCCGCTGGATGAATCTCTCTCGCCATGGCTGGGTCTGGGTGCCCGGCAATGAATGGGCTCCTGCCTGGGTGTCCTGGCGTCAGAGTCGTGATCATGTCGGCTGGGCACCGCTTCCTCCAGACCGTGGCTCAAGCCGCGCGGTGTATCGCGATTGTGACACGCGGTATGACCTCGGCCCATCCAGTTACACCTTCATCAACACGACTCATTTCGTGCGGCCGAGCTACACCACGGTGTTTGCTCCCGTGACGCAAAACATCACCCTTTTTCAGAGCAGTGTGAACGTCACTCAGATCGTCCGTTGTGATGACCGAACCCACTGCGACCTGTTCAAGCACCACGGCGGACCGTCGCTTGAGCAGATGGAAAGAGTCTGTGAGCGACCTGTACCCCAGATTCAGGTGCAGTCCGTTTCAGCCAGCCAGATCCGGCCAACACCCGACGGATACCGGCCCGGAGGGTCTTTGGCCAATCCCGTCCTGGTCGAGCTTCCCGTGGTGAGAACAGGAGTACCAGTCCAACTCCCGCCCTTGGCCGAGCGCATTGAGGAGCCAAGGCTTCTGGACGCTTTTGAGGGCGTGCCACAGCGCGTGGCAGCGGAGATTCGCGAAATGATCTCCACCGAGGAGCAAACGGCCGCCGTTCAGCGGCCTGTGGCGGTGATTGGACCCCAAGCACCAACCTTCACCGCTCCAACTGCGGAACCGCCTGCCGCTTGGGTCAATGCGCCAGCGGTCGAGTCAGTCGCTACCGAGACAGCGCGTCCTATCGTGGCCAATGAGGATCAACCGCGGATCCAGCCTGCGACGACCGTCGCCACAACCGGCATCACGACCGCCGTACCTGTAGTTCAACCCGCCGTCTCCGCCCCAGCAATGCCGCCCGTGGTCGCTGCGATCGGTCCAGAAGAAGCCACTCGTCCGACCCCCGTCACGATGCCTGCGGAGCCGACGATTCCAGTTCCAACCGCTGCGGCTGAAAGCGCGCCGCCTGCTGTCCCACCTATTTCAGGCGAGATTTCCGCCCCTCAACCACCCGCACTGCAAGCCCTGCCGACCACGCCCGCAATGGCTGAGTCACTCGTTCCCCAGTTGGACGAACAACGCACCATTGCAGAAAACAGAGCGCTGGAGCAGGCCGCAGCAGCCGAGCAGCAGCGTCAGCAGCAAGAACTCGCCGCAGAGCAACGCGCCATGTCAGAAAAAGCGGAAGCGGATCGAGCCATGGCCGCTGCCGAGGCTGAACGCGCCCAACAACAGGCGAATGCTGAGGCCATGCAGCAACGTCAGCAGGAAGAGCTGGCCACCCAACAACGTGCCATGGCCGAAGAGAGGATAGCCGCTGAGACCGAACGCGCACGTCGGGAGGCCGAAGCCGTCGCAATGCAACGGCAGCAAGAGGAGGCCCTGCGCCAACAACAAGAAATGGCTCAGCGCGAAGCCGAAGAGCAAGCCCGCCGTGCTGCCGAAGAGCAAATGCGCAAGCAACAGGAAATGGCTCAGCGTCAGGCTGAAGAGCAAGCCCGCCGTGCCGCCGAAGAACAAATGCGCCAACAAC
>CANETF010000190.1 GCA_947440575.1 Verrucomicrobiaceae bacterium
CAACTGCCTCACCACCTCCCCCGCCAGCGCAAACGCAAACGCCCCCGTCACAAACACCGCCGCCCCAAATCCTTCCGCACAATCCAGCCGCATTCCCCGCCCCGTCCCCGGCTCCGGCTCCAGCGAGCACGTCCCGTCCAACCTCGGATACATCGCCCGTTCCCCCGAACACACACACAGCACCCCCATCAAAATCGGCTTCCCATCCGTGCTCATCGGCCACCCATAATCCCGCCTCAGCTTCTTCCTCACCTGGTAAATCAACCGGTCATTCCCCGCCATCCCGATGTCCACGATCCGCACCTGCGTCGGATCCCGCCTGCCCCCGGCCGACCCCGAACTGATCACCCGCAGCCCCCGCTTCCCGCACTCCCCCAAAATCAACGTCTTGATCGACATCCGATCCACCGCATCCACCACATAATCAAACCCCGGTGCCAGCAACCGTTCCACCGTTCCCTCCGTCAAAAACTCACACACCTCGGTCACCACGCACTCAGGATTGATCTCCTTCACCCGCTTCGCCAGCACCGAAACCTTCGGCATCCCCACCGTCCCCCCCAACGCCGGCAACTGCCGATTCGTGTTCGTCACACACACATCATCCATATCGATCAGCGTCAACGCCCCCACCCCCGACCGCGCCAGCGCCTCCACCACCCAAGACCCCACTCCACCCACCCCGATCACCGCCACATGCGCCGCCTGCAACCGCCCCATCGCCTCCCGGCCATAAAGCCGCCCGATCCCCCCAAATCGATCCAAATAATCCTGTGTCATTTCCAACCTAACTAGGTCCCAAAATACCGATCCCCCGCATCCCCCAGACCCGGCACAATGTAGTTCTTCTCATTCAGCCCCTCATCCACCACCCCCGTGATGATCTTCACATCCGGATGCGCCTCCTGCACCGCCGCCACCCCTTGCGGACAGCTCAACACCGTCACCATCGTCAATCGCTTCGCCCCCACTGCCTTCAGTTGCTTCAGCGCCTCACACGCACTGCCCCCCGTCGCCAGCATCGGATCCAAAACAATCACCTCCGCCTCCGGCAAACACGCCGGCAACTTCGCATAATACGGCTCCGGACACGCCGTCTCCTCATTTCGCGCAATCCCCAAATGCGCCACCACCGCCCCCGGCAGCAAATCCAGCATCCCGTCCAGCAAACCCAAACCCGCACGCAAAATCGGCACCAGCACCACCTTCCGCGCCAGCACCGCGCCCGTCGTCTCCACCAGCGGCGTCTTCACCCGCACCGGCACCGTCTCAAAATGCCGCGTCGCCTCCATAAAAAGCAGTTCCGCCAGCCGATTCAAACTCGAACGAAACCCATCCGTCCCCGTGCTCACATCGCGCAACACCGAAAGCTCCACCCGCACCAGCGGATGATCCAACACCGTCAATCCAGATCGCTCAGAACTCATACTTTGTCGTCCGGCACCTTGCTAGCCGATTCCTTGCCAGCACCCCGATGTTTGAAAAACTCCACCACCACAGGGATCAGCGAGACCACGATAATCAGCACGAACACCATTTTGAGGTTCCCTTTGATCCACGGGATCTGCCCCAGAAAATACCCCCCCACGCAGAAACTTAGCACCCACACCACACCACCAGTCACGTTGAAAAAGAAAAAGCGCCTCGCGTCCATTTGACCAAATCCCGCCGTGAATGGCGCAAAGGTGCGGATGATCGGCGCAAACCGCGCCAGAATGATCGCCTTTCCACCGTGATGGGCAAAGAACTGCTCCGTCCGCTCCATGTAGTCACGCCGAAACCACTTCTGCTGCACAATCCATCCCCCCGCACGCCGTCCCACCCAGTAGTTAAACGCATCCCCCAGAATCGCCGCCGCAATCAGCAGCGGAATCACCACCTCCAGCCTCACCATCCCCTGCGGCGCCAGCGCCCCCACCGCAAACAGCAGCGAATCCCCCGGCAAAAACGGCGTCACAATCAACCCCGTCTCACAGAACACGATGGCAAACAGCAGCACGTAAATCAGCGTGCCGTAGTTCTGGGCAAACACCACCAGGTGCTTGTCCACGTGCAGGACATAATCAATGAATTGTTCAATCATAACCAAAAGCCGCCCACCTTGGCACGCCTCCCACCCAGTGTCCAGCCAGGTATTCTCATCTCATCCAAAGGAGCGCGCCCCCCCTATCCACCTATCTCCCCCCTTCAAAAAATCCCCCTGTTCCACCCCAAAGACCCATGTTACACCACTCCCATGACTCTCAAAGCCCTGCTGCTCCTCATCCCAACACTCCTCTCCCACGCACAAACGCCCCTCTTCATCGACGCCAAAGCCAACGTCACCGGCCAATGGAAAGGCCGTGAAACCCGCACCCTCGACACCCTTGACGTCCCCTCTCTACCCGCCTCCGCCCTCACCCGCTTCGGCGGCCTGTCAGACGAAAAACGTCCCGCCACCGGCTTCTTCCGTGTCGAAAAAATCAACGACCGCTGGTGGCTCGTCGACCCCGAAGGCGGCCGCTTCATCTTCGCCGGCCTCTGCTCCCTCAAGCCCGAATCACAACTCGCAGCCAAAGAACCCTTCGAAAAACGCTTCGGCTCCCCCCAAGCTTGGGCCTCCAAAACCCTCGATCTCCTCCGCGAACTCCGCTTCAACGGCTGCGGCGGTTTCTCAGATCACGAAACCCTCCGCTCCGCTGAATCCCCCCTCCCCTACACCGTCACCCTCGGCCTCATGAGCGGTTTCGCCAGGGACCTCGGCCTCACCCACGCCGAAGCCGGACACACCGGCTACCAGGACGACGTCCTCCCTGTCTTCGAACCCGGCTTCGAAACCTTCTGCACCACGCACTGCCGCGAACGCCTCAACGCCATGCGTGACGACCCCTACCTCGTCGGCGTGTTCTCCGACAACGAACTGCCCATCAAAAAAGACATGCTCGACCGCATGCTCAAACGCACCGGCGCCACCAAAGCCGCCGCCGAAGCCTTCATCGCCGACAAAGGCCCCCTGACCGACGACCTCCGCCGCGACTTCGTCGAGCACGTCTTCGACACCTACTTCCGCATCACCACCCAGGCCATCCGCAGCGCCCTCCCCCACCACCTCTGCCTCGGCTCCCGCTTCCACGGACCCGCCAAACACGCCAGTGGCGCCTGGAAAGCCGCCGGCCGCTGGTGTGACGCCATCTCCATGAACTACTACGACCACTGGAGCCCACAAAAAGACCACCTCCAACAGTGGCACGACTGGTCCGGCAAACCCTGCCTCATCACCGAATTCTACGTCAAAGGCATGGACAGCGGCATGGCCAACACCAGCGGCGCAGGCTGGGTCGTCAAGACCCAGGCAGACCGCGGCGCCTTCTACCAAAACTTCGCCCTCGCCCTCCTCGAATCCAAAACCTGCGTCGGCTGGCACTGGTTCAAATACATGGACAACGACCCCTCCAACACCAAAACCGACGCCTCCAACCGCGACAGCAACAAAGGCATCCTAGACGCCCGCTACAACCCCTACCCCCCCCTGCACGAAGCCATGCTCGAACTCAACCACCGCCTCTACCCTCTCATCAAACACTTCGACACCGCCAACGGCAATGGCTTATGAATGCATGACCCTGATCCAATCAAACGGTCATCGCACCCTCGGTCACACCGCTTCGCCCAATGAACCATCGCTTCGAGGAAGCTCACTTCTCCTTCCCCTGCCCCGGTCTCACAACCCCCTCAGGCAGCACCGCCAAACGCTCCAAGGCGGTCACCTCATGAAAGAACCAGGGCTTTCCGCTCACAGCTTTGAAGATAACCGTCCGGCTCGCATACTTCACGCCCTCATGTTCTTTCCAGTCGCTGAAGCGGTAAACGTCTCCCCGCCAATCCACCCGTGTGAGCAGACTTGTCTCGGGATCAAAGAACAGATCCATCGCAGGCTTCACCACTTCACTGACCCGCAGGCCAAACAACGTTTTTCCCCCGTCCTCCTTGTCAGGAATGTCCTCTACCTTGGCCTTCGGCTCCACCAAGATGCCAAGGGTCCAAGCCCACACGTCATACTTTGAAGGTTCGTCGGCACGCTCTTTGCCTTTGATCCACCACAAACCCGGCATCTCCAGCACCGACTCCCGAGTTGACCTCTTCTTGCCCTCTGCAGGCTCCGGTTGATCGCCGAAATGAAAAATCTCCTCAATCCGGAACAGCTTCAACAGCTTGTTCTCTCCCCCGACCGCCTCGACCACACGGGCCACCTTTGCCCCAGTATCGGCAGCGTCCACCACCTCGCCCGCCAAACAAAAAAAGGCTGCAAACCCAAAAACAAACACTCTCATCATGGTGCAGCCAAAACTCACTTCGCCTCCACCCCGCCCTCTTTCGCCACTTCCTCTTTCTTCTTCTGCACCGCCTCCGACTCCACCACCAGCAACTCCGGTGCCTTGCCCCCCGCCTCCACAAACTTCAACGCCACGCCGTTGATGCAAAACCGCCGGTTTGTCGGCGTGTCCTTCGACACACTCTCCCCTTCAAACACGTGCCCCAAGTGCGCCCCGCAGCGCTTGCACACCGTCTCAATTCGCGCCATCCCGTGACTGTTGTCCACCTTCTCAAACACGTTCTTCGCCTTCGACGCATCATAGAACGAAGGCCATCCGCAGCCCGAGTGAAACTTCTCGTTCGAAGTGAACAACTCCACCCCGCAGCACACGCAGTAATACGTCCCCTCACCCTGCTTCTCGAACGTCTCATAGATCAGCCCAAACGGCCGCTCCGTCCCCGCATTCCGCGCCACCGCGAACTGTTCCGCCGTTAGCCGCTTCTTCCACTCTTCATCAGACAGCACCACTTCAGGTTTCAACTTTTCCATTTTCGTTTCGGTTTTCGAGGACTTCGGTTCTTCCGCCTGACACGCACTGAACCCAATCAAAAGGCAAACGGCACACAGGGAAATAAAGGGGGACACGATCTTCATACGCTTCGATACGATCTAAGACGCTCTTCCTTTGCGATATATTCCAACAATCACCACCCACACTCCCCATCACGGAACCACCACCGTCTCACCATCCCCCGCTCCACTCATTGCCGACGGCTCATCCTCCAGCATCGCCGTCAGGCCATGCTCCTCCGTCACCTCCGCCTCCGCCACATTCGCCCCCAACTGACGCAAACCCCATGTCATCAACGTCCGCGCATCATTGAAAATGTACTGCGTCTTCGTCCCCAACTGCACCAAAATCACATCCCGCCCGCCCGCTGACGCCGAAGAAATCAAACACCGCCCGCTCGCCACCGTGTACCCCGTCTTCATCCCATTGCACGCTCCCATCGTCCCCAGCAGCTTGTTCGTGTTCTCCAGAGTCACGCTCTTCCCACTGTTGAACGTGAACCGGTAATACCGCTTCGAAACCGCCTCCCGAATCACCGAGCTCCGATACGCCGCCATCGCCACCCGCGCCATGTTCCGCGCCGTCGAATACTGCCCCGGCTCCGTCAACCCATGCGGATTCCTGAAATTCGACGACGTCCCGCCCAATTGCCGCATCTTCGCATTCATCCTCTCCGCAAACGCCGCCGAACTCCCCGCATTATCCCGCGCCAACGCCTTCGCAACATCGTTCGCACTCTTGATCAAAACCGCATTCAGCAGATTCCGCCTCGTATACCTCTGCCCCGCCCCCAACCCCAACCGCGTCGGCTCCACCTGCGCATCCGTTGACTGAATCGTCACCACCTTGTCCAGATTCCCAGCATCCAAAACCACCAGCGCCGTCACCAACTTCTGCGTGCTCGCCACCGCCCGCCGCTGATCCGGATTGCTCGATCCCAAATGCGCCCCGGTCCGCGCATCAATCAACAAATACGAAGCCGCCCGAATCACCGGCGCCGCCCCACTCACTCGCGCCACCTGCATCCCCGCCGGATACGGATCCCTTCCCGCCATCGGCGGCGCCGCCTGAGCCGGAGCCATCGGCGGCTGTTGCCCATAAGGATTCATCACCGCCGGTGTCGCATAACTCCCCGCCGGCAATCCCGTCGGCCCGTAACTCATCGAAGGATGATACTGCGTGCCACCTCCCTGACCCGACGCCCCACTCCCGCACGCCGTCAATCCCAACACGCCAATCATCGCCGCACCCAGCAGCCCAAAACGGCTCATAAACAAATCAGGCATCATCAAAAAAAATTAAGAGCTCATGCAGAGGCAGCGTCACCCTCCGCGCACCCGTCAAAAAGACCCGCTCCACCCACTTGTCAAACCACGAAGCACCATTTCCACCCCATATCGTCCTTGCCTCCCCCTCCCTCACCACCTTCAATGCTCCCCATGTCCTGGATTGCCCGCTTACTGCTCCCTCTGCTGCTTCTCGGCACGCTCGCAGTCCTTCACTACCACGGCAAAAATCGCCCCCAGCGTGTCACAGCCGCCGCCACCTCCCGCACCCTCCTCATCGGCAACGGCACCGACATCCAGTCCCTCGACCCCCATGTCGTCACCGGCCAGCCCGAACACTGGGTCATCACCAGCCTCTTCGAAGGCCTCGTCGCACCCGACCCCGCTAACCCCGACCTCGACGCCCCCGGCCTCGCCTCCTCCTGGCAAAGTCCCGACTTCCAAACCTGGACCTTCGAACTCCGCCCCGACGCCACCTGGAGCGACGGCACTCCCATCACCTCCGCCGACTACCTCTACTCCTTCCAACGCATCCTCTCCCCCGAACTCGGCTCCCCCTACGCCGAAATGCTCTACCTCCTCAAAGGCGCCGCCCAGTTTCACAGCGGCAAAACCAAAGACTTCTCCACCGTCGGCGTCTCCACTCCCAACCCCCATCGCCTCATCCTCACCCTCGAAGGCCCCGCCCCCTACTTCCCGGGCATGCTCAAACACTACACCTGGTTCCCCGTGCCCCGCCACGTCATCGAACGCTTCGGCACCATGACCACCCGCGACACCCCCTGGGCCAGACCCGGCCACATCGTCTCCAGCGGCCCCTTCACCCTCAAAGACTGGCGCATCAACCACTTCATCGCCGTCGAAAAAAATCCCCGCTACTGGGACGCCGCCACTACCAAACTCAACGCCATCCACTTCTTCCCAATCGACAACCCCGAATCCGAAGAACGCGTCTTCCTCGACGGCCAACTCCACATCACCTACACCGTCCCCCTCGCCAAAATCCCCCGCTACCGCGAAACCAAACCACCCTTCTTCCACCAGGGCCCCGAACTCGCCTGCGAATTCTATCGCCTCAACACCACCCGCCCGCCCTTCGACAATCCCAAAGTCCGCCAAGCCCTCGCCCTCGCCATCGACCGCGTCTCCCTCGTCGATCAAGTCATCCGCTCCGGCCACCTCCCCGCCACCGGCCTCACCCCGCCCGGAGCCCATCCCGACTACAAACCCCTCAACATCCTCCGCTTCGATCCCTCCGCCGCCCGCACCCTCCTCGCCGAAGCCGGCTTCCCCGGCGGCAAAGGCTTCCGCAAAATGGAAATCCTCACCAACACCAGCCCCTCCGCCCGCACCATCGCCGAGTTCTTCCAAGAGAGTTGGAAAAAACACCTCGGCATCGAAATCGGCATCCTCCAGCAGGAATGGCAAGTCTACATCGACTCCCAACAATCGCTCAACTACGACCTCTCCCGCGCCGGCTGGGTCGGCGACTACGCCGACCCCTTCACGTTCCTCGGCATCTTCCGCTCCGGCGACGGCAACAACAACACCGGCTGGTCCAGTCCCCGCTATGACGAACTCATGCTCACCGCCACCCGCGAGCCCGACACCGCCCGCCGCATTGCCGCTATGCAGGAAGCCGAAGCCCTCCTCCTCGCCGACATGCCCATCATCCCCATCTTCTGGCGCATGAACTCCAACCTCATTCGCCCCGAAGTCAAAAACTGGCACCACTCCGTCCTCAGCCACCGCCCCTACAAAACCCTCACCATATCCCCCTAAAACCCCTCTGCGTCTCCCATTCCCTCCGCGCCTCTGCGTGCCCCAATCCGCAATCCAAAATCCGCAATTCAAAAATGTCCCGCTTTATCCTCCAACGCCTCCTCCAGGGCATCGTGGTCATCATCGCCGTGATCTCCATCACCTTCCTCATCATCCGCCTCGGCCCCGGCAGCCCCTTCGCCAACGAACGCGAAATGCCCGACTACGTCCGCGAAAACCTCGACCGCCTCTACGGCCTTGACCAACCCCTCATCGTCCAGCTCGGCCGCAACCTCTGGAGCTTCATCACCCTCGACCTCCCCGTCTCCTACCGACTCAAAGGTTGGAATGTCGGCGAAATCATCGCCCAAGGCATGCCCGTCTCCTTCACCGTCGGCGGCGCCGCCTTCATCATCGCCGTCCTCGTCGGCGTCCCCGCCGGAGCCATCGCCGCCCTCCGCGCTGGCAAGTTCGAGGATCGCTTCACCATGGCCGTCTCCACCCTCGGCGTCTGCATCCCCAGCCTCGTCCTCGGCCCCCTCTTCGCCCTCCTCTTTGGCCTCCAACTTCATTGGTTCAACACCGCCGGCTGGTATGACGCCGACGACTGGGTCCTCCCCTCCCTCACCCTCGGCCTCATCTCCGCCGCCGCCGTCGCCCGCCTCACCCGCGGCGGCCTCCGCGAAACCCTCGCCCAGGACTACATCCGCACCGCCCGCGCCAAAGGCGTCTCGGAAACCACCATCGTCATGCGCCACGCCTTCCGCCTCGCCTGCCTCCCCCTTTTGAACTACCTCGGCCCCCTCGCCGCCGGCCTCCTCAGCGGCTCCTTCGTCACCGAAACCGTCTTCCAACTCCCCGGCCTCGGCCGCCACTTCATCAGCTCCGCCCTCCACAAAGACTTCACCCTCGCCATGGCCCTCGCCGCCTTCTTCGCCACCCTCATCGTCGTCTTCAACCTCCTCGTCGACATCCTCCAAGCCTACCTCAACCCCCGCATCCGCCTAAAATAACCCGCGCCCTCCTCCTCCTCCTCCTCCTCCTCCTCGTCCTCGTCCTCGTCCCCGTCCCGTGCCCCCATCTCCCTCCTCCCATCTCCCATCCCCGGCGCCCTCCCCCGGCCCCTGGCTCTCCGCCTGGCAGCGACTCCGCCGCCAGCCCACCTCCATGCTCGCCCTCGCCTTCCTCATCCTCATCACCTCCCTCTGCCTCCTCGCCCCCA
>CANETF010000191.1 GCA_947440575.1 Verrucomicrobiaceae bacterium
AAAGGGATGAAGATGGCGTCGTGCTTGGTTCCACAAGGCTTTCCGGTTCGCAGCGGTTGCATCGAAAAGGTGATGCCACCCGAGAAGCGGGAAGCCTTGTGGGGCCAATGACGGCGGCAGATTCGCCCTCAGCCATTTCCGTTTTTAGGATAAACATTCCCAATTCCTGTAACCAACCCCGCTCCCAGGTGTAACACCCTACATGAGCGACCCCGAATCCGCCCTCCACCACCTCACCCAAGCCGCCCGCCAGGCCCACCTCCCCGGCGACCCCACCCCCTTCGGCTTCTCCACCCGCGTCCTCGCCCAAGTCGCCGCCGACACCGCCACCCTCCTCTGGGAACGCCTCAGCCTCCGCTCCCTCGCCTGCGCCAGCGTCATCGCCGCCGGCTGCCTTTGGTGGGATCTCACCTCCCAATCTCCAACCGAAGACGACCGCTTCATCTCCGAACTCTCCACCTCCCTTTTCCAGCCATGATCACCTCCCGCCCCCTCCGCATCGCCCTCTTTTTGACCCTCCTCTTCGTCGCAGGCGCCTACGCCGGCTCCACCTTCACCCGCGCCAAAGACCGCCGCCTCCTGCTCAACTCCCAAACCGCCTTCGCCGCCGAAGACGCCTACCTCCAGCGCCTCCACGACCGCTACACCGCCGACCTCGAAATGACCCCCGACCAAATCGCCAATGTCCAGCCCGCCATGGAACACGCCCGCCAGCAGTTCCGCAGCATCCGCGAAGACGCCAGCAAACGCACCCGCAGCGTCATGACCGAACTCTACCACGCCGTCCAAACCCACCTCACCCCGGAACAACAAACCCGCTTCGCCCACCTCGTCAAATCCCGCCAAAAACCCCTCCCCTAATCCCCCTCGTCCTCGTCCCCTTCCTCGTCCCCGTCTTCCCCATCGCCCCCCAATCCACAATGAAAAAACCCCTCCTCCTCACCCTCGCCGCCACCACCGGCCTCGCCGCCTGCCTCTTCGCCGCCCAACCCACCCTTGAAAAATTCAACCAGTTCGACGCCAACCAAGACGGCTCCCTCACCCGCGCCGAAGTCCCCTTCCCCGCCATCTTCGACCGCCTCGACCTCAACACCGACGGCACCGTCACTCGCGCCGAAGCCATCCAAGCCGCCGCCGCCACCCTCCGCAAAAAAACCAAATCCACCCCCGACTCCCCACCCGAAACCACCGACCTCCCCCTCGACAACGTCTTCGCCTACCTCGACAAAAATAAAGACGACAAACTCGACGCCGACGAACTCCCCCAGCCCGACCAATTCAAAAAACTCGATACCGACCAGAACGGCACCGTCACCCTCGCCGAAGCCCGCAGCGTCATCGGCGACACCGTCTCCCGCCGCCATCTCGGCACCAGCTTCACCCTCCCCGAAGAAACCCCCACCCCCGCCGAAGACCCCGCCACCCTCACCGAACAGCCCCAGATTCTCAAAGGCAGCGAGCACCTCATCGGCCGCCTCATCCCCAGTCTCCCCCTCAAAGACCTCCAGGGCAACTCCGTCTCCCTCGGCGGCAAAACCACCGTCATCGCTCTCTTCAGCGCCACCTGCCCCATCAGCCGCAAACTCGGACCCGAACTCGCCCGACTCCAAAACGACTGCGCTGCCCAAAACATCACCTTCCTCCTCGCCAACGTCTTCCCCACCGAAGAAGCCTCCGACATCCCCACCTTCCTCACCACCCACCAGCTCACCGCCCCCGTCATCGCCGATCAGGACAAAGCCCTGCAACACGCCCTCGCCGCCACCACCACCACCGAAGCCTTCATCCTCGACTCCACCCGCACCCTTCTCTACCGCGGCGCCATCAACGACCAATATGGCCTCGGCTACACCAAAGAAACCCCCACCCGCACCTACCTCCGCGACGCCCTCACCGCCCTCGCCCTCAACCGGCCCATCAAATACACCGCCACCACCGCCCCCGGCTGCGCCCTCGATCTCCCCGCGCCCGCCAACGTCGCCACCACCCCCATCACCTACCACAACCAAGCCGCCCGCATCCTCCAGGCAAACTGCGTCGAATGCCATCGCAAAGACGGCCTCGGCCCCTTCCCCCTCGAAACCCTAGCCGACGCCATCGAGCACGCCCCCATGATCCGCAAACAAATCGACCGCGGTGCCATGCCTCCCTGGTTCGCCGCTCCCACCCCCGCCGGCCACACCACCCCCTGGGCCAACGACCGCTCCCTCAGCCCCCAGGACAAAGCCGACCTCCTCGCCTGGATCGCCAGCGACCGACCCGCCGGCAACCCCGCAGACGCCCCCCTCCCACGCACCTTCGCAGACGAATGGACCCTCGGTCAGCACGACCACATCGTGCAACTCCCCGAACCCGTCAAAATCAAAGCCGAAGGCACCATGCCCTATCAGTTCGTCATCGCCGAAACCACCCTCACCGAAGACAAATGGGTCCAAGGCTACGAAATCCTCCCCACCGACCGCAGCGTCGTCCACCACGTCATCGTCAACGTCCACGAAAAAGGCAAACGCCGCATCCTCGACCGCGACGAAGGCACCAACGGCTACTGGGCCGCCTACGTCCCCGGCAACTCCTTCAAAATGTATCCCCCCGGCTATGCCCGCAAACTCCCCGCCGGCGCCCGCATCAGCTTCCAAATCCATTACACCCCCAACGGCACCGCCACAACCGACCAGCTCCGCATGGGCCTCATCTTCGCCAAAGAACCCCCACGCTACGCCGTCAACACCCTCATGATCGCCCAGCACCGATTGAACATCCCCCCAGGCGCAGCCAACCACATCGAAACCGCCTCCAAAAAACTCCCCATCGACGTCCACATCATGGGCTACGTCGCCCACATGCACGTCCGCGGCAAAGCCTTCAAATACGAAGTCACCTACCCCGACGGCAAAAACGAAACCCTCCTCGACATCCCCCGCTACGACTTCAACTGGCAGCTCCGCTACGACCACAAAACCCCACTGACCCTCCCCAAAGGCAGCACCGTCAAAATCACCGCTGCCTTCGACAACAGCCCCAACAACCCCGCCAACCCCGACCCCACCGCCCGCATCCGCTGGGGCCAGCAAACCTTCGACGAAATGATGATCGGCTACTTCGAAACCTACACCCCCCTCCCCCAAAAAACCCTCACCGCCCGCTAACCCCCAATCGCCCTCGCCCTCGCCCTCGTCCTCGCCCTCGCCCTCGCACTCCTCGCTCCGCTTCCTCAAAAAACCTCACCGCCCGCTAACCCGCACGTTGTTCACGCTTCAGCGTGTGCCCACATCGTCCGCGTTCTCCTCACTCAAAAAAGCCCCACCTCCCCCGCACTCGTCCTGTAGTTCTATGTTGAGGCGCCCCCTCTCCCCTCGGCCACCACCCAAGGAGTGCCGCTTCTAGCCGTCACCCCCACCAATCGCCAAAGGCGCACTCCAAAAAACACCTTCCCCTTTTTTCTGCCCCCCTTCTTTCTGCCAGTCTCCCTCTCCTCCCCATGCGCCTCCTCCTCACCCTCCTCCTCCTCACCACCACCCTTCCCGCCCAGGACACCCCCAAAACCCTCGGCGTCCTCCTCTTCCCCGGCTTCGAACTCCTCGACGCCGCCGGCCCCCTCGAAGTCTGGGGCAACCTAAAGAATCGCGTCACGATCGTCACCCTCGCCCCTGAAAAAGGCCCCGTCACCTCCTCCCAGGGCATCACCCTCATCGCCGACCACACCCTCACCGACACCCCATCGCTCGATCTCCTCCTTGTCCCCGGCGGCTTCGGCGTCCGCAAACTCTTGAAAGACCCCGCCACCCTCAACTGGCTGAAAACCACCGCCACCCGCACCCCCCTCACCATGTCCGTCTGCAATGGTGCCTCCCTCCTCGCTGCCACCGGCCTCCTCGATGGTCGACCCGCCACCACCAACAAAGCCTATTGGACCCAGGCCACCAAACCCGGCCCCAAAGTGAACTGGATCCGCCAAGCCCGCTGGGTCGACGCCGGCTCCATCGTCACCTCCTCCGGCGTCACCGCCGGCATCGACATGACCCTCCACATCGTCTCCCGCCTCTACGGCCTCCCCACAGCCCAAGCCGCCGCCAACGAAATCGAACACACCTGGCACCAAGACCCCAAAAACGACCCCTTCGCCCCCCAATAGACCGGTTCTCGAAAAGATTGTCATTTTGATCCGGCGAGCGCAGCGGCCTCAGTGGCAAGGAAGTCGCGCAGCCCGCTATTCGATCAATAGGGGGCAAGCGGCTGACGCAGCCAATGAGGCCGCTCCGCCGCTGGGCAAGGTGACAAGAATTTCGAGAATCGGTCTACCCCCCACCAGGTCCACCCCCCAAACGTCCCCCTCTCACTTCTCCAACTCAAACACAAACGGCAGCCCCTGCGCCTTCATCAGCTCCCGCTCCGCCGCCAGATACCGGTCCGCCACCTGCCCGAACGCCCCCGTCTCCCGCATCCGCTTCAGCGCCGCATTCACCCCGTTCACCAGCCCCGCATCAGCCCCCTTCGCCATCCCCACCGCCCAAAACTCCTCCCTTAACGGCTCCAGCAGCGCCCGCGTCTGCTCCGCATGTTGACGATGGTAATTCATCACCGAAATCTGATCGTAAACCCACGCATCCACCGATCCATTCACCACCTCAAGCACGCACGCCGCATCCGTATCCAATCGCACCAGCGTCGCCCCGGGCAGATGCTCCCCGCACCACGCCTCCCCCGTCGTCCCGATCCGCACCGCCAGCTTCCTCCCCGCCCCCTTCAAATCCTCCGCCACCTTCACCGGCGACCCCTTACCCACCAGCACCGAAAGCCCCGTCTTCACATAGGGATTTGAAAACGCGATCGACTTCCGCCGCTCCTCCGTCGCCGTCATCGACGACACGATCAAATCAATCGACCCCGTCTTCAGCGCCAAAATAAGCCCGTCAAAATTGATGTTCCGAAACTCCACCTCCCGCCCCAACTCCTTCGCAATCGCCCTCCCAATCTCCGCACTCACCCCCGTGATTTGCCCAGTCTCATCCACATACTCAAACGGCCGGTAAGTCGCATCCATCCCAATCACCAAAGGCTTCACTGCCCCCTCCGTCACCACCTTCCGACCACAGCCCGTCACCAGCATAAGCAACAGCCCCAGCCCCGTCCCAATCAATCGCAAACCATTCATCCCCCAGTCTCCACCCAATCGCTGATCCATTCAATCCCCAAAAGAATCCCTCCAAAAGCCCCTCCCTCCAAGCACACCCGCTCAAGAGACAACCGTCTCGAGACGCGATTTAAACCTTCACCATCTCCTTCACCAACTGCACCCATAAAAACAAACACCCCCGCCACGAATACCGAAACTTTCCCTCACCCGCCTCCTCGATCAAACCCCGCTCCATGTTGTGATCGATCTGCAGCACCATCTCCTCCTCCATCAACGTCGCTAACTGCTCCGTATCCAGCTCCAGCACGTCCCCTTCAGCGATCTCTTGCCGCGCTAAAAAAGCCTCATGCTCCTCCTCCAACTCCTCAATCGACTCAGCGAACGGACACCGGTTCACACTGTGTCGAGGCGGAAACTGCATGGTCGGCGCAAAGGGAAAACTCGTCGTCGAAAAGCTCCTCCCATCCTCCAGCCGCGTCGTCAAACTCACATACGAAACCGATGCCTCCCCCTGCAAATCCATCGTGATCGTCGCCTGCCTCCGCTTCTCCGCATGATACAGCATCCGCGCAAAGTGATCCGCATCATTGCCCACCCAACCCGCGTCCTCGATCAACACATAGCCGCACGCCTCCACATCTTCCGTCATCTCACTCAACTCGGGAAACACTTCACGCGACGGCGCAAACCGACCCTTCACCTCCTGTCGCAAAGGAAATCGCATCTTCCGCACCCGACCCACAATCTCGAGCGCCGGCAGCAAAAACCAAACCATCACCCCCATCGCCCCCGCCGCATGACTCCCCGTCAGCCAGAATCCCAGCAAATACGAAGCCACCAGCAGCGCCACCCAACCCGCCTTCTGGATCCACCGCGACTCAAACGTCCGGCACCCAAAAGCAAACACCAGCAACGCCGCCAAATACAAAAACGCCTTTATGTCCATACTAATTTACCCGACTCCTCGTCGGCCCAAACTAAACCACACCTTCCCCACCCCGCAACCCCCTTCCACCCCTCCACCTCCCCCATTCCTCAGCCCCGCAAACATAGCCAACCCAACACCTCCAACCCACCACAAACCGAGAACTGCGAACCGAGAACCGAGAACCGAGAACCGAGAACCGAGAACCGAGAACCCTAAAGACTCCTCACCATCCTCAACGCCTCCTCCAACTGCTTATACCCCGACCACTCCGTCAATCTCGGAAACTTCCCGTCCAGCATCACATACTTCCCATTCCGCATCAGCATCAACTTCCGCTCCTTGATCTCCACCTCAGTCACCCCCACATGCGCCGCCGCCAGTCGAATCGCCGCGCACGTTAACAGATTCTGCACCGCATACGGCAACTTCCCGCCAAATTGATCCTGCCACTGCGCCTCCAACTCCTTCAACTCCTTCTTCGTCATCACCTCCCCCAATCCCCGATAAGCCTGAATCCTCAACTTCGGATCCTCAATAAACTCCGTCGGCAAAAACGCCGGCGTCATCCCCGACGGCGCGTCCACCATCAGTGCCTCATTCATCACCAAAAAGTCCGCCCGCAAACTCACCTCCACCGGCCGCGCCACCCGCCGCCCCTGCATCTTGTTCACCGCCTGCTTCAGCATCTGGCAGTACAAATCAAACCCCACCGCCGCAATGTGCCCACTCTGCTCCGTCCCCAGCAAATTCCCCGCCCCCCGAATCTCCAAGTCCCGCAGCGCAATCTTGAACCCGCTCCCCAGCCCCGTGTACTGCTTGATCGCATTCACCCGCTTCCGCGCATCCCCGCCCTCCACAAAATCCCTCGGCAACATCAAATAAGCATACGCCTGCTCCCCGCCCCGCCCCACCCGACCCCGCAACTGATACAAATCCGCCAACCCAAACCGATCCGCCCTGTCGATCAAGATCGTGTTCGCATTCGGTATGTCCACCCCGCTCTCAATGATCGTCGTCGCCACCAGCACATCCGCCTTCCCCTCCACAAACGTGTGCATCACCGACTCCAGCAGCCCCTCATCCATCTGCCCGTGACCCACGATCACCTTCGCCTTCGGACACAGTAGCTTGATCTTCGCCGCCACCATCTCAATGCTCTGCACCCGGTTGTGCAAAAAGAAAACCTGCCCGCCCCGGTCCAACTCCGCCTGCACCGCATCCCGGATCACCCGCTCATCATACGGACACACAATCGTCTGCACCGCCTGCTTGTTCGGCGGCGGCGTCTCAATCGTCGACATGTCCCGCATCCCCATCAGCGCCAAATACAGCGTCCGCGGAATCGGCGTCGCCGACAGCGTCAGCACATCCACCAACCGGAACAACTCCTTGAACTTCTCCTTATGCTTCACCCCAAACCGCTGCTCCTCATCCACCACCGCCAACCCCAAGTCCTTGTAACCCACATCCTTCGATATCAACCGGTGCGTCCCCACCACAATGTCCACAGTTCCCTCTCGGATCCCCTTTAATATCTCCTTCTCCCGATGCGCCGGTGTCAACCGGCTCAGCATTTCCACCGTCACCGGAAACTCACTCATCCGCTCCCGAAACGTGTGGTAATGCTGCCGCGCCAGCACCGTCGTCGGCACCAGAATTGCCACCTGCTTGCCCCCCATCACCGCCTTGAACGCCGCCCGAATCGCAACCTCCGTCTTCCCAAATCCCACATCCGCGCAAAGCAGCCGATCCATCGGCTTCGGCGTCTCCATGTCCCGCTTGATCTCCTCCACACAGCGCAACTGATCCGGCGTCTCGCGATACAAAAACGACTGCTCAAATTCCACCTGCCACTTCGTGTCCGGCGCATGCGCATGACTCGTCAAATGCTGCCGATCCGCCGCCACCGTCAGCATCTTCGCCGCAAACTCCTCCACACACTTCTCCGCCCCCTTCCGCGTCCGCAGCCATCGCGCATCCCCCAGCTTGCTCAGCGCCGGCGCCTTGCCGCCCACCCCCACATAGCGACTCACCAAATGCGCCTGCGCCACCGGCACAAACAGCTTCGACTCATCCGCATACTCAATCGACAGCACCTCCTCCCGCTTCCCCCCCGCCTTCCGCACCACCATCCCCCGAAACTTCCCCACCCCGTGATCCGCATGCACCACCAAATCCCCCTCATTCAGCTCCCGCAGCACATCCCGCGCCTTCCTCAGCACCTCCGGATCATCCAGCTTCGACCCCCGCACCCGCCGCACCGTCTGATGCCGCCCAAACAACTCCGCCCCCGTCAGCACCGCCAGCTTCGCCCCCGGCACCGTAAACCCCCGATACAACACCCCCAAAGCCCGCTCAACCCGCGCCAACGCCGCATCCTCCCCCGCCCCCAGCAACTCATCAAACCGCTCCCGCTCCGCTGCATTGTGGAAAAAAATCACTGTCCGCCACCCCGCCGCATCCCACTCCCTCACCTGCGCCGCAAACTGCTTCCGCCGCGCCTCGTGCAGCACAAAATCCGACGCATCAAACACCCCCAGCGGATTCTCATAAACCGCTGTCGCAAAATCCTCCACCCCCTCGCCCTCCACCGCCCCAAGCAGTATCCGCGCATTCACCTTCAACCCCACCTCCACTTCTGCACGCCCCCCTTCCACCCGCAAAACCAGGTCCCCCTTCTTCCAGTGATCCGCAATCGCCCCCTCACTCCCCGCCCCCTCCTCACCACTCAAATCCCCCACCGTCAAAGCCACTTCCTCCAACCGCTTCACCGACGCCTGAGTATGCACATCAAACACCCGCAGACTCTCCACCTCCTCATCAAAAAACTCCATCCGCACCGGCTCCTCACCCATCCACGTCCACACATCCACGATTCCCCCCCGCCGCGCAAATTGCCCCCGCTCCGTCACCACCGGCACCCGATCATACTCTCCCTTCTCCAACTCCGCCAGTAGCCCCTCCACATCCACCTTCTCCCCCACCGCAATCCGCCGACTCC
>CANETF010000192.1 GCA_947440575.1 Verrucomicrobiaceae bacterium
AATGGCTGAGGGCGAATCTGCCGCCGTCATTGGCCCCACAAGGCTTCCCGCTTCTCGGGTGGCATCACCTTTTCGATGCAACCGCTGCGAACCGGAAAGCCTTGTGGAACCAAGCACGACGCCATCTTCATCCCTTTCCATTCCCGTTTATAGGTTTATTTTGAGGGGGCAGGTTTGCAGGGGTTTTGGGGTGCAAGCCAGCGGCTTGCACCACGGGGGACGGTCAAGCTGGGAAGCTTGCCCCACCTTCTGAGTTGCCGGGAGTGTTAGGGTTTGAGGCGGGTGAGGGCGGCGCGGAGTTTGGCTCGGGCGCGGTAGGCGCGGACTTTGACGAGGGTGCGACTCCAGCCGGTGAGGGCGGCGATTTGGTCGGTGGTTTTTTCGTCGAGGTGAAGGAGGGTGAGGACGAGGCGGTCGTCGGCGGGGAGGGTTTGAAGGACCTTCAATAGGAGGGCGTGGGCATCTTCGTTGGTGCTGGAGGGGAGGGGTTGGTCGGCGTTCCAGGCGTGTTCGGCGAGGTTTTGTTCGACGGGGTTGAGGTCTTCCCAGTGGAGTTCGGGGCGTCGGGATTGGTGTCGCCAGTGATTGCGGCAGACGTTGAGGGTGAGGCGGGCGCTCCAGTTTTCCAGGGGCTGGGCGGGGTCGTAGCGGGAGAGTTGATTGAACAGGCGGGCGAAGGTTTCCTGGGCGAGGTCTTCGGGGTTTTCTCGGCCGGTGACGTGGCGGCGGACGATGCGGGTGACGAGGGGGTAGAGGTGGTCGATGAGGGCGCGGGCGGCGGTTTCGTCACGATGGTCCAGCCACTGGCGGATCAGGGCTGGGGGATCGGGGGGCATTGTCGATTGCGGATTTGGGATTTCGGAATGCGGATTGGGAGAGGGTGCGACAGGAGGAAGAACTCGCGTCGGGGGACGGAGTTGCGCGGAGGGGTTTGGGAAGCCCGGTTTGGTGGGGCTTACTGGGGGATGGCAGCGGGCTCGTTGCGGAGGAGCTGGGAGCCGTTGAAGCGTTCGCGGGGGTCGAAGAGCCAGCCGGGGCTGGTGTTGAGGACTTCGAAGCGGTGGAGTTCGAATTCGGGGAGGATCAGATTGCTGTTGGGGTCGTAGATTTTGCGTCCGGTGTAGCGGCCCCAGAAGCGGTATTCCATGTTGTGGTCGAAGCCATGGGCCATGGAGGTGCCGGTGGGGACTTCGGGGAGGCGGTCTGGGGCGCGTTTGAGGTTTTCGCCGAGGACGACGAGTTTGGCTTCCTGCCAGGGTTGGCGGGGGCGGCGGAGGTAGCCCCAGAAGTGGGTGCGTTCGATGTGGAAGCGGCGGCCGATGTAGTAGTCGCCGGGGGATTCGTTGGCGATTTGGGCGTTGCGGGCGTCGACGAGGGGGCCGCTGGGATTGGTGGTGGCGCAGTTGGTGAGGAAGAGGATGGAGAGGAGGAAGAGCGGGGTGATGCGTGACATGGGAGTGAGGGCTAGGATTCGAAGAAGGTGCCGCTGGTGTAAGAACCGACGGAGCGGATGGTGGCGCCGTCGGCTTTGGCGCGGTCGAGGGCGGCGGCGACGTGGGGTTCGGCCGGGGAGCCTTCGATTTCGACAAAGAAGCGGTATTTGTTGGGTTGTCCTCGGAGGGGGCGGGACTCTAGGCGCTTCAGGTTGATGGCGGCGTCACTGAGGGGGGTGAGGAAGAGGCAGAGGCTGCCGGGTTTGTCGGCGAGTTCGACGATGAGCGCGGAGCGGTTGTGGGCGCTGCTGGAAGGGAGGGGGGAGTGGCCGAGGCGGAAGAACTGGGTGATGTTGGGGACGTCGCCGGAGATGGGGAAGTGGAGGAGATCGAGGCCGTAACGGAGGGCGTTTTGGCGGGGGCCGATGGTGGCGGCGTTGGGTTCAGCGGCGGCGAGTTCGGCGGAGGCGGCGGTGCTGGGGCGGGTGACGCGGCGGGCGGTGGGGTAGTGGACCTTCAGCCATTCGTCGGCGTGGAAGAAGGGCATGGGGTGGGAGTAGATGACTTCGACGGGGGTGCCGGAGTGGCCCAGGAGGGCGAGTTTGACATCGAGGGTGAGTTCCTCCTGAATCCAGAGGGGGCAGCGGTCATCGACGAGGCGGTCGACGGTGTCGATGATGAAGCCGCCGGAGGAGTTTTCGATGGGGACGATGCCTTCGGCGTGGGGGTGGGTGGCGAGGAAGTCGAAGACATCGCCAACGGAGACGAGGGGTTCGATGGGGGTGCCGGGGAAGCGTTTTTCGGTGAGGAGGTAGGAGAAGCTACCGACCGGGCCGAGGCAGGCGATGACGGAAGGTTTAGCGGCGTTTGCGGGGAGCGGCATGAGAAGACGTGCGGCGTAAGGAGGTCTGGGACGCAAGCGGGGCACGTCGGGCGCGCGATCAGCGGTAGCCGTAGGCGAGAGCCCAGAAGAGGCCGACTTCGGTCTTGGAGGTCAGGGAGAAGACGAGGGTGTAGGTGCCGGTCTTGGGCGGGTTGACACGGGCGGTGGACCAGAGTTCGGCTTTCTTTTGGTCGATCTCGATGGCTTTGCCTTTGTCGTCGAAGACTTTGAGGTCGAGTTTGGCGCCTTCGTTGGCGGTGGCGAGCCAGAAGGCGTATTCGTTGCCTTTGAAGAGCTGGTGTTTGATCATTAGTTGCTGACCGCTCTTGATTTCTCCATTCCAGTAGTCCTCGCGGACGATGAAGCCTTGCTCGACGAAGGGCACGGCGGCCTCCATGGCGAAGGAGTGGGCGTCGTCGACACTGGCGTGGACGGGGGTCAGGAAGACTGAGAGGAGGAGCGCGGTGAGAGCCTGCGCCCAGAGGGCGGGCAGTCGGAGTGAGGGGAGGGAGGGAGAGTGCATCGCCGAGAGAGAGGGGGCTGGCGTTATTTGACGACGGCTGTGATTTCGGACAGGAGGAAGTCGCACTTGCTGCCAATGGTGCGGACGGATTCCTCGGTGAAACCATCGACGGCGCTTTCCATTTCGGTGAGGACGTCACGGAGGCCGGAGAGGATTTTGACGACGAGAGGGTGTTCCCGGGTGGCGGTGGGGGTCTTGCCGATGACGGAGAGGAAGTGCTCGACGAGCATGGGTTGGTTGAGGAGTTCGGCGCGGTCTGCGGAGAAGGTTTTGGTGACGATGGAGGTGACGGAGGCCGTGCCGCGGAGCCAACCGCCGAGGCTGACGCACTGGGCGAGGTCTTCGTCGCGCATTTGCTCCATGGTGGTGCGGACAGTTTTCTGGGTGAGATCAAACTCTTTGCGGATGGATTTCCAGTCGTTTTGATCGGCGGCGTCGAGGATGGCTTGAGCGTGAGGGAGGACGGATTTGCTGATGCCGAGGGCTTTGGCGAGATCGATGACTTCGCGGCCGATGTCTTTGACGGATTCTTTGTCTTCGGCCTGAACAGCGACGAAGCCTTCGGCGACGACGTAACCGAAGACGAGGGAAAGGAGGATGCGGTCGCTGGATTGAGGGAGTTTCAGGTCGCGAACTTCCTGGCGCCAGTTGGGTTCGCCCAACTTGTCGAGAACGGTGAAGACCTCGCTGGGAACGGGGACGACGACGTCATCGACGACTTGACCGGGGAACGAGAGGGGATCGAATTCCTGCACACCTGCGTTGGTTCCCTGGGCCTTGAGGGGGAAGGTGAGCGAGGTTGCGGTGAGAACCAAAGTGGCCAGCAGGGTGCTGCGGGCGGTGGACGCCATCCAAAGCTGAGTAGTCATAGGGATCGGATCGATTGGGAATGGGTCGAAGAAACGACCTCTCCGGTCAACAAAGCGTGGAACAAGCAGGTCGCAAGAGCTTTCCCTTAGCCGCAACCGTACAGACGAAATCTACTGCGGCTGGCTGCGGGCTCGCCACCACTGCGTCAGGCGCACGTTTTGACGCCTGAGTGTGTTGTAACGGCCCTCGCTCAGCCTCGCGACGATTTCGTCTGCATGGTCACGGCTGAGTTCGACCGGTGGTGAAAGAGCAGGGGGTGATGTTTTTTTGGTGGCTGGGAGGCATGGGATGGGCGTTCTTGAGTGCTATGGCGGTGGAGACTCTGAGTTACGAAAGCCCTCAATTTTTGCATGACCTTCTGGGGAACGACCTGGGGAGCTTGAAATTGATCGGGGAGGCATGTGGGCTGCATGTGACGAGTCGCGATGGCTGGTTGAGGCTTGAGGGTGAGGAGGTGGGCTTGGAGCGGGCCAAGCAGGCGTTGGGGCAGTTGGAGAAGTTGAGGCGGGAGGGGGGCGAGTTGACGGCTCCGACGGTGAAGTTGGTGTTGGAGAGTGTGATGGAGTCGGAGGGCGGGAAGCCGGCTTCGGCGATTTTAGGGGTGAAGTTGCTGGGGTCGGGGCGGAAGCCGCCGGTGATGGCGAAGACGCGGGGGCAGATTGCGTATTTGCAGGCGATGCGGGAGCGGGAGGTGGTGTTTGGGGTGGGGCCGGCGGGGACGGGGAAGACGTTTTTGGCGATGGCGCAAGGTCTCCACTTTTTGCGTGAAAAGGTGGTGCAAAGGCTTGTGTTGACGCGTCCTGCAGTGGAGGCGGGCGAGGCTCTTGGATTTCTGCCGGGTGATTTGAAGGAGAAGATCTTTCCGTATCTGCGGCCGCTGTATGATGCGCTTTATGAGATGCTGGAGGGGGACGAGGCGGACCGGTTGATTGAGCGGGGGCAGATCGAAATCGCGCCTTTGGCTTACATGCGCGGGCGGACGCTGAAGGGGGCGTTCATCATTTTGGATGAGGCGCAGAATACGACGTCGGAGCAGATGCTGATGTTTTTGACGCGGTTGGGGGAGGGGGCGCGGTGTGTGATCACGGGGGATCCGAGTCAGGTGGACTTGAGGCGCGGGGTGAGGTCGGGATTGAGGGAGGCTCTGGAGATTTTGGAGGGGGTCGAGGGGGTGAGTTTCAGTCACTTTGAGCCGAAGGACATTGTGCGATTGCCGGTGGTGCAGCGGATCATCAATGCGTATGAGAAGCATCGGCTGAGTCATTAGGGTTCACGGTTGGTGATCTTGAGAAGGAGTTGGCGCTTTGGCGGGCGGTGAATTTTGTGGGAAGGGCGCAAAAAAGCAAATGACAAGCTGTTACGGGCCTTTATACTGCTTTTTCCGACCCAAGTGCAAAACAAGCCGAAGTAGCTCAGGGGTAGAGCAACGCATTCGTAATGCGTAGGTCGTGGGTTCGATTCCCACCTTCGGCTCCAGCATTTGAGACAATGACCACTCCCGCATTCAGGCCCCGCTCCAGTCGCACCAAACGTGAGAATAAGAAGGAGCTTTGGCTAGGAGCCTTGGCGAAGGTTTTGGGTGCGGTGGCGTTGATTTTGATGGTGGCTGCGGTGTTTCGGGTGGCGGTGTCGGGATTGTGGGAGGTGCCGGGGGAGGCTGAGGAGAGGGTGGTGGAGGCGACTGAGGTGATGACGCCTTTGACGGGGGGCGGTCCGGCTTTGGCGCGTGGGGAAGAGAAAAAGGTGGAGGAGGTGGCGGTGCCGAAGGCGGTTCCGGTGGTGGCTGAGGGGGTGGGGACGCAAGCGGTTGCGGCGGCGGAAGTGTCTGGCATTGAACGAATTGAGACGAAGCGAGAGGCGATTGGAGCGGCGCTGGCGGGTTTTTTTGGAGCGGGGAGCGTGGAAGAGAAGTTGCGCTGGGTGCGAGATCCGGAGCGGGTGAGGCCATTGATGATGGATTTTTATGCTTCGCACGAGTTGAAGGGGGCCAAGTGGGCGGGATTGGGTTGGTCGAAGTCGATTGCGGAGCCTGGGTTTCGCCTGGGTTATGTGGAAGCGGTGTTTGAAGCGGGGGAGCCGATGGCCTTGATCGTGGAAGAGACGGAGGATGGGCGGGTGAAGGTGGATTGGGAGAGTTCGGTGCGTTATGGGGAGCTGCCGTGGCGTGAGTTTGTGCAGGTGAAGCCGGCAAAGCCGACTCTTTTGAGGGTGTTGGCGTCTGGTTCGGGGTCGGGTTCGGCGGGTTTTGGTAGTGAGAATTCTGAGCTGATGCAGCGATTGTCGGTGAGACATCCGTCGGATTCGGAGCCATTGGAGGCGGTTTTTGATGCAAAAGACCCTGATTTTGGCTCTTTAGTGGAACAACTTGAGTCTGGAGCGTGGAAAAATGTTCCTGTGACGTTGCGCCTGTGCTTTCCTGGAGCGGAAAGTCATGCAGAAAAGAAAATGGCTAGGATCACTGCTGTCGAAGGACGTGGTTGGTTGATCCTGCCTCAAAAAAGGAGCTAAATTGTGTCAAAGCCGAAACCTACCCCAGTCAAGTCAGTGAAATCGATCGCTAAAAAGGCCAAGGCGGTGCCTGTCAAGGCGGTTGCGAAGGCTGCGAAAAAGGCGGTGAAACCCGTTAAGGGGGGCAAGCCTGTTGCAAAAGCGGGTCCTGCGAAACCGGTCAAAGGGAAGGCACCGATTAAGGCGGTGAAGGCGAAGGTGGTGGTGAAGGCGCCCCCTGTGAAGAAAGCGGATCCTGCGAAGAAGGTTGCACCGGTGAAGAAGGCGGTGGCTGCGAAGAAGTCCGTGCCAGCTAAGAAAGTGGCGCCGGCGAAGAAGGTTGTGCCAGTGAAGAAGGTGGTGAAGCCTGTGGCCAAGAAGGTGGCGGTGAAGGTTCCTACGAAAGTCGTGAAGCCGACTCCGGTGGCGGTGGCGAAGAAAAGCGAGCCTGCGAAGGGTGGCAAGCCGGTGAAGGTGGTTGAGCCTGTTACGAAAAAAGCTGCTGAAAAAGTGGCCAGTGGTGCGGTGGCAGAGGCGAAGAAGGCGGTGGTGAGTCCGGCTCCGGTGAAGGTCGTAGCGCCGACAAAAGCGCCGAAGGTGAGTCCGCCGGTGGTGGAAGTGATTGAAGAGGCGGTGTCGGTAGTGATCGAGGAGGTGGTGACGATGGCGCATCAAAGTTTGCCACCGATGCCTGCGGGTGCGGCGGCGAACGGAGCGATTTATTATGATTCCCACATGCACACGCCTTTGTGCAAGCATGCGTGGGGTGAGCCTGAGGAGTATGCGGCCCAGGGGGTGAAGGCGGGGTTGAAGGGGATCATTTTCACGTGTCACTGCCCGATGCCGGATGGTTTTTGGCCGACGGTGCGGATGGCGGACTCGGAGTTTGAAGCCTATTTGGAGATGGTGGATCGGGCGGCGAAGGCGTTCAAGGGCAAGCTGGATGTGCGGCTTGGCCTGGAGAGTGAGTTTTTTCCGGGGATGGAAGGATGGATTGAGAGGCTGCACAAGCGGGCTGATTTTGACTACATCCTGGGCGGGTTGCACTGGCAGGCACGGGATTACTTGGCGAAGTTTGAGACGGGGACGATTGAGGCGTTCCGGAAGTCTTACTTCAATCATTTGGCGGCGTCGGCTGAGACGGGTCTCTATGATTGTCTGGCGCATCCGGACCTGGTGAAGAACTATCATCCGGATTCGTGGTGTTTGGCAATTGTGAAAGGGAGCATTGCGACTTCGTTGGATCGGATTGCGGCGACGGGGGTGGCGATGGAGTTGAACACTTCGGGTTTGAACAAGAGCTATTCGGAGATGAATCCGGGGATGGAGATGCTGCGGATGATGGCGGATCGGGGGATCCCGGTGGTGATCGGGTCGGATGCGCACCGGGCGAACCGGGTGGGTGAGCATTTCATGACGGCGTTGAGTCACCTGCAAGAGGCGGGGTATGAGAAGGTGAGTTACTTTTTGAAGCGGCAGCGGATTGATTTGAAGATCTCTGAGGTGCAGGCGTCGATCAAGAAGGCGGCGGATTCGCAGCTGGTGTAGCTTTAAGGTTGAGGTTGAAAGGGTTCGAATTGCCGCTTTTGTGAAGAGATGGCAGCGGGCTCTATGGGAGAAGCGTTGGATGTGGTGATCGTCGGCGGTGGGCTGGCGGGTTTGGCTTGTGGGCGGGCGCTGGCGCGGGCGGGGGTGTCGTTTCGGTTGTTGGAGGCGGCGGATCGGGTGGGGGGGCGAGTGAGGACGGATGAAGTGGAGGGGTTTCTTTTGGATCGGGGATTTCAGGTGATGCTGCCGGCGTATGCGGAGGCGCGGCGGGTGCTGAACTATGAGGACTTGAATTTGCAGCGGTTTTATCGGGGGGCGGAGGTGGTGATGGGCACTGGCAGTCAGCGGCTGGCGGATCCGTTTCAGAGTCCGCTGGATGCGCTGAAGTCTTTGAGGCCCGGGGTGGCGACGTGGCAGGATCGGTGGCGGACGCTGCTGTTGTGGAAGGATTGTTTTGGTTTGCGCGAGTTGGTGCGGGGTGAGGTGCCGATGGAGACGGAGGATTTTTTGCGCGGGTTTGGTTTTAGCGATGGCTACATCGACCGGTTTTTTCGGCCGTTCTTTGGCGGGGTGTTTTTGGAGAAGGATTTGAGGACGTCGGCGGCGATGTTGCGGTATTTGTTTGCGATGTTTTCGCGGTCCGGGGCGGCGGTGCCGGAGCAGGGGATGCAGGCGATTCCGGATCAGTTGGCGAAGGGTTTGGAGGTGGAGTGCGGGCGGGTGGTGCGAGCGGTGGCGGATGGTGAGGTGGTGCTGGAGGACGGTGAGGTGGTGCGGGCGAAGCAGGTGGTGCTGGCGACGAATCAGTTGACGGCTGAGAAGCTACTGCCGGAGGCTTTGAGGTCGAAGGTGAAGCCGAGGTGTCGGTCGGTGACGTGCCTGTATTTTGCGACGCACAAAGCGCCGACGAAGGATGGGATTTTGTATTTGGACGGGGATGGGCGGGGGCCGGTGAACAATGTGTGTGTGATGTCGAATGTGTCGAAGGCGTATGCGCCGAAGGGGCAGCATTTGATTTCGGTGACGGTATTGGGGACGCCGCCGGGGGAGGATTTGGAGTCGGAGGTGCGGACGCAGATGTTGAGGTGGTTTGGGCCGCAGGTGGGGGATTGGCGGGCGCTGAGGACGTATCGGATTTTGGAGGCGCAACCGGAGGAGGCGCAGTTGCGGGCGGGAGGGGCGCGCGGGGAGGTGCGGCTGGGGCCGGGGTTGGTGAGGGCGGGGGATTACTGTGAGGATGTGTCGATTAATGGGGCGCTGGTGAGTGGGAGGAGGGCGGCGGAGGGGG
>CANETF010000193.1 GCA_947440575.1 Verrucomicrobiaceae bacterium
CTCGCAGTTCACCCCTTCCATCTCGACCAATCCCGTCATCCCGTAATAGATCTTCTTCCCCATCGCAAACCGGTCAATCTTGGTCGCGTCCAAACCATCCTTGGCCACCACAATCAAAGGCGCCCCAACTCCCGCCTTCATCGCCTCGTTCACCACCAGCCTCCCCTTGAATTGATAGCGATCCGCCGGCGTGAACTGAAAATTCGCCGGATTGCGCTCCGGGCGCGCATTCGACTTCATCCCCAGCAACCACCCCGTCCTCGCTCCCTGACAGACCAACGGCGCCTTCCATGGCTCCAAACCCGCTTCGTTCACCACCTCATAAATTCGCCCCACCGAGAAATTGTAATCCGCCAACGCCGTCGCATCCCCAGGATTCTTGGCCAAAGCACACCGCGCCTCCGCAATCGCGTCCAAATACCGCCCAATCTGCGCAGCAGGCTCCTTCGCCGGACGCCGTACCGCCCCCTCAATCAATTGCCCCGCCTGACTCGATGACTCATACTTCGGAGCCTTCTCCTTGACCGAAGAGTAGTGGGAGCAACTGCTCACCATCATCATTAAGCCCAAAGCCAACCCGCGGTTAGCCCAATTCTTCTTTGCCTGGAGTGTAGATGTCATAAGTGAAATAAGCCTTAAAGTTCTTTGGCAGAAAAGGTGTCGCCTTGCTTGAAGTCGCCCGTTTGCAAGCCCTTCCGAAACCACCGCAACCGCTGCGCCGAACTGCCATGCGTAAACGAATCCGGCACCACATGCCCCTGCGTCCTCTGCTGAATCCGGTCATCCCCAATCGCTGTCGCCGCATTCAATGCCTCCTCCACATCCCCCGCCTCCAGTATCTTCCAGTTCTTCTCCGCATGGTGCGCCCACATCCCCGCCAAAAAATCCGCCTGCAATTCCAGCCTCACCGATAACTCATTCTCCTGCTGCTTGCTCACCCGCCCGCGCATCGCATCCACCTGATCCGTGATGCCCAGCAACTTCTGCACATGATGCCCAACCTCATGCGCAATCACATAGGCCTGCGCAAAATCCCCCGGCGCGTCAAACTGCTCCTTCAACTCCTCGTAAAAACTCAAATCCACATACACCTTCTGGTCTCCGGGACAGTAAAACGGTCCCGTCGCCGAACTCGCCAACCCGCACGCCGAACTCACCCGTCCCGAAAACAACACCAACTGCGGCACCCGATACGTCTCTCCCATCCGCCGAAACTGCTCCGTCCACACCTTCTCCGTGTCCGCCAGCACCACACTCACAAACCGCGCCAACTCATCCTGCTCACCCGGCGGCAAAGGCCGCGCTCCTGCCCCTGGCCCCGAGGCCGACTGCTCCACCCCCTGCATCGCCACATCCAGCAGCGCCTTCGGATCCGCCCCCATCAAAAGCATGATCACCAGCAACACCAACGTCCCCAATCCACCTCCCATCGCCGCCTTCGACGGCGTCACTCGCCTCCGGTCTTCAACATTCGTACTCTGTTCTCGGTCTTGCCAGCGCATAGGGAATCAAATTCGGGATTGCTTAACTCAGCGAAAGACTAACGTCCTCCCTTAAATTTAGATCGCGCGAGTCTCATGGGTTCTCAGAATGAAATCCAGCAAAAAAGCACGCCATTGCGTCTGAATTTTCTCTCAGTATTCGACTTTCCGATCCAGCTTCAGCACCCACCCCGCCTCACCTGCATGCAGCTTGTATTGCAGTTGCCTCGTCTTGCCTCCCCCAATCCGAAACCGCCGGATGAACGATCCCTCCACCACCGCATACTCTTCCTTGCCCTCATATCCCTCCATCGCAGCATCCTCCGCCGCCAGCTCCGGCAGATAAATCTCGCTCAAAGACTTGTTCCGATTCGCTGACCACGCATGAAACGCGCCTCGCGCCTCTCCACCCGGCGGTCGCACATACACAAACACCTCCGGCGATCCATCAGCATTCATGTCAGATACTTCGGCCCCGGTTATCGTCCCCCGAATCGGCGCACGAATCGGTTCGTTCACTTCGGTCAATCCTGCCGGAGTCAGCACCACCTCGCTCTCACCTCCACTTGAGACCGATTGCACCCGAAACGTGACCCCCTGCAACTCCAGCTTTTCATCAAAGGCCTGCCCTGTCGCATACACCGTCGCCCAATCCTCCTTCATGCTCACCATCGTCCAACCCCGCTTCGCTCCTTCATCCAGCCCCTTGTCGAGCCTGCCAACATGCGACTCCCGGTCATAAGCCCATTCGCGCTCAGCATCATCATGATGCACGATCAGACCAAAACGCGGCCCCTCACCGCTCGTTGTCCATTCCAGCATCTGAAAGTCGCCATCCGAATTGCCAAACGCCATGATCGGCCGCCTACCGATGTGCCGCTGGATACCCACCGGCTTGCCTTCCTTGTCGTCATTGTGGACGAGTCCAGGAACTTTCTCGATGACGGGTGTGCCGTCGCGGAGTTCATATTTCAGGCCCCCGCTGGAGCCGACGACTTGTTCAGGCGGGATGCCATAGACTTTCTCCGTCCAAGGCCGCATGAACTCGATGCCACCGCCGGAGACAATGAAGGTCTTGAAACCGTTAGCGCGGAGGTAGGCGAGCAATTCCAACATCGGCTGATAGACCATTTCGGTGAACAGTTTGCCCGTCTTGGGATGTTTCGCCGTGTCCAGCCAGTCGGTGACGGATTTCTCAAACTCTTCCGTGGTCATGCCGGAATGCGTGGCCATGAGCATGCCGACCAGTGCCTTTTCACCGCCGGCGAGTGCGGCTTTCATGTCACCCTTGAGCACGGAGGCGAAAGGTTCCTGATCTTTCCATTCCGGATGCTGCGAAGCCATCCGTTTGATGCTGTCAAAAACGAAGAAGGCCTGGACATACATCGGTTGCTCGCACCAGAGGCAGCCGTCGTTGTCGAAGGTCGCGATGCGCTCGGCGGGCGGGACGAAATCGGGCGATCCTTCCTTCGTGACTTTCCCGACGAAGGCGGTGATGGACTGCTTGACCGGGCCTTCATTCCAAGAGGGAAGCGGATCGGCCGCGAGGGCGCTGGTGGCGGTGAAAGACAGCGCCGCTAGGTGCGCAGCAGCCAGAAATGGTTTCATTTTGATAGGTTCGTTATGATGGGGCTGGAAGGCTGCTGAAATCCAATGCTACTTCAGGAGGACAATATCCGGCAGCACCCAGGTGCGGTCGAAGTAAGGCTGGGTGGGCCCGTAAAGGCGAAAATAGGTGAACCATCCTTTGCCAGGGATGGTTTGAATCCAGTTTGCTTCCGGTTTTCCAGCCGGGGCTTCGGGACCAAAGTAAAGGTCCACCGAACCGTCCGCGTTCTTCACAATGTTATCCCGCGAGGAACGGTCTGGCTGCACGCCGGTTTCCACGAAGCAACGGGTTTCGTTGTCATAGACGGTGAACGACCAGAACTGCGCCACGGGCGCATCGGTCGGTACGTGCAGGGTGTAGGTTTTGCTGCCATCGAGCCAGTGACCGTCCGTGTCCTTGGATGACTCGAGGTAAACCTGCCCGAAGCCGACGGTGCGGCCCATCATGCCGGTAGAGACGCCCACCGCTTCATAGAACCAGGAGGCGCGTTCGTCGATCTCCGTGTAATACGGGGCTTCCTGATTGGTCTCCTTGAGGAAGAGGGAGATTTCCCACTTTTTACCAGGCCAGACGGTCACCCCTTTGAAGCGTTTTTCATAACCAATCGTACGGGCCATCACTTCACCCACCTGGGCGGCCTCAATGAGAATCTGCTGTTGGCGGGCATCCGGCTCGAATCGCTTTCCTTTTTCGATCCCCAGCGGCTTCAGCATGCCGAGGATCATACGGTCCCGCTCGTGCGGCGGTTCCTGATTGATGAATCTCGCCACACTCTGCCAATAGGCCAGCCCCTGCGGCTGGGTGCCGCTCCATTTCCGCCCCTCGGGCCGGAGGTGCGGCGTCGCAGGCGGATGGTCTGCCTGGCTGTAGGGGTAGAGCCGGATCGCTGCCATTAAGGCCAGCGCCTTTGCCTTGTCAGGATCCAGCACGCGCTGACCGACGAACACATTGACCGTGGGCGAGCGAAAAACGCGATACCCCTCGGGCTTCATCTCAGGATCATCCGGCCCGAGGATGAGATACTTTCCACCCATGCCCTTGTCGGGTCCCGTCTGACCGGTATCCGATATCGGCCGCTGCCAGAAGTCCGTGAAGCCACCCGCCGTCGCTCCTGCGGGAATCTCCAGCACAAGCGGCCCGGTTTCCTTCATATTCGGAAAGGCCATAAGGTAAGGCGTCGTGGCGTTGGCGGTGAGCAGGCCGAGTTTGTCGGTGAAGGTGAGGTAATCGACGAAGTCCAGATTGCCCGCGCCGAACTTGTCGCGCTGCTCGTCCTGCCACTGGACCATGCCCATCATCGGCAAGGCCCAAAGGTATGCCTGGCAGGCCCGCTGAAAATCGATGTCGTCATACATCTTTCTCACCGTGGCCTCAGTCGGGTAGCCATTCTCCAATTCGAGTTTCCCCAGGCGTGATTCCACGCTGCCGTTGGTGGGAAGTTGCTGGGCGTGGACCCAGCTGAAAACGACAGAGCAGGCGCACATGCCCGCGAGGATGGTTTTCGCTCTCATGATATCGCAGATTCGCTGGTGAAGACGCGGGCCGCCCCATCCGGGACGGCCCGCGTGTTTCACAATCAAAACCTCCGGTTACTTGCCGCCGGTCTGGGCGTTGGAAAGCTTCTCC
This sequence comes from Verrucomicrobiaceae bacterium, assembly GCA_947440575.1. Taxonomy (GTDB): domain Bacteria; phylum Verrucomicrobiota; class Verrucomicrobiia; order Verrucomicrobiales; family Verrucomicrobiaceae; genus JAGRPD01. Next base: position 4,717 of record CANETF010000193.1, read on the forward strand.
AGCACCTGGTCGAGGCTGAAGCTTCCGACTTTCTGGCTCGGCGGGAACTCCGCAAATGTGGCGATGTACTTGGCGACGAATTCCTGCGCGGGGACAAGCAGGAAGACGCGGTCGATGCGCCAGTGAGAGTAGTCCATGGCGATGTGATCGGCCTCCTCGAAAGGATCCGAGCGCAGATTGAAGATCTTCGGCACGCGCAGCGTCGTGAAGGGCTCCTGCCAAACGTCAAAGCCATGCGCACGCTGCTCCTGGAAGACAACCTTCCAGTTGTCGTAACGCAGGCCGACGAGCGAGCCATCATCGTTCCAGTAGAAGAACTCGTGACGCGGACTGGGAGCCTTGCCGGCGAGAGTGTCGGTGAGGTTGTAGCCATCGAGATGCACCTTGAAGGTCTTGTCGCCCACTTTCATACCTTTCTTGAGCTGCTCCTTCACGTCGGGCACGCCAGCGGCTGCCATAAGGGTGGGCAGCATGTCTTCGTGGGAGAAGAGGTCGTTGCTCACCGTGCCGGGCGCGATCACGCCGGGCCAGCGGATGGCGCAGGGCACGCGATAGCCGCCCTCCCAGTTTTCATTCTTCTCGCCGCGGAAGGGCGACGCGCCGCCATCGGGCCACGAGAACTTCTCGGCGCCGTTGTCGGTGGAATACATCACGATCGTGTTGTCCTCGATACCGAGTTCCTTCAATTTGTCGAGAAGCTGGCCGACCATGGCGTCGTGCTCGAGCATGCCGTCAATGTAAGGCGTGAGGCCGCTCTTGCCCTTACTTTCCTCTTTCAGGTGCGTGAAGATGTGACAGCGCGTGGAGTTCCACCACAGGAAGAACGGCTTGTCGGATTTAGCCGCCTTATCGAGGTAGTCGAGCGAGCCCTTGGTAATCTCCTCGTCGATGGTCTTCATGCGCTCGATCGTGAGCGGGCCGGTGCTCTCGATCTTCTGGGTGCCGTCCGGATTCGCCCAGGTGTGAATGACGCCACGCGTGCCGTACTTCTTCTTCAGCGCCGGGTCCTTGAAGTAGTCGGGGTTTTCCGGCTCCTGCTCAGCATTGAGGTGGTAGAGCGACCCAAAGAATTCGTCGAACCCGTGCGCCGTCGGGAGATGTTCGTCCAGGTCGCCGAGGTGGTTCTTGCCAAACTGCGCCGTGGCATAGCCCTGCGCCTTGAGGAGCTGCGCCAGCGTGACATCGCGCGCCTGCAGACCTTCCTTAGCGCCGGGCAGCCCCACCTTGAGCATTCCCGTGCGGAAACCACTCTGTCCGGTGATGAAGCACGCGCGCCCCGCGGTGCAGCTTTGCTGGCCATACCAGTCGGTGAAAAGCGCGCCCTGCTTGGCGATGCGGTCGATGTTCGGCGTCTTGTAGCCCATCATGCCCTGGTTGTAGGCGCTGATGTTCCAGTATCCGATGTCATCCCCCCAGATGACGACAATGTTGGGTTTCTTTTCCGCCGCTTCGACGCTGGACAAAGCCAGTAAGCCGATGGCCAGGATCTTGAATAGTATGGAGTTTTTCATAAGGCGTGATTTGAAAATAGAACCTGAGGTTTGGAGAAAGACCCGAATAGAGCTATTGAACCATAGTTCTACGCAACACCCTGTGCAGGTTCCCCGATCGCTTTCACCACCGCTTCCAACAGAGGAACCTCATCCACTGGCTTCTTCAGATAGCCCGCCGCACCCTGATCCCGCACCCGTTCGGCGGTCCCCGCTTCATCTTTCGCAGTAATCACAATAACCGGAACACTCGATTGCTGATGGAACAATGCGCCAAGCACCTCAAATCCGCTCATCCCCGGCATGTGCAGATCCAGCAAAATGCAGTCATAGGGCCGCGCCTCGTGCGCTCTTAACAGACTCCACCCCTCCTCAAACAAATCCACCGCATATCCATGAACCCTCAACAACCGCGCCAAAGCACGGCCCACTGAAGTTTCGTCATCGACCACCGCGATGGTATTGGGTCCAGTTGATATCACCCCACAAGTTCGCTTCTCCCGCCCCTCTGAATATGAAACGAACGTTCAATGCGCCCTCCACCTTCCCTCCTAGACCGGTTCTCGAAAAGATGTAGCCAAAGATCTGGGAGCGCCGGAGGTGGAGATGGGCCGTTGGCAGCGCACGGGCATACGAGTGCATACGTCGCAAGCTGACGACGACCCAGATCCGCCTCCGCCGCCCCAAAGCAGCGGCTACCGTTTTGCTTAGACTCGGATTCCGAAATTCGAGGTGCTTGAGAGGCGCAGAGGCTTGGTTGCTCAAGGCTTTCCGGTCCGCAGCGGCTGCATCTTTTCGGATGCCGCCCAAGGAATGGAAAGCATTGAGCGGCCAATGCTCAAGCCTATCGAGTGCCTCCAATCTCCGGGTTCGGGTTAATCTGCTCTAATCAGCTGCCGCAACGCCCTGCCGCTGCGCCAGCCTCACCAGCTCCGCCACCGAAGGACAGCCCAGCTTTTCCGTCAATCGCATCCGGTGAATCTTAATCGTTTGCTCGCTCGCTCCCAAATCCGCCGCAATCTGCTTGTTCAGCCGCCCCGTGATCACATGCTGAAGCACCTCAAACTCCCTCGGCGTGAGTTTGGCCAGTCGGACTCGCTCTTCCGCCGTCGCATTCGCCTCCGCACGAAGCCGACCTGTCACCTCCAACGCCTGATCTAGCGCCTCCAACAGATCCCGGTCATCCACTGGTTTGGTCAAGAAGTTAACCGCTCCCGCCTTGATCGCTCGCACACTCGAAGGAATGTCTCCACGTCCTGTGAGAAAAATCACAGGATACGAAATGCCGTCCCTTTTCATTCGCTCCTGAAGTTCAAGCCCGTTCAACTCGGGCATCGACAAATCCAAAACCACCGCGTCCAACTCCAACCCTTTCAGCTCACCCAAAAACGTGGCGGATGAACTGTAGCTGCGCACCAGATAACCCCTCGCCATCAACAGCCGTCGCAACGCCTTGAGCATGTCAGGGTCATCGTCAACCAATCCAACAATCGGTTGCTGGCTCATGTGGTCAAACGCCTGACGGCGGGCAGGCTAAGGTGAAACACAGCGCCGGAACCCGTCTCCTTCCGCGTCGCCCACAACCGGCCTCCATGACTTTGCATGATGGTTCGGCAAATGCCCAATCCAATGCCAAGGCCGGTCTTCTTGGTCGTGTAAAAGGGTCTGAATAGCTGCTCCACATCCTTAGGCAACCCAATCCCGCTGTCCCCAATCGCTACCCTCACCTCTTCCTCCTCTGCCGTGGCCGTCACCAAAATCACCCGCTCGCCAGCCTCCGTCCCCACCATCGCTTCGCAGGCATTCATCAGCAGATTGATCATCACCTGCTGCAACTGCACCAGATCCCCGCGCACGGCGGGCAGATCCGGCGCAAAGGCCGTCCGCAATTCCACCCCTCTCTCGTGAAGATCCGTACGCATCAATCGCCCAACTTCCTCCACACACGCTTCCACGTTCACCTCCGCCCGCTCAGCCTCGCCAGCTTGCAGAAGCGACCGCACCCGAACAATCACTTCACCCGCTCGTTTGTCCGCCTCCACGATGTCCCCCAGGATCTCACGCAACTCCGCCAGATCAGCCACCGGCCGGTTCAACAAATGCAATCCGGTCTGCGCATTGCTCAAAATGGCCCCCAAAGGCTGATTCAACTCATGCGCCAGCGATCCCGTCAACTCCCCCAGCGACGCCACCCTCGCAAGATGGGCAAACTGATTCCGCTGCTGCCCCAGTTCAGCCTCCATTCGCTTGCGCTCGGTGATGTCCATCGACACCCCCCGCGTCCGCATCGCCCCGGACCCTTTGCCCTTCTCCGCCCGTCCCATCGAAGCGATCCAACGCGTCGTTCCATCCTCCAACATGACTTGATGCTCCACCCAATACCGTTGCCCCTGTCGATTGCCCATCTCAATGGCCCGCTGAAGATCTTCTCGCTCTTCGATCGGCACACGCTCCAGCACCCGCCCCAGCGTCAACCGCTCCGCCGGGTTCAAACCAAACAAAACGCGCCACTGGTCGGATGCCTTGATCTCATCCGTCACCATGTCCCGCTGCCACGCTCCAAGACCCACCGACTCCGCCGCCAAAGCAAACGCCGCATCACTCTCCCTCGCGCGCCGCCGCGCTGTCAACAGCATGACAATCAAACCCGTCTGAAGCCCCGCCACCACGCCCGCACCCACAACCCAGCCCCGGTGCTCTTGCCATAGCGTCGGCACCCGATGGCGCACCGTGCTTCCCGCCGGCA
>CANETF010000194.1 GCA_947440575.1 Verrucomicrobiaceae bacterium
ATACGGTGGGAGGTGGATTGGTGATGTTGGGAGGGCCGCGGTCGTTTGGAGTGGGAGGCTATTTCAAGACGCCGCTGGAGGAGGTGCTGCCTGTGCGGTTGCGGGCACCCGATGAAGAGGAAAAGCAGAGTGCGGCGGTGGCTTTGGTGTTGGATCGAAGTGGATCCATGGCGGGGGAAAAGTTGGAGATGGCGAAGGGAGCCGCGATTGCGACGGCGGAGGTTTTGGGGCGGAATGACCAATTGGGGGTGTATGCGTTTGATTCGGAAGCCAAAGTGGTGTCGCCGATGTCGCGTCTGACTTCGACCTCGGTGGTGAGCGGTCAAATCAGTGCGTTGTCGGCAGGAGGCGGGACGAATTTGGAGCCGGCCTTTTTGCAGGCGCGGGAGGCCTTGCGGCGAGTGAAGGCGAAGGTCAAACACATGATCATCTTGACGGACGGGCAGACGTCCGGTTCGGGATACGAGGGGCTGGCTGGTCAGTGTCGAGCGGAAGGGATGACTGTGTCGACGGTAGCGCTTGGCGAGGGGGCGCATGCTGGTTTGCTGCAAGCGGTGGCGGTGGCAGGAGGGGGGCAGTCGTACCGGACGCTGGAGCCGGAGGGGATTACGCGCATTTTTACCCAGGACACGCTGATGCACACCGGGAGGATGATTCGCGAAGAGCCCTTTGATGCCAAGGTGGCGGAGAAGCATCCGATGCTGGTGGGGTTGGAGCCCTGGGATGCGCCGCCGCTGCTGGGGTATGTGAAGACGGTTCGGAGGGCGTCGGCGCAGGTGCCGCTGGTGACGGATACGGGCGATCCATTGCTGGCGCATTGGCGATTTGGGTTGGGGAAGGTGACAGCGTTTACGAGTGATGCCAAGAGCCGTTGGGCATCGCTTTGGGTGAGTCGCTGGTCGAGTTATGGGGTTTTTTGGTCGCAGGTTTTGAGAGAAACAGCGCGACCACCTCAGGGAGGGAGGATGGACTTGAAGGCGGAGATGGTGGAAGGGGAAGGGCGGATCAGCGTGGATTTGCGAGCGAATGGCGAGGTGGAAATGAATGAGGGCAGGGTGGAGGCGGAGATTTTCCGAATGAGTTCGGGGTCGGCGCCAGGGGCGATGCTGCAGAAGGTCGCCGAGAGACTGCCATTGAGTGCGACGGGTCCAGGGTTGTTTGAGGGGAAGTTTCAGCCGGATCAACCCGGGGTCTATTTGGTCCGTGCTCATGCGGGTTCGGAGACGGCTTCGGCAGGCTTGGTTTATCAAACAGCGACGGAGGCGAGTTTGGGGAGGGTCAATGAAGGGGTGTTGCGTGAACTCGCCGAGATTAGTGGTGGGACGCTGCTGGAAGAGGGAGAGACGCCTGCTTTGACGGCGGTGCCTGATCCACATCCTAGAGAGTGGTGGCCGATGATTGCAGGATTGATCTTGGTATTGGCGGCAGGGGACCTGTTGACGAGGCGATGGGAACAGGTGGTTGGGATCGCTGAATCGTTGAAAATGAGGCCCTAAGGAGGCGAAGGTTCACCAACGGTGATTGCAGTCCGAGCTTGTGCTTTGGAGTAGGATGGGCTTTGATGATTTTCCCCTTTTCAAAGAATTGGCCAATCTGACTGATGATCCATGTTCACGAGCTAACCAAGCAATACGCCGGACGCACGGCTGTGGATCGGTTGTCGTTTGATGTGGAGGCGGGAGAGATTGTGGGTTTTTTGGGTCCTAATGGGGCCGGGAAGTCGACGACCATGCGAATTCTAAGTGGTTACATGCCGCCGACGTCAGGCATGGCGATGGTGGATGGGCATGATGTGTTTCGGGAGTCGTTAGAGGTGCGACGGAAGGTAGGTTACATGCCCGAGATGGCGCCGCTTTACCATGATATGCGGGTGAAGGAGTACCTGCATTTCCGAGCGGAGTTGAAGGGGCTACGGGGGCGCGATTTGCGTCATCGGACAGGCGAGGTGATGGAATTGTGCGCGGTGACGGATGTTCGGCGGCGGGTGATCGGGAATCTTTCGAAGGGGTTTAAGCAGCGGGTGGCGTTGGCGGATGCGCTGATTCACCGGCCGAAACTGTTGATATTGGATGAGCCGACGAATGGTCTTGATCCTACTCAGATTCGCGGGGTGCGCGAGTTATTGAGGAGTCTGAAGGAGCAGCATACGATTTTGCTTTCGACGCATATCCTGCATGAAGTGGAGCAGACCTGTGATCGAGTGATCATGATCCATGAGGGGAAGATTCAGGCGTGTGACACGCCACGGAATCTGACGCGCAGTTTGCGAGCGACCTCGTTGGTGCATGTGGAATTGCAATCGGCGACGGATGTGGCGAAGGAGTTGGAGGCGTTGCCCGGAGTTCGGAAGGTGATCACTTCGAAAACGGACAAGGGGTGGCGGGCCTATGCGTTGCGGGTGGAATCGCAGACGGACATTCGGGAGGGCGTTTTGGATTTGGCAACGGCGAAGGGATGGAGGATTCGGGAGCTGCATCGCCAGCTACCGACGCTGGAAGATGTGTTTGTGGAATTGGCGGCGGCGGACTCAGGGGCGCGGCCATTTGGATGATGAGACGATGAGAGTTTTTTGGACATTATTGAAGAAGGAGCTGCGGGCGTTTTTCGTCTCGCCAGTGGCTTACATTGTGTTGGCGCTGGTGATGGTGTTGGGCGGGGTCTCGTTCAAGGCGGCCTTGTCTGTGCTGGAAAGCGCGCCAAGCGAAGGTTCAATCGTGACGTGGACGTTTCATGCGCAGTGGTTTTGGCTTTCGTATTTCTTTGTGTTTCCCTTGCTGACGATGCGGTTGTTTGCGGAGGAGAAGAAACTGGGAACGCTGGAAACCTTGTTTACGGCTCCGGTGCGGGCGTGGCAGGTGGTGGGGGCGAAGTTTACGGCCGCGATGGTGTTGTATGTGGTGATTTGGCTGCCATCACTGGGTAACTTTTGGCTTTTGGATTGGATTACAGGAGGGAAGGTGGAGATTCCTGTCGGAGCCTTGCGGGGCAGTTATTTGATTTTATTTGCGATGGGTATTTTCAATCTGGCGATGGGTTGTTTTGCGTCTTCGTTAACGTCCAATCAGATCGTGGCGGCGGTGATCTCATTCACCTTGAGCGTGCTGCATTTTTTGCTGGGTGTGTTTGCGTTGGTGGTGGGTCGTCGCCTTCCTGAATCCATGGTCGAGGCGGTGCATTATGTGGCGTCCGTGGAGCACATTCGTTTGTTCACCCAGGGTCTGATTGATACGAGACCGCTGATTTATTATGCATCGCTCACGCTGCTATTCCTGACACTGACTCACCAGGTGGTGGAGTTTCGTCGTTGGAAGCTGTGAGAGAGTCTGTTTTTTGAGTTCATGAGCCAACCTCCATCCATGTCCGAGCCTTTGCCTGAGCCTGCATCCGCTGAGCGGAAGGTGAGGCCGATGCCCGGGCGATTGGGGATTGGTTTGAATGTGGCGATTCAGGTTCTTCTGACGGTGGTGCTATTTGGTGCGGTAAACTACCTGAGCTTTCAGTATTACAAGCGCTGGGATTTGACGGAGGCTGGGAGTCACTCGTTGAGCACGGTCACCTTGAACTATCTGCGCAAGCTGAGTAAGGATGTCGAAGTGACGCTGGTATTTCCGCGCAACTCGGAGTTGCATGAGCCGGTGCGGGCGTTGTTGGAGGAGTATCAGCGGCATGGTAAGAAGCGGGTGAAGGTGGAGGAGATTGATCCGGTGCGTGATGTGGATCGTGCGGAGCAGTTGAAGGTGGAGACAGGTTTGACGTTGACGCAGAACGGTATTTTGGTGAGGACAAACAAGCGGCAGAGATACGTGTTGGAGGAAGAGTTGCAGGTGCGGGATCCGTCGAAGGAAGGTGCTCCGGTGGTGGGGTTTCGGGGAGAGGATGCGGTGACTTCCAGTTTGATTGGGCTGCTGGAAGGGGAGCAGAAGCGGCTGTATATGGTGGTGGGGAAGGGCTCGCGTTCTCAGGAGGCGCTTGAGGGGGCTGGGCAATCGTTTGCGGATTTGGCCAAGCAGCAGAACTTTGATTTGCAGGCGTTGAATCTGGCAGGGATTGAGCGCATTCCTGAAGATGCAGCGGCCTTGTTATTGGTGGGACTACGCTATGATTTGGCGGAACGGGAGTTGGGGATTTTGAGGGATTATTGGCGGACGGAACGGGGTGGGTTGCTGGTGATGCTGGATCCCAATGCATCTACTCCCCGGTTGAACGCGTTTTTGACTGAGAACGGAGTGACGCCGCGAGGGGACCGAGTATTGGTGGCTCAGAGCACGAGTGCCGGGATGCGAAAGGAGTTTGCGGTGGAAGTGAGTTTTTCGGCGGCATCGCCCGTGACGCAACCCTTGTCAGGTGCGCTGACGATGTTGCCAGGACAGACTCAATCTTTGGCGCTGCCGCCAGAGGATGACGCACGGCTTCGGGAGCAGGGCTTGAGGGTGACGGCGTTGATTCGGGCGGCGGATCGTTTTTGGGGGGAGCGCGAGTTTTTGGATGCGCTGCCGGTTGCTGAGGTGGAGGCAGGTGATGCGCTGGGACCGGTTGATGTCGCGGCATCGGTGGAGCGAGGGGCACCCTCGGATGATCGGCTGAGGGTGGTTAGCAGTCGGTTGGTGGCGGTTGGGAATGCGGAGATGCTGAACCCTGAAACGATGCTGGCAGAGTGTCTGGATTTTGTGGCGCTCTCGGTGAATTGGATCATCAATCGCGAGCGATTGATGGGGATACCGTGGAAGCCGAAGCACGCCTATCGAATTCAACTGAACGAACAGCAGAATCGGACGCTGTTTGCATTGACGACCTTTTTGATGCCGGCTTTGGCACTGATGATAGGATGGCTGGTCTGGTTAACGAGGAGGTCTGCCTGAGTGGGCTTGGGTGTTGGTGAAGGACTTTTCGAATTTGCCCGCGCATGAATTTTAAAACGACATTGGTTCTTTTGTTTTTGGTGGCGGCGGTGATCGCCGGGATTGTGGGTTTGGAGGGCTGGCTGCCGACTTCGAGGGAAAGGATCGAAGCGGATGCGAGTGTGCTGGCCTTTGACGAGGCGAAGTTGGATCACATTGAGATGGGGCTGGCGGACTGGAAGAGTTTTGTGCTGGCGAAGCAGGGAGCGGTCTGGCGCGTGACTGAGCCGTATGATGATGTTGCGGATCCTGAGCGAGTTGCCCGGCTGCTAAAGGAGTTGCGAGAGATGCGGTTGGTTGAGCGGATGAAGCGGGAGGAGTTTGATGACAAAGCGTGGCATTCAACGGGTCTGGAAGCGCCTGTGGCCAAGGTGAGGTTGATGGCGGGAAGGGAGCGGTTGGCGTCATTCTGGGTGGGCAATCCGGGAGTGCTCGAGGGGACCAGTTATGCGACGATGGAAGGGGTGGGAGAGGGCGAGGAGCGGCAGGCCTTTGTTTTGCGAACGGGTTTGCATGCGCTTCTGAAAGAGGCGCCTTTGTTGTGGAGGGATTTGAAGCTTTTGAGACTGCCGGCCGAAAAAGTGACCCGCGTGCGTTTCATCAGTGGTGATGGGCAAATTGAAGTGGCGCGAGAGGAGGGTGAACGAGCGGAGTGGCGGCTAGTGAAACCGTTGCAGACACGTGGAAGCAAGGAGCGGATTGAGGAGCGCTTGGCGGCGATTCTGAATCTCGATGTTGTAGGGGCAGAATTGGCCACGCTGGCAGCGGGCCCAGGCGAGGCGGCAGTTGGGGGTGGGGCACCGACGGACACTCTAAAAGTGAATGTGGAGGCGGGTGGTGCAAGTTACGAATTGACGATCACCAAGCCTGCTGAGGGAGCAACTTCAACGACAGCGTTGGCATCTCATCGGCGGCCACAGTTCACCATTTCGGCCAAGCAAGCGGCGATGCTTTGGTGTGAGCCAAACGAACTGCGTGATGAGTATCTCGCCAGGGTGGAGGCAGAAGCGGTTAGGGAGTTGCAAATTCGCAGTGCTGCGTTTCCCGAGGTGGATCTGAAGCAGGAGAACAATCTCTGGTTGCTTCGTCGGAACGGAAGGTGGGAGCCTGCCAATGGCGACCGGGTCGCCCGGTTCTTTGAGACGCTGAATCAGACCAAGGTGCGCGAGTTCACATCCGATTCCGCGGCGGAATTGACGCCCTATGGGCTCGACAAACCGTTTTTGACGTTGTCATGGCTCGAGAAGGAGAGTGAGGGCAAAAAAGAGTTGTTGTTTGGACAGAGTGCGGATCAGACGGGGTTCTATTTGAAGGGGGGAAAGGAGCCATTCATCTATCGAATCAGTGCGGATGTGCTGCCAAATTTCCCACCTGATGCGCTTAAGTGGAAGGGGCGTGGAGTGATGCGATTCAGTCAGTTTGATTTGAAAAAAATCACGTTGGCCATTGGTTCGGCGCCATCGATTGAGTTGGCCTACAACGCGGTTTCCGCGGAATGGAGTGGGCGGGCAGGTGATCAGGATGTCACAGCGATGATTGACCGCGTGAAAGCAGATGCTTTGGCTGGGGCGTTGGGCCGGCTAAGTGCGGATGATTGGAGTCGATCGTTAGGAGAGGCGTTGAAGGCACTTGAGAAGCCGGCGGTTCGAATTCAAGTGGCGCTGCAATCGGCAGCGCAAGCAGGGGCGCCGATGAAGCAACATGATTTGAAATTTGCGCCGACCCAAGAGGGTCAGGATACAGCCATTTATTACGGGCGATTGGACGAGCAACCTGACGTGTTTTACATCTCCCGTGAAGCGTTGAGGGGATTCTTGAAACCAGTCTTCAAAGACGACGCAACTCGGCGTTGAGGACTTTCAGCCGGACCAAGGTGTCTGATTCTGAGAGGAGTGTTTTGAGGGCGGCTGGGTTGCGCACGAAGTGGTAGGCCAGGACATCGCAGATTCGGTCCGGGCATGTCATTTCATTCAAGGTTTCCTTGAGTTTTTGCATGGCGTCGGAGCACGACGGGGTGGGTTTGGGGAGCAGGCTGATGGATTCCTTGACCAATGCCGCCGCAGCATCAGCGGGCGGTGCTTGGATTTGGATGGGTTCGATTTCGGCGATCCGAAAAGGGCGATCGTCAGACCAGCCGTTCAGATTGATTCTTTGAATGCCGTAAAGCATGACGTGGGAGGTTCCGTCGGGTTGCTTGACACAGGCGCGGACGAGTCCGGCGGTGCTCCAGGGGAGAATGGAATCATCCGCCTTGCCGATGCGGGTGCCAATGCAGAACATGCGGTCGCCGTCCAAGGCATGTTTCAGCATTTCGCGATAGCGTTCTTCGAATATGAACAGCGGGAGGAAACAACCTGGAAAGAGGTAGCAGTCGGACAAGACCATGACCGGCATTTCTGCCGGGAGGACGACCTGATCTTGGGGGTGAATGGAATCCATGGGAGACTTGAAAAGGAGCCGAAATCGGGAGTAACATTGAAAATACGTATCGAATCCCGGTTGGGTTGAACGATCTTGGTGCTACGACTAGAGAGCATGAGGCTTATTGCGATCGGAGATATCCATGGTTGTTTGTCGGCGTTTGAAACGCTTTTGGGGGAGTTGCGACCTGGGAAAGATGACGTTGTGGTTACGCTGGGGGATTACGTTGATCGCGGGCCGGATTCGAATGGGGTGATTGACAGGCTGATTGCCCTTCGGGAAGAGACGACGTTGGTGCCGTTGCTGGGCAATCATGATGCACTCTTTTTGGAAGTATTGGACGGAACGAGCGAGAATTTTCGGAGCTGGTTGTCAGTTGGGGGAGTTCAGACGCTGGAGAGTTATGGAGGTAAGAGCGGAGTGCCGGAATCGCACGTGGCGTTTTTGAAGTCGGTTTGCCAGTTGTGGTATGAGCCGGAGGGAGAACAGGTGTTTTTTGTGCATGGCAGCGCATTTCCTGGGTTGCCATTGAAGGAGCAGACGGAGGAGTGGTTGCTTTGGCGGCGGATTCATGACGCCCAGTGGCCGCATGAGTCAGGCAAGACGATGATTTGTGGACATACGGCACAGCGCTCCGGGTTGCCTTTGGTCATGCCGCATGCGGTGTGCATTGACACCTGGGCTTTTGGTGAGGGTTGGCTAACTGGCTATGATGTTCACGCCAATGTTTTTGTTCAAGCGAATCAGGCTGGGGAGACGCGGCGGTTTGGTCCCGATTTTTTGGCTGATGGATGAATCCAGGTTTTTTCAGGAGGCAGGTTGGGTGAGCCAGAAGGCGGGGAAGTGGCAGAAGGGTTCGGCGTCGCGGCCTGGTTGAACGGCTCCCGCAACGGCGGTGAGGGCGTTGGTGGTGAGGTAAGTCGTGGAGAGTGAGGGGTAGAGGTAGGTCGAGTCGCCTAACTGAAGAGTGGGCACGAGATTGGGGCCGTGCTTTTCAATTTTGAGGCAGAGAAGAAGCGTGTCGTCGGCGTCGAATTGATTTTGCCACAGGGGGCCAGTTTCGAAGGTGCCGAGGAGGCCGAAGCCGTTTTGAGCGTCCCAGATTTCGCCGCGGCTGAGGTCGAGACGGATGGCAAAGCCGGAGACAGGGTGGTGCGACTCGGCAGGGAGGTTGAGTAGGCCGAACCAGAGTTCTTCAGGGCTTTCTGAGGGTTGGATGTCGATTTGGAAGGTCAAAGCGGCACTACCAGCAGGGAGAGCGATCTCGCCAAAAGCAGAGAGGCCGGAGAGGCAGGCTCCGAGAGTGGGGGAAAGGGCAGAGGAGAAGGGAGACATCATTTGAGATGGGCTGATGATGTCGAAAGGTAGTATGGAAATTATTGTGGACAAGTTTAATTTTTATAATGCCAGTATTTCTCGGGGGATTGTTTTGAAAAATGAGATCATTCAGGTCGATTCCCACTGAGCTAGTCGTTTTTCGAGCAAAAAGGGGCCGAAAGGGATGAGTGAAGCGATTCCGAGAAGAAGAGGGCGAATGAACGGCCACCGATGGCGCTGCCAAGCTGCGAGGATGAGGGCGACGTAGGCCACGAAGAGGATGCCGTGAATCCAGCCCGTCC
>CANETF010000195.1 GCA_947440575.1 Verrucomicrobiaceae bacterium
AGTTCGGAGCCGGCGGCGAAGTCCTCGAAGTGGTCGATGGGGACGAATTTGCCTTTGGGCACGCCGTGGATATCGACGAAAGCGCCGATGCAGTATTTGACGCCTTGGGCTTTGTAGTGGTCGCGGAGGGCTGGGATGTCGATGGGGGTTGTCATATTATTTGAGTGAAAAGTATGAAGGTTTTTAGGTATGGGGATTCGATGGAAAGAGGGAGGGAGAGGTCAGACGACGTCGGGGTCGCGGGCGACGAGGCGGAGGACGGGGCTTTCCTTTTGATGATCCTGGCCGGGGGGGTGGATCAGGTTGTCGATGTGCTTGCGCACAGCCATGAAGGAGGGCTCGAAGAGTTGATCGTTGTGGCGGGGGCGTGGGACGGGGACTTCGATCATTTCGCGGACACGGCCGGGGTGGGGATCGAGGACGAGGATGCGGTCGCTGAGGAAGACGGCTTCATCGAGGTCGTGGGTGATGAAGACGATGGTGATGTCGACATTTTTCCAGATGTCGAGGAGGTGGGACTGCATCTGGCAGCGAGTTTGGGCATCGAGGGCGCCGAAGGGTTCGTCCATGAAGAGGACGCGGGGTTGATTGGCGAGAGCGCGGGCGATGGCGACGCGTTGTTTCATGCCGCCGGAGAGTTGCTGGGGGTAGGCGTTTTCGAATTTGGTGAGGCCGACGAGTTCGATCCACTGGCGGGCTTCGCTTTCGGCGGAGTTGCGTGAGGCACCGGCCATGAGGGGGCCGAACATGACGTTTTGTTTGACGGTCTGCCAAGGGAAGAGGGTGTAGGATTGGAAGACCATGCCGCGATCGGGGCCGGGGCCGGAGACGGGTTGGCCGTAAACTCGGACGTCGCCGGAGGTGGGGGCTTCGAGACCGGCGAGAACGCGTGCGAGGGTGGATTTGCCGCAGCCGGAGGGGCCGATGACGCACATGAACTCGCGTTTGTGGACGGAGAAGGAGACGTCGGAAAGGGCGGTGACGGTGCCGCGGGTGGTTTCGAAGGTTTTGGTGAGGCCGGAGACTTCGAGGGCGACGGGGCGCTCGCGGAGGCGCTGGAAACGGGCGGCGACTTCGGGGCTTTGGTCGAGGTAGGAAGGAAGTTGGAGGGCGGCGGCCATGAGCGGGGGAAGGTGGGATCAGGTGGGGGTGCCTGCGCGGTCGCTGAGTTTGGAGAGTTGGCGGAAGGGCCAGAAGAGGAAGCGGAGGAAGGCTTGGGCGATGGGGTTGCCACGACCGGTCCAGGGGAAGATGATGCCGTGGAGCCAGGAGAGGATTTGATCGGTGACGAAACCGGTGACGCCGATGAGGATGATGACGGGGAAGACGCGATCGAAGTTGCGGAAGCGGCCCTGGGTTTCGATGAACTCGGTGAGGCCGCTTTTGACGCCGATGAGTTCGGCGATGACGAGCCAGGTCCAGGCCCAGCCGAGGAGGATGCGGAGGTCGTTGTAGAGATTGGGGAGGATGCCGGGGATGACGACGCGGGTGAGCATTTGTCTGGGGCTGGCGCCGAGGGTTTGGGCGGCTTCGAGGAGGGAGGGATCGAGGAGGCGGGTGGTCTTGGAGACGACGAGGATCATTTGGAAGACTGTGCCGATGAAAACGAGCGCGATTTTGGGTGCATCGCCAGCGAGCAGCACGGCGACGAGCAGGGTGCTGAAGGTGGGGGCGGGCATGTAGCGGAAGAAATCGACGAAGGGTTCGAAGAGCTTGGAGAAGAAGTCGAACACGCCGCAGAGGATGCCGATGGGGACGCCGATGACGCAGGCCCAGAAGAAGCCGAGGAGGATGACGCGGAGGGAGTGCTGGTAGCGCTGGGTCATGCTGAGCTCGCCCTCGGGAGGGGTGGCTTTGAAATCGCGCCAACCGGAGCGCCAGACTTCGTGGGGAGCGGGGAGGTAAACGGGGTTAGCGGGGAGGCCCTGGGGGATGAGTTTGAGGAGGGGTGTCTCGGGCAGGGAGGCGAGCGAGAAGTCGGCGGCGAGGGGGGCAAGCTGGGCCCAGTTTTGTTTGACGATGTCGAGGTTCTCCGGGGTGAGTGCGGGATCGGTGGGCACTTTGGTGCCGGTGGCGATGTCGCGCCAGAGGTGGTAGATGACGGCGTCGTTTTGCGCCTCGGTGTAGGGGAGCCAGTCGTGGGAGATGGCGACGGGGGCGAGCTGGCGGAGGAGTTTTTGATTGGCGCGTTTGGAGGATTTGGGCGGGGGAGTGGAGGCGAGGAGGCGGGTATTTTCGGCGCGGGTGGCGACGACCATTTCCTGGTAGTAGCCGGGGCTGATGTGATCGCCGGCGGTGAAGACGGTGCTGTTGCCTTCGCGTTCGGAGGAGAGTTGGAGTTTGATGTCGGGATGCCAGATCCAGTCGACGTAGGAGACGAAACACCAGAGGGCGAGGGGAAGGATGAAAGAGACGGCGGTGAGGAAGAGGCGGCGCGACGAGGAGAGGTCGCGGCGGATGAGGAACCAGCCTTTGAAGAGTGAAGCCAGTGGGCGCATGGAGAGGGAGAGGCGCGAGCGGTTGGCTGGCGGGGAACGGCGCGGTCAGGGGACCGCGCCGTTGGTCAAGCAGAGATCAGGGAGCGATGCCTTTTTCTTTGGCGAGCTCCAGGGTGAGGGAGGGGTCGAGGTATTTGGCGAGGTCCTGGGGTTTGTCGTAGACGCCGAATTTGACGTTGAAGTCATCGACCTTTTTGGAGGAGCCGATGATGGTTTTGAGGTCGTCGCTTTGGCCCCAATGTTTGATGACTTCCTCGAGGGTGAGGATGTAGGTGCCTTTGAGGAAGGGCTCGTATTCTTCGGGGGTGACTTTGACGCGAGCGGAGAGGATTTTGAGGACGTCGTCGAGGTTCTTTTCATCGCGGATGTAGTCGGCGATGCGATACCAGACTTTGACGACTTTCATCCAGTCAGCGCGGCGTTTTTCGAGGCTTTCCGGGGAGACATACATCAAATCGTAGATGATGCCGGGAGCGTCTGCGGAGGTGAAGATGGGCTTGGATCCGGGGACGGCTTTGAGGGCCTGGCCAGAGCTGGGTTGCCAGGCGGAGATGGCGTCGACGGCTTTAGAGGCCATGACTTGGGGTGTCTCGTTCGTCGGGGTATTGACGACAGTGACGGAATCCGCGCTGATGCCTGCTTTTTCGAGGCCTGAGAGCAGGAGCAAGTGGGGGACGAAGCCTTCTTCGAGGCCGACTTTTTTGCCCTTGAGATCGGCCAGGGTTTCAATGCCTGGAGCGGCGACGACCATGTCATTGCCGTTGGAGAAGTCATTGAGAAG
Organism: Verrucomicrobiaceae bacterium; assembly: GCA_947440575.1. Classification (GTDB taxonomy): domain Bacteria; phylum Verrucomicrobiota; class Verrucomicrobiia; order Verrucomicrobiales; family Verrucomicrobiaceae; genus JAGRPD01. Next base: position 3,280 of record CANETF010000195.1, read on the forward strand.
GAAGGCGACGGAGGGTTTGCCGGTGGCGCCGGTGACGAGGGCATCGCCGTTGGTCATGCCGACGGCGTCGATCTTGCCGGAGACGTAGGCGTCCATGGAGGGGACGTAGTCGAACCATTGGAAGTCGACTTCGACGCCTTCCTCTTTGAACCAGCCTTTTTGGATACCGATTTCCCAGGCGACCCAGCCGGGCCAGTCAGAGTAACCAATTTTGAGAGGCTCAGCCCGGCCCGGCCCGCAGGCCAGACCGAGCATTGCCACCACCATCAACGGAAGGAAACGATTTGGATTCATGAGGATGATTGAAGGGGGTCGGAGGGAGGAGTGAGTTTAGAAAGTGACGCTGAGAGCGACGCCGCCCCAGAGTTCGTTTTTGCCTTCAACGGTGTTGACGCCTTCCTTACCTTCGAGGGAGAAGTTCGCAGCGATGTAAGGAGTGAGGGTGGCGGTTTTGGTGAGGGTGATGGGGACATCAATGCGGAGGCCGATATGGTTGAAGCTGGTGTCCGCGGTGCCGAGGGAGTAGTAGTCGCCGACGTTGTAACCGACGACGGCGGAAGGAATGATCGCGATTTTGTCGGTGACGGGGATGGTGGTATCGAAGCCAGCTTGGAAGTAGTTGGCGGCGATATAGAGGTCGTAGTAGTAGGCGAAGTTGAAGTTCACCGGTCCGAGCGGGGTGATGGAGTTGAAGCCGACTTCATGAGCCCAGTCTTGGGGCCCCTGGCCATCGCCGAAGAAGCCGTTGAGGTAGTAATACCAAGTATAACCGAAGGTGACTTTGGTGAACCCGGCGTCGTAGGTCATGTAGACGCCTGCGTCGACCTCGTTGTAGTCTGCAGGAGTCCAGCTTTGGACGTAGTAGGTGAAGAAGTCGAGGCTGAGTTTGTCCGTGAGGGGAGTGGAGTAGGCGAGGGAGGTCCAGACGTTGTGATTGGCGAACCAGAAGCCACGGACGTAGTAGCGCATGTCGTAGCCGACGGTGGCTTTGAGACCGAGGGGGTCATCGACGGGTTCGATGGCGGGGGCGGGAGCCTTGGCGGAGGTGGTGGTGGTGCCGGCGAAGGCGGAAGGGCTGGCGAGGGAGACCACGGCAGCCAGGGTGAGGGCGGAGAGGAGGCGATGGATTTTCATGAGGCGCGATTCAATAGGGAGTTTGCTGTTTACGAGTATGAACATTTTGTTCAAACTTCATACTTCTATTGAGCATCACGCGTGCCAAGTTTGGCAGGGAATGTAAGGAGCGGTGGAAAACTGCGTGGGATCGTGGGCCAATCGATCACCAGGAGGCGAGACCTTGGAGGAGGAGGGGGTGTTTGGCGGGGTCGAGCCAGTGGAGGGTGGATTGGAGATCTTGAGCGTTGAGTGCGGTGCAGCCAGAGGTGGCTTGGTCGCCTTCGGGAGCGAGGTGGAGGAAGATGCAGGAGCCGAGGCCGGGGATGCAATCGGGATTGTGGGCGATGACGGCGCCCCACTCATAGAGTTTGGCGAATTGGATCATCGCTTCATGACTGACCCAGTCGCGGAGAACCTGGCGGTCATCGACGATTTGGTTGTAGTGTTTTGAAGTGACATCATCGACGCCGATGGTGTGTTCGGTGATGGGAATGTAGGGGAGGTGAAGGTGGGAGGCGTGAGTTTGCGGGGCGATGCCGAAGGCTTGGGAAATGGGGAAGAGGCCGGCGGGGCTGCGATTGTCGCCTTCGGTTTTGAGGGGGAAGTTTGGCGGTGGGGAGGAGCGATGGAGGCCTGCGCCCCACGCGAGGCCAGAGCGGCCGAGGGTGGTGGTGAAGGGGCCGTTGTGGAGATGCCAGGGGCCGCCGTTCGGACGTTCGAGGAGCCAGGATTGGGCGCTGGGGGAGTCGGTGGATGGAGAGAGGACGAGGAGGAGTTGGCGGCAGGAGTTGGGGATGTCTGTGGCGAGGGAGCTGGGGAGACGGGGTAAGGAGCGCGTCATGCGGGCAAGGGTGAGGGAATTGGGCTGGCTTGCAAGCGTGAGGTTTAGATTGGTTTTGGGGGTTGCTGGAGAGTGGGGATGCCAGATGGGGAAGTAACGGCCAGTGAGCACGTATGACGAAATAAAAAATACTTCATACTCGGCATAGGGTGTGCTAAGTGAGGAGGTATGAAGCATCAGGATGAAACAGAGGGCTTGCGCCGGATTACGGTTTCGATGCCGGAGGACACGTTCCAGGCGTTGGATCGAATGACGGCGGAGCGGGGGTTTAGCAGTCGGTCGCAGGCGATTGCGGAGATGATCCGGCAGCAGGAGTCGCGGCATCTGGCGGACCTGGGGACGGGGGTGCTGGCGGGGACTTTGACGCTGGTGTATGACGAGTCGAAGAGCTCGCTGCTGAAGAATCTGACGCGGATTTTTCGCGAACACATTGCGGAGGTGATCTCGTCTCAGCACGTGCTGCTGGAGGATGAGCATGTGCTGGAGGTGATCCTGATGCAGGGCCCGGCGCGGACTTTGCAGGCGCTGACGGATGAACTGGTGGCCTGCAAAGGGGTGATCACCGCTCATCTGACGGTGACGCCGTTCTTGTTGCCGCCGCTGCATGCGAAACATCAATCCAAGAAGTGATTTCCCAAGACGATGAGTGCTGATTTGAAACGGATTTTTTCACGGACGCTGACCGGGGCGGGGATGTGGTCGGGGGTGATTGGCAAGCACAAGCGGTTGCGGCTGACGGATGTGTTGGGCGGGGGCAATGTGGGGATGCTGCTCTACAACGCGCATGAAAGGCAGGAACGCTACAACATGCCGGACACGCTGAAGGGGCAGCACATTTTTTATCTGCGCGCGCCGTATTGCCTGCACTCGGACATGGGGCGGCTGCTGGCATCGATCACGGCGGAGTCGGCGGGCTGGCATGACACGGTGTGTGGGCATAGCGATGCTCGTTTGGTGGAGGAGAAGTATGGGGTGAAGGATTTTCAAAGGGCGCGCAACGAGTGGCATCGCAACGGGCGGGATGCGTTTTTGATTGAGCTGGCAAAGTGGGGGCTGGGCAAAAAGGATTTGGTGCCAAATGTGAATTGGTTCAGCAAGGTGGTGGCGGATGAGGAGGGGCGGCTGAGTTTTGTGCCGGGGCATTCGGCGGCGGGTGGCGTGGTGGAGCTGCGTTTGGAAATGGACACGCTGGTGTTGCTGAACGCGTGCCAGCATCCGCTGGACCCGAACCCCGAGTATCGGGCGAATGAGATTTTGCTGGAAGTGTTCGAGGGACCTGCGGCGGAGGCGGAGGACGCGTCGCTGACGGTGCGGCCGGAGAACTTGCGGGCCTGGGAGAACAATCAAACCTATCATCTTTTGAAGCAGTCATGAAACTCGTGGAGAGCAGCTTGTTAGAATCGGCGGCGGGGTATCGGAAGGTGATCCCGGCGGGGGATTGGTGGGTGCATCAGATCAAAGCGGGGCAGACGCTTCGGATTGTGGATTTGGAGGGGAATCAGGCGGCGGACACGTTGTTTTACAGCGCGGCGGATCCGACCGAGCGGTATTCGGCGGATGGCACAATTCAGGCGCAGCGGGCGCTTTATTTGACGGCGGGGACGAAGCTGATGAGCACGGAGGGGAACGTGATGTTAGAAATCGTGGCGGACACCTGCGGTCGGCATGACACGCTCGGCGGAGCATGCAGTCGGGAGAGCAACACGATGCGGTATGCGCATGACAAGGAGTGCATGCATGCGTGCCGGGACAGTTTCATTCGCGGAGCGCAGGAGTGGCAGGTGGAGCTGACGAAGCGTGACATCACCTGCAACATCAACTTCTTCATGAACGTGCCGGTGACACCGGCGGGCGGGCTGAGTTTTGCCGATGGGATCTCGGCGCCGGGTCGCTACGTGGAGATGCGGGCGGTGATGGATGTGGTGTGTTTGATCTCCAACTGTCCGCAACTGAACAATCCCTGCAACGGGTGGAATCCGACGCCGGTGGAGGTGCTGATTTTTGATTGAAGGATTGACGATATTATATGAAGGCGACCATTTTGATAGCGAATCGGGGAGAGATCGCAGCGCGAGCGATTCGGACCTGCCGGAAGCTGGGGCTGCGGAGTGTGGCGGTTTATTCGGAGGCGGATGCGGACTCGCCGCATGTGGCGCTGGCGGATGAGGCGTTTTGTATTGGGCCGGGGCCGGTGGCGGAGAGTTATCTGCGGCAGGAGGAGCTGGTGCGGATTGGGCAGGAGACGGGAGCGGCGGCGGTGTTTCCGGGTTACGGCTTGCTGAGTGAGAACACGGATTTTGCGGCGGCGTGCGAGGCGGCGGGGATGCGTTGGCTGGGGCCGACGCCGGAGCAGATTTTGGCTTTTGGATTGAAGCATGAGGCGCGGCGGCTGGCGGGTGATGCAGGCGTGCCGCTGGTGCCGGGAACAGGCTTGTTAGAAAATGTGGACGCGGCGGTGAGCGCGGCGAGGGAGTTAGGTTATCCGGTGATGCTGAAGAGCACGGCGGGCGGCGGGGGGATCGGGATGAAAGTGTGCCGCGATGAGGCGGAGCTGCGGCGTGAGTTTGAAGCGGTGGTGCGATTGAGCGAGCGGAGTTTCGGGTCGGGCGCGGTGTTTCTGGAGCGGTTCATTGAGCGTGGCCGGCATGTGGAGGTGCAGCTTTTTGGCGATGGCCGGGGGCGGGTGCTGGCCTTGGGCGAGCGGGATTGCTCGGTGCAGCGGCGGAATCAGAAAGTGGTGGAAGAGACGCCGGCGCCGGGGCTGTCAGAGGAGGTGCGGTCGGCTTTGCATGGGGCGGCGCGGCGGTTGGGCGAGAGCTTGTCTTATCGGTCGGCGGGCACGGTGGAGTTCATTTATGATGCGGACCGGGAGGATTTCTTTTTCCTGGAGGTGAACACGCGGCTGCAAGTGGAGCACGGAGTGACGGAGTTGGTAACGGGGGTGGATCTGGTGGAGTGGATGATCCGGTTGGCGCTGGATGCGGACTGGGTGATGCCGGAGAGCGCGCCGGTGCCGAAGGGTCATGCGATTCAGGCGCGGGTGTATGCGGAGGATCCGAATCAGAATTTCCGGCCCTGCGCGGGGCTGCTGACAGAGGTGGTTTTTCCGGAGTGGACGCGCTGCGATGGCTGGGTGCAGACGGGCAGTGAGGTGAGTCCTTTTTATGATCCGCTGCTGTGCAAGGTGATGGTGCATGCGGAAGATCGGGCAGCGGCGGTGGCGCGGCTGGGGCAGGCGCTGGCGGAGTCGGCGGTGTGCGGGATCGAGACGAATTTGCGGTATCTACGGCAGTTGCTGGAGTGGGAATTGTTTGTCGAAGGCGGGGTGGCGATGCGGGATATGGCGGGGTTTGAGTATCGGCCGAGGACGCTGGAGGTGCTGTCGGCGGGGACGATGACGACGGTGCAGGATTGGCCGGGTCGGGTGGGCTATTGGGAGGTGGGCGTGCCGCCATCGGGGCCATTTGATGCGCTGGCGTTTCGGTTGGCGAATCGGCTGGTGGGCAATGCAGAAGGCGCGCCGGGACTGGAGCTGACGATGAGCGGGCCGACGCTGCGGTTCAACGCGGCGGC
>CANETF010000196.1 GCA_947440575.1 Verrucomicrobiaceae bacterium
GGGAGATTCCAAAATGCTCGCCACCTTTTCCAACTCACCGCCGCGTAGAAGTTCAAGCCATTCCAGACTAGCAGCAAACAAATGGTCCTGCCGCGCCGAAAGCTCTGACACCAACATGGCCAACCATTCCGGATGCTCCCGCAACCGCGCCGCCACCAACTTCCCCTTTTGCCAAGCAATCCAATCGTTGACGATGTATCCCGGCGGCAAATCCAGCCAAGGCGGGAAAGCCGGGACAACATGCCCATTCAAATCGACAGCAGGCGCTCTCATCGCTCACACTCTACCACAAAGCTCTGCAAGCGCAAAACCCCTTCCTCTTCCCGGGTTCAACCTTTGAATCGCCAATCCCCCCGGTCGCCTCACTCCCCTACTCCGGCATCTCCACCACTCCCGGCACCGCCTCTCCCTCAACCACTCCCACCGGATTCTCCAAACCCTCCGCCGCCTCCACCTCAACCGGTGGAACCGTCGCCACCTTCGGCGCATGCTGCGCCTCCAACTGAATCAACTGCGTCACCGTCACCATCTTAAACCCGCGCTCAATCAACACATCCAGTGTCGCCGGCATCGCATTCACCGTCGTCTCATGAATGTCATGCAACAGCACAATCGACCCCGGCTTCGTTCCCGCCAAAACCCGGTCATGCACCTTCTGCACCGACCTCGGCGACTGCCAGTCCAGCGGGTCCAAATCCCACAAAATCGTCGGATACCCAAACTGCTCCTGAATGCTCCGCCGCTGCCCCAGCCGCACCCCGCCATACGGTGGCCGATACAAAATCGGTGCCACCCCTCCCGCCTTCTCAATCGCATCGTGAGCCCGCTTCAACTGCGACGCCACTCCATCGCCACTATACCCCGTCAGCAACGGATGCGCCCACGTATGATTCGCCACCTCATGCCCCTCCTCCACCATCCGCTTCACAATCTGCGGAAACGCCGCCGCATTCCGCCCCACCATGAAAAACGTCGCCTTAATGTTCCGCTCCTTCAGCGTGTCCAGCAGTCGCGGCGTGAACTCCGGATGCGGCCCGTCGTCAAACGTCACTGCAATCACCGATCCCGGCATCTTACATCGAGTGTAGGTCATCTGCACCTTCTCAGGCAGCACCCTCGGCAAAGCCTCCAGCTCCGGCGTCAAAACCTGTTGAACCACTTCGTCCTCCACCACGATCGCCCGCCTCACCTCCTCCATCGGTTCCACCGCAGAGACCGCAGAGACCGCAGAGACCGCAGAGACCGCAGTTGCCACCAGTATCCCAAGGATCGGCAAATAAAGAGACGAATGAGAAAAACGCATCAAAACAAAGCTTAGCCATAGACCTTGCCCCGACCGCACCACTTTGCAACCCCGACCACACCCTATCCCCCCCATTGAAGTCAATGCGTCAGCGCATAAAACAAAATGTTGATCCCCAGCGGATACGCATACTTCTCCGAAAACTCCCGAAAATACCACGGATCCGTCCCCTCCTCCTCCCAGCCATCCCCCAAATCCGTGTTGTGACAAATCATCATCATCATCCTCCGCTTGTCATCAAACACTCCCTTGTAGTGCACCTCTTCTGACCCCGGCTTGTTCCATTCAAAAGTAATCCCCTGACTGCGCCCCTCCATCGCCGCTCCCACACTCGGTATCTGCGGCTTCACCTTCAACGGAAACACCGCATGAAACACCTCATGGGACACATCCAACTCCTCCGCCTCGCGCTCTGGAAAAATCTGCTTCAACGCCCGGTGAAAGTTATCCCACTCCTCAAACCCCCAAAAATCATCCACCATCAAAAACCCCCCATTCATCAAATACTCCCTCAACACTTTCGCCTCCTCATCCGTCAACAGAATGTCCCCCGGCTCGATCATGTAAATGAACGGGTAATGCCTCAACTGCTCCGCCTCGATGTCCACAATCACCCCCTTCGGATTCACCTCCAACGAGGTCAGTTGTTGAATCCGATACGAAAAATTCAAATCCGCATCGGGATAATCCGTCAACCACTTCGACCCCCGCCTCCAACGTCCCCCTCCCGACATCGAATCATAACGCAGCCTCGCAAACGTGAACACATCGTTCGGCAGCGACTTGCTCAAGGGCCAGGTCGGAAAATCCAAAAACTCCCCTCTTCCCGCCTCCCGCGGATCTTGTGGAATGTCACTATCCTTCGTCCCGAAATGCGTCACCTGCCCGGACATTGCCTCCTTCTCCTGCCCCACCACCAACCGACTCGCCCCCAACACCATCAACGGCAGGAAAAGCAGCGTCCATTTCATCACAAAAGTAAACGCGCTTCTTCCTCCAATCTTCCTCAGCAACTCACCGGCGGCGTCCCATGCTGATTCATCGCCGCCTTCACAAACCCGTGAAACAACACATGCGGGTGATTCGGCTTCGAAAGAAACTCCGGATGGAACTGACACGCGATGAAATACGGATGGCTCGGCAACTCCACAATCTCCGCCAACTCCCCATTCGGCGACATCCCGGACACCACTAGCCCATGCGCCTCCAGTTGCTCCTTGTAAGCCGAGTTGAACTCATACCGGTGCCGATGCCGCTCCGTGATCGTCGCACTCTGGTACAACCCATACGCCCGGCTCCCCGGCACCAAATCCGTCACCCACGTCCCCAACCGCATCGTCCCCCCCATGTTGATCACCTTCTTCTGCTCCTCCATCAAACTGATCACCGGATGCGGCCCCACCTTGTCAAACTCCGTGCTATTCGCCCCCTCCAACCCCGCCACATTCCGCGCAAACTCAATCACCGCAATCTGCATCCCCAGACAAATACCAAAAAACGGAATCCCCTTCTCCCGCGCATACCTCGCCGCCATGATCTTGCCCTCCGTCCCCCGATCTCCAAACCCGCCCGGGATCAAAATCCCCTGCAAGCCCATCAAATACAAATCCGGCCCCGCCTTCTCAATCGCCTCCGCATCCACCCGCACAATGTCCACCTTGCAATCCGTCGCCGCTCCCGCATGCGTCAGCGCCTCATAAATGCTCTTGTACGCATCCTGCAACTCAATGTATTTCCCCACCACCCCAATCCGCACATGATGCGTCGGATGAATCACCCGGTTCACAAAACTCCGCCACGTCGTCAAATCCGGATCCCTCCGCTCCAACCCCAGCAGCTTGCACACCCGGTCATCCAGTCGCTCCTCATGCAGCTTCAACGGCACCTCGTAAATCGTGTTCTTCACGTCCCGCGCCTCGATCACATTCTCAATCGGCACGTTGCAAAACAACGAAATCTTATGCCTCACATCCTGGTCCAAAGCCATTTCCGTCCGCGCCAGAATGATGTGCGGCCCGATCCCGATCTCCCGCAACTTCGCAATGCTCTGCTGCGTCGGCTTCGTCTTCAACTCACCCGCCGCCCGCAAGTAAGGCACCAGCGTCGTGTGAATATACAGCACATCCCCCGGCGGCTTGTCGTGCCCAAACTGCCGGATCGCCTCCAAAAAGGGCAACCCCTCAATGTCCCCCACCGTCCCACCAATCTCCGTGATGATGATGTCCCCGCCCATCTTCAGCGCCACCTCGTCAATCCGCGCCTTGATCTCATTCGTCACATGCGGAATCACCTGCACCGTACTCCCCTGATACTTCCCCGCCCGCTCCTTCTCAATCACCGTCGAATACACCTGACCACTCGTCAGATTATTCAAACGGGACAAATTCGTGTGCGTGAACCGCTCATAATGCCCCAAATCCAAATCCGTCTCCGCCCCGTCATCCAGAACATACACCTCCCCGTGCTCATACGGGTTCATCGTGCCCGGATCGATGTTCAAATAAGGATCAAACTTCTGCATGATCACCTTGAAGCCGCGATACTCCAACAGCGTGCCAAGTGATGCCGCTGCAAGACCTTTGCCAAGTGAACTGACCACGCCTCCGGTGACAAAAATATACTTCATGGGTGGGAAATCGGTATTGATAGTTCCCTCTCCTTACCCAGAAAACCTCCCCGCGCAACGCCCCTTCATGACCGCAATCGCTCTTCGATCGCCCGCGCCTGTTCCAGCGTGTCCACCCCGGGCGACAAATCATCCGTCATCACCACCCGAATCCGCGCCCCATGCGCCAACGCCCGCAACTGCTCCAGCGACTCCGCACGCTCCAGCGCCGCCGGCGGCCAAGACACGAACTCCAGCAGAAAATCCCGCTGAAACCCATAAATCCCCAAATGCCTCAGCGGCACCACCTCCGGCACCTCATTCCGATAAAACGGCAGCGGCGACCTCGAAAAATACAGCGCGTCCCCCTTTTCATCCAACACCACCTTCACCACGTTCGAATCTCCCACCAACGCCGCCTCCCGAATCGGCGCCGCCGCCGTGATCATCGGAATCCCCCGATCCCCTCGCATCGTCACCGCCAACTCATCAATCAACCGCGGCGATATCAATGGCTCATCCCCCTGCACATTGATCAAAACCCCATGCCCCGGAAACAACCCCGCCGCCTCGGCAATGCGATCCGTCCCACTCGGATGCTCCGGCGATGTCATCACCACCCGCGCCCCAAATGCCTCCCCAGCCTCCACAATCCGCTCATCATCCGTCGCGATGACAATGTCATCCACCTCCCGACAGTCCTGACATCGCTCCCACACATGCTGCACCAGCGGCTTCCCCGCGATCAAATGCAACGGCTTCCCCGGAAACCGGGTCGATCCCCAACGGGCCGGTATGGCCACAAGTGTGCGTGTCGATTCAGTCAAAACAATCTCCAATCCCCCGACTTCACCAAGATTCCCCCCCCACGCAACCAGATTTACCCAGCAAGACGTCACCGCCACCAAGCTTGACGTCGTCTTCATTGAAAACTAAACTTCCCCATGAATTACTTGGACCGCATCGTCATTGACCCTCGAATTCGCTCCGGTAAGCCATGCATTCGCGGAACCCGCATCACCGTCGCTGACATCTTCGAATACTTGGGTAGCGGTATGACGCCCGCAGAAATCCTCGCCGATTTTCCCGACCTCACCAATGACGACCTCCAGGCTTGCTTTGCTTTCGCGGCCGAAAGGGACCGCCGACTGAACGTGCTACCTCATGAACTTGCTGTTTGACGAGAATCTCTCGCCCCGTCTGACACGACTCCTCAACCACACTTTCCCAGGTTGCCGCCATGCCCGCGACTGCGGACTACTAGGCAAGCCCGATTCAGACGTCTGGGACTACGCCAAATCCCAGGGTTATCTCATCGTCTCAAAAGACTCTGACTTCCATCACCGCAGCCTTCTCTATGGCCCCCCACCAAAGATAATCTGGCTACGAACCGGAAACGGCTCCACAGACAAACTCGCAAATTTGCTCATTGAAAACGAGCCCGCAATCCGCGCCCTGGTCGCCGATCCACACCTCGCGTCGCTTGTGCTTTCATAAGAACCCGCCAGCGAAGGAGCACTTCACGCGTATCCTTTTGACAATGCCCCCACCCCTCCCCGCCGACCTCCAAGCATCCGCCACCCGCCACCTCCCCGCCGCCCTCGCCTGGCTGCGCCGCATGGTCGACTGCAACAGCTTCACCTCCAATGCCCCCGGCATCGACGCCGTCGGCCGCCTCACCGCCGACTGCTTCGCCGAACTCGGCTTCGAACCCGAATTCGTCCCCTCCCAACACCCCGATCACGGCCACCACCTCTTCCTCCATCGCCCCGCCACCCAACCCTCTCCCAAAAAACAGCCCCTCCTCTTCGTCACCCACCTCGACACCGTCTTCCCTCCTGAAGAAGAAGCCCGCAACCACTTCTACTGGCGCGAATCCCCCGACGAAGCCTGCATCTACGGCCCCGGTGTCGTCGACAACAAAGGCGGCACCATGATGATTTGGCTCACCCTCCAAATTCTCCGCGACCTCGCCCCTGACTTCCTCGCCCAAAACCACCTCATCATCGCCGCCAACGCCGCCGAAGAAGTCATCGGCTCCGACTTCGCCGAACGCACCACCGAACGCTGCCCCTCAGGGGCCCAAGCCGTCCTCGTCTTCGAAGGCGGCCCCGTCGAAGCCTCCATCCGCCATCACCTCGTCATCGCCCGAAAAGGCCGCCTCGAAATGCGCATCGACTGCCTCGGCCGCGGCGCCCACGCCGGCAGCAATCTCCACCTCGGCATCAACGCCATCACCGAACTCGCCCTCCTCCTCCCCCAAGTCGCCGCCCTCACCAATCCCGACCAAAACCTCACCGTCAACATCGCCAACATCCACGGCGGCACAGTCCTCAACCGCGTCCCCCACCACGCCTCCGTCGAACTCGAGGTCCGCGCCTACGACCCCGCCATCCTCGCCCAAGCCGAAGCCTCCCTCCATGCTCTCTCCGGCCTGACCCCGGGTGGCGCCCAAATCGAAGTCACCACCTTCGGTCGTACCCGCGCCTGGCCCGGTGGCCCCGAAACCATCGCCCTCGCTTCCATCTGGCAAAAAGCCGCCACCGATTGTGGCCTCGAAACCCTTCCCACCACCCGCGGCGGCCTCAGCGACGCCAATTACCTCTGCCCCCTCGGTCCCACCCTAGACGGCCTCGGCCCCTTCGGCGACCACGCCCATTGCTCCGAAACCGATCCCGCCTCCGGCAAACGTCCCGAGTTCGTCTACCCCGCCTCCTTCATCCCCAAAGCCACCCTCAACGCCCTCGCCCTCCTGAACCTCGCCAAGTAGCCGCCACCTCCCGCTGCCAACTTGCACCCTCCCCACCTCTGCGCCTTACTATCCCCTCACCCGCCCTTCATGTCCAACTCCCCCCTCACCATCGCCGGCCGCTCCTTCCAGTCCCGACTCATGCTCGGCACCGGAAAATTCGCCTCCGGTGACCTCATGCGCGACGCCATCATCGCCTCCGGCACCGAAATCGTCACCGTCGCCCTCCGTCGCACCGATCTCTCCGGCCAAGGCGACCCCTTCGCCAACATCCTCGACTTCATCCCCCCCAACGTCCTCCTCCTCCCCAACACCAGCGGCGCCATGAACGCCGAAGAAGCCGTCCGCCTCGCCCGACTCGCCGTCGCCGCCGGCATGCCCAACTGGGTCAAACTCGAAATCCATCCCGACCCTCGCTACCTCCTGCCAGACCCCATCGAAACCCTCAAGGCCGCCGAAATCCTCGTCAAAGAAGGTTTCATCGTCCTTCCCTACATCAACGCCGACCCCGTCCTCGCCCGCCGCCTCCAGGACGTCGGCACCGCCACCGTCATGCCCCTCGGCTCCCCCATCGGCTCCCACCAGGGCCTCACCACCCGCCGCCAAATCGAAATCATCCTCACCCAGGCCACTGTCCCCGTCGTCGTCGACGCCGGCATCGGTGCCCCCAGCCACGCCGCCGAAGCCTTCGAAATCGGTGCCGACGCCGTCCTCGTGAACACCGCCATCGCCATCGCCAGCGACCCCGCCCGCATGGCCACCGCCTTCAAAGCCGCCTGCGAAGCTGGCCGCGCCGCCTACGAAATCGGCCTCACCGAAGCCACTTCAGAAGCTACCGCCACCAGTCCCCTGACCACCTTCCTCTACCAATAAAGGCAGCCTACTTGCCCTTCTTCTTCCCTCCCTTGCCACCGCCAATCGGCCAAGGCATCACGCCCACCCGTTTGGCCCACGCCTCCCACTGCCCCGCCATCGCCTTCACCCGATCCGGCTCCTGGCTTGCCAGATCATGCATCTCCGTGCGATCCGCCGCCATATCGTAGAGCTCCCACGCTCCCGCGTGCTTCGCCACCAGCTTCCAGTCCCCGTCCCGAATCGCGCGATTCCCCTCATGCTCCCAAAACAGCGGCTTGCCCCGCTCAATCGCCTCCCCTTTCAAAAGCGGCACCAGACTCACTCCCTCCATCGCCTGGATCCGTTCCCCATGCAGTTCCTTCGGATAACTCCCCCCGCCTAAATCCACACACGTCGCCATGATGTCGATCAAATGCGCCGGTGTCGAAACCAATCGACCCTTCTCGCCCTTCATCCCCGCCGGCCAATGCGCAATCAACGGCGAGCTGATCCCACCCTCATGCTGCCAGTGCTTGTATTCCCGAAACGGCGTGTTGCTCACATTCGCCCATCCCTCGCCATACCCAATGTAAGTATCCGCCCCGCCCGGCATCACCCCCTCACCCTGCCGCACCGGATACCCATCCCGCGTCTGTTTCGGAATCATGTCCGGCTGCAAAAAATCCTTCCCCAGAGGCTTCAAACTCGGAGCCCCAGCACGCTCCACCATCGGCCCCTTCCGTCCCATCGTCTCCGCGCATCCCCCGTTGTCCTGCAAATAAAGAATCAGCGTGTTCTCATACTGCCCATTCTGCTTCAGCGCCTCCACCAACCGTCCAATCCCCTGATCCATGCAGTCCAACATCGCCGCAAACACCTCCATGCACCTCGCCTCCCACGCCTTGTTCTTCACCTGGCTCCAATACCCCGCCTGCGGTGTAACCTGCCACTTCGGATCCAGCAACCCCAGCCGCTTCATCTTCTCCAACCGCTCGCCGCGAATCCCCTCATAGCCCCCATCATACTTCCCTTTGTACTTCGCGATGTCCGCCTCCTTCGCATGCATCGGCCAATGCGCCGCCGTATGCGCCATGTAGAGAAAAAACGGCTGCTCCGCTTTGCTCTTCGCATGCTCCATCACAAACCGCACCGCATGATCATTAATCGCATCCGTGTAATAATACTCCGCCGGTTGATACGCGTCATCGGAATACGGCGAGACAAAAGCATTGTCCCTCACCAGCGTGTTCGGATCATAAAAACTCCCCGCCCCATGAATCGTCCCATA
>CANETF010000197.1 GCA_947440575.1 Verrucomicrobiaceae bacterium
GTGCCCCAGTCTCAAAACCGGAACACGGGCCTCGATCATTGAGCTGCCCAACTCAGATTATTTGGCATCTCCCTTGCCACCCTTCCCACCTTTCCCATCAGGGCTTCCCTTCCCACCCTTGCCACCTTTTCCATCCGGAGATCCCTTGCCGCCAGCACCACCCTTGCCCTCACGCATCTTCGCCAAAGCAGCCTTGTCCTCTTCACTGATCGAAGCCCGCTCCTTCTCATCCAGCTTCTTGTCCCCGTTCGTGTCATACTTCTTCATGATCGCCATCATCTCAGGTGAAGGCTTCCCTTTGCCTTTACCGTCCCCTTTGCCCTTGGCTTGAGGTTCAGCGTTGATCGTCACAGCCAGCAGGCCGATCCCAAATGCGAATAATAGAGTTTTTGTCATGTCTTGTTTTGGTTGGTGATGTCTTGGTTGCCGTTTGCGACAGGCCGTCCACGCCATCCACTAACTGGCGCACTCTCCCAAACACCGCATTCCGAACAAAGGTGCGAAAAAAGGCAAAATCATCCCGCCCCCTACTTCCGCCGCCCCAGGAAGATCGTGTGCACCTTCCGCTTCGCCTGTGCATACGCCCTCACCGCCTCCACCCTCACCTGAAATCCAGCCTTCACTAACCGCCGCACAAAGGCCTGATCCCCACTCGCCGACCAAAACGCCACACACCCTCCCGGCTTCAACACCCGTCCAATCATCGCCAACCCTCCGGCCTCATACAATCGCCCATTGCCCTCTTCCACCATCGCCACCGGCCCATTGTCCACATCCAGCAAAATCGCGTCATACCGTTCCTCCTCACCCTTAACCATCAAATCATAAACATCCCCCAGCACTATCCGAACCCGACGATCATCAACCAATCCCCCATTCACCTCCGCCAAATACTCCCGATTCCACGCCACCACCTCAGGCAACAACTCCGCCACCTCGACCAACCCATCCTCCCCCAATAACTCCAGCACCGCTCTCAGCGTAAATCCAAACCCCAGTCCCCCAATCAACACCCGCACCCCGCGCTTCCCCCTCAACCCCTCACACCCCAACTCCGCCAGCATCCTCTCCGACTCCGGCGCATTCGTCCCCATCAACGCCTGCCCGTTCACCCGCAGAAAAAACTCCTCCCCACGCCGGTGCAGCGTTAGCTTCGCTCCCTCCGCCGTTTCAGCTTCCGCTATCGTCAAAAAAGGCTGCACAACCCGCTCACTTCCCCTCCAGCGACATCAACTCAATCTTCCGAAACCACACCGGCTGCCCCTCCGCCTGCAACGCAATGTGACCATACCCCAACTTCACGTTCCCTCCCGCTTCGATCTGATCCGTCGCCGGCGCATTGTTATTCGTCGGATCCAACTGCGGATGCTGATACCGCAACACCTCCACTCCGTTCACCCGATGAATGATCTCCTCATGCCCTCTCACCTCCACTTCCGCAGTCACCCACTCCTCCGCTGGAAACGTCGGCGCACTCGACTTCACAATGTGCTTCGTCACCAGCACCCCACCCATCTCCACATGCGTCCCCGGTGTGCAAAGATTGCCCGTCGACCGCGCCCCCTTCCCCTCGTCAGCTAAAAACTGCATCTCCAAACTCGCCGGAAACCCCTGGTCAAAGCGCATGCTCTGCGGCGGCTGCGCATGCAGCATCACCCCACTGTTCAGGTTCACATACTTCGGCGCATCCGCCATCATCGAACCCGTGAACCGATACTCCAACCGCAGCCGATAATGCGAATAAGCCAGGTTCGTGAACAAATGCCCATACTGCTCGTCAAACCGCTCATACCCTTCATATCCCACCTTCAAAATCCCCTCCTCAACCTTAAACGTCTCCGCAAAATTCTCCCCCAACGGCCGCTTCGCAATCTTGATCGTCCACCCACTCAAATCCTTCCCGTTAAAAATCGGAATCCATTTCTCTTCCTCCGCGGCGCCATCGACCGCCAGCAGACAAACAAAGAGGGCGGTGCAAACAGAATGGGTCGAGGTCATCAGCACATCATGAACGGGTCGCGGGCGATTCCAAACGGAAGATTTCACCCGACCCCACGTTACACATCCCGCATGAAGTCCCAACTCCTCCTCCTTTCTCTGCTCACCCTCGCCTCGGCCTCCTTCGCCGCCAAGCCGAACATCCTCTTCCTCCTGAGCGATGACCACAGCTACCCCTTCCTCAGCGCTTACGGCGACACCAACGTCAAAACCCCCACGCTTGACCAAGTCGCGGCCGAGGGCATGAAGTTCCATCGCTTCTTCACCGGCGCCCCCCAGTGCGTGCCTTCCCGCGCCACCCTCATGACCGGACGCTCACCCGTCGCCGCTCGCATGACCCGGTTCTCTGCCCCTCTTCCCCGCGACGAAATCACCCTCCCTGAACTCCTCCGTGACAAAGGCGGCTACTTCACCGGCGTCTGCGGCCGCAGCTTCCACCTCGACGGCTCCAACAAAACCGGTCCCGCCACCGCCAAGGTCTTCGATGACCACCAGTTGAAAACCTTCATCGACCGCGTGGACTCGCTGAACACCTGCTCCGACAACGAAGTGGCCACTCAGGTCGCCTCCTTTCTCGACCAAACGCCCGCCGGCAAACCCTTCTTCATGTGGGCAAATTTCAGTGATCCGCATCACGTCTGGAATGCCCCCGCCGAGTTTCGCCCGGATCCCGCCTCCCTAAAATTACCCGCTCACTTCCCCGATCTGCCCGGCGTCCGCGAGCAACTCGCCGACTACTGCGCCGAAGTGAATCGCGTCGATCAAACCATCGCAGGCGTGCTCGAGGTCCTCAAAAAGCGTGGCCTCATGGAAAACACCATCATCATCTTCTGCGGCGACAACGGCATGGCCATGCCCCACGGCAAAGGCTCCCTCTACGATCCCGGCTCAAACGTGCCCTTCCTCGTCCGCTGGCCCGGCGTCGTCAATCCCGGCAGTGATTCGCGTGCCTTGATCAGCGCCGAAGACCTCGCCCCAACCCTGCTCGCCGCCGCAGGACTCGAACCCGGTTCCAAAATGAGCGGCGTCAGCTTCCTGCCCCTCCTCAAAGGCGAAACCCACACCCCAAGAAAACACCTCTTCGTCGAACGCGGCCCGCACGGCTCCGCCCCCGTCCAGGCCGACATGACCAACGCCGGTTACGACCTCGCCCGCGCCGTCCGCAGCGACCGCTTCAAACTCATCTACAACGGCACCCCTTGGCTCCCCTACTCACCCGTCGACTCCGCCGGCGGCCAAGCCTGGAAACAAATGCAGGAGGCCAATGCCGCCGGCAAACTCCCCGCCGGAATGACCGCCACCTACTTCACCTCACCCCGTCCCGTCTATGAACTCTACGACCTCGAAGCCGACCCCGGCGAATTGAACAACCTCAGCGGCAACCCCAAACTCGCCGCTACCGAGCGCGAACTCCGCACCGCCCTCGCCGAAAAAATGATCCTCGACTGGGACTACCTCCCACTGCCCGATTTGATGGAAGGCAACGCCGCTGAAGGAGGTGCCAAGAAGGGCAAAGGCAAAGGGAATAAAAAGTAACCATGCCGCAGGCACTCCGATTCCTGTGGCTATTCGATAGCCACAGGAGCATCGGACCTGCAACAAGCCAGTGACACCTGCGTTTCCAAGCCATCATGAAACGCCTCTTGTCTTTCGTCCTATTCGCTCTTTGCAGCTTCTCAGCAGCAGCCGACAAACCCAACATCATCGTCATCCTCGTCGACGACATGGGCTTCGCTGATCTAGGCTGCTACGGCTCCGAAATCCCCACCCCCAACCTCGACGCCCTCGCCGTTGGCGGCCTCCGCTTCACCCAGTTCTACAACACCGCCCGCTGTTGCCCCACCCGCGCCTCCCTCCTCACAGGCCTCTACCCCCACCAAACCGGAGTTGGCCACATGACCGAGGACAAGGGCCTCCCCGGCTACGCCGGTCGCCTCAATGACTCCTGCGTCACCATCGCAGAGGTCCTCAAACCCGCTGGCTACTTCACCGCCATGACCGGCAAATGGCATGTCGGCCAAAACCTCGGGGTCACGCCTTGGGGTCGCGGCTTTGACCGCAGCTTGAACGCGGCAGCAGGCGGCTTCTACTTCCCCCAGTCAGCCAAAGCCAAGTTGTTCCTCAACGGTGAGGAAATCAAAAACGACGACCCGCGTCTGCCACAAGGTTGGTACTCCACCGACCTCTGGACCACCTTCGGCTTGAAGTTCATCGACGAGGCTCTCGCCGAAAAGAAACCCTTCTACCTTCACCTCTGCCACAACGCCCCCCACTTCCCTCTCCAAGCCCCTGCCGAGGAAATCGCCAAGTTCCGCGGCCAATACAAAATCGGCTGGGGCGCCATCCGCGACCGTCGTTACGCCAAACAACAACAACTCGGCATCATCGATGCCAACTGGGCCAAAGCCCCTCGCCCCAAAGCCGTCCAACCCTGGGCCGAAGTTCCCGCTGCGGAACAAGACCGCTTTGACCACCTCATGGCCACCTACGCCGCCACCGTCCATCGCATGGACAAGGCCATCGGCGATCTCGTCTCAGGCCTCAAACAGCGCGGCGTCTTCGAAAACACCCTCCTCCTCTTCATGTCCGACAACGGCGGCAATGCCGAAGCTGGCCCATCCGGCCGAACGAAAGGCGACCCCACCCAAGCGGACTCCGACTGGTTCTGCGGCGAAAGCTGGGCCTTCGCCGAAAACACTCCCTTCCGCCTCTTCAAACACTACAACCACGAAGGCGGCATCGCCACCCCGCTCATCGCCCATTGGCCTACCGGCATCTCCGCCAAAAACGAACTCCGCTCCCAACCCGGCCACCTCATCGACATCATGGCCACCTGTGTCGATGTCAGCGGGGCGAACTACCCCAAAAAATTCAACGGCAAACCTATCTTACCCATGGAAGGCAAAAGCCTCATCCCCGCTTTCAAAAACGATCCCATCTCACGCGATGCCCTCTTCTGGGAACACGAAGGCAACGCCGCCATCCGCGTCGGCGACCTCAAACTCGTCCGCCAAGGCCGCACCGGCGCCTGGGAACTCTACAATCTCAAATCCGACCGCACCGAACTCCACAACCTCGCCGCCGATCAACCCGAAAAGGCCAAGGAACTCGCCAACCAATGGAACACTTGGGCCGAACGGGCCAAAGTCATCCCCTATCCCAACGAAGGGAAAACCAAAAAGAAAGGTAAAGGCAAGAAGAAGGCTGAATAACTCACAGCGCTTACCTCGACCGGAAGATCTCACTCATCAAACACTCAACCATGAGCGTTTGCAGTCCCAGCCCCTCCTTCTTCACCCGGTTGTGAATGTCATCAATCACAAGGTCATCCGCGATCTCCATCTGACGACCCGTCGTGTAAGCCAGACACTGGCGGATCAAATGCCGAACAAAAGGATCTTCCCGAGTGCTTCGAATGACCTCCTTAAAGCTGGCAAAGTCCTTGTAGGTCTCACCAGAAGGTAACTCGCCCGACGCATCAATCTTCGGCGCCGTTGGTTTCGTCTCCACCGGCACATCCCCCTTGTTCTCTTTTCCCTTCGCTTGTTCCGTTTTCTTGGGCTCCTTCGACTTGTCCTCTTTCGCTTTAACCTGATCCCAGCTCTTGGACCCACCCTCCTTGTCTTTTTTGGCACTCTTCTGCTCAGAGCTATTCGCCGGAGTCGACTTCGCCTTGCCTGGGGCTCCCTTTTTCTTCTCTTCTGGCACAGGTTCCTTCGACTTCTTCACAGCCTCACCCGCCTTCTCATCCTTCGGCTTTTCAGGTGTGACCTTCTTCACTTCCTGAGTTGAGGCTTTCTTCAGCCCGGGATAACTGCTCCGCCAGCGACCGATCGCATCAAAGGTCTCCAAACTGAATCCGAGCGGATCAATCTTCCGATGACACTCGGCACACGCTGGATCCGCCCGGTGCTTGGCCAGTCGCTCCCGAATCGTCGTCGCCCCGGTGACGTCCGTGTCAATCGCGGGCACCACATCCGGTGGCGGCGGTGGTGGAATACCCAGAATGTTCTCACTCACCCACACTCCCCGCGTCACAGGCGATGTCTCAACTCCATTCGCACTGACCGTTAGCACACCCGCCATCCCCAGCAGACCACCACGTCTCGAACGATCCTTCAAACTGACCTTCTGAAATCCATCCGCTAGCTTCAACGTCTTCTGCTCAGGAAGCTCATACAGCGTCGCCAGTTTTTTATCTACAAAGGTGTAATCGCTCTCAAGGAACTGAGCCACCGAGCCATTGCTCTCCATCAAATGCCGAAAAAACAAACGCGCCTCCGCCTTCATCGACGTCGGCAAATCCTCCGCATAATACGCCCGGTTCGTCTCGCGCGGCGGTGGCATGCCTCCGAGATCCCGTAAGTTCAGCCAACTGTCGAGGAAGCCATCAATGAAACCGCTGACCCGCTTGTCCGCGATCATGCGCTTCACCTGCTTCTTCAATTCCACATCCTCAGTGAGCTTTCCACTTTTCGCCGCCTCCAGCAAAATCTCATCCGGTGGTGTCGCCCAGAGAGCGTAGGAAAGACGCGTTGCAAGATCATAAGGTTTCAGTGCCTTCTCCCCCTCTTCGGTGATCTCACTGAGATAAAGGAAGGACGGCGAACAAAGGATCAACTTCAATGCGTCGAGCGCAGCCTGACGCGGCGTCGCCTTTTCGGCAAGACGCCTCTCATACAGCGCCATGATCGGCTTCCGATCCTCCTCTACCAGCGGTCGCCGATAAGCCTTCTCTGCAAAAGCACTTAGCTGCTCAATGGCACGCTCCGCCTTAAACCCCTCTTTCCCAAACACCGCCAATTCCTCAGCGCTGCCCCCCGCTTCCTCAATCGGGCCATGAATCTTGACCTCACTGATGCGAATGTGCGGCAACTTGCCTTCCTTCAAGATGTGCGCCCGCCCCACTCCCGAGCTTCCGATGGCTCCCTTGAACTCATTCTTGTAAACCTTGTTAATCGTCACCACCGCTGCCCGGGATTCATAGGGCCCATTGGGGAAAATGAACCGGGGTGTCTGCCCTGCCTCCAACCAGACGCGAAAAGTCTTCCTCGCAGGCTTGTCATCCGGCAACTTCGCACTGGCCAGCAACGGCTCAATCGACTGCGGATAGTGAATGTGTCCCTTGGTGATGTCGCCCGGCACCAAACCCAGAATAAAGGGCTCCGAAAAATCGATGCCAAAGATCTTCGGATCATAGTGCGTGTCGCGATGCATCGCTTGCGCCTCCACTTCAACATCGTAAAGCCCGGAAACCGGCACGCCCTCCAAAAAGTCCTCAATGTGCCCGTAACCGCCCTGTCGCGTGTCGGAGTTTGGCTGCTCGTAAATGTTGAGATACCGATAATTGAAGGCCGTCTTGTGCGAGCCCTGCAATTCCTCATACTGCACAAAGTGACTATTGAAGCGCCAATCCTTCGCCTCCATCGCCGGCTTCCCAAGACGCGTCTCGATCAGGCGATTCGCCGATTGAAAATACTGATCAACCAAAAATCCTGAAGTCACCAGCGACTTGCCAATTGTGTCAATATGCCCGCTCGTTTTCTCCTTCGGAAAATCCGCCGTTAGCCCCAACGTATCCACCCGCCGACCAAACAGCACCGCAATCGTGTTCTCATACTCCCGGCTGGAAAGCCGCCGCATCACCGTGCGCCCACCCGTGCTCTGAAACTTCGCATGCGCCGCCACCGTCCCGTCACGCAAAGCACGAATCATCGCCAAACGTTCATCATCCGTCGGTTGATCCGCCTTCTTGGGCGGCATTTCCTTCAGGGTCAATTGGTCAATGATGTCCCTCGCATCGATTAACTCCGGCACGGACTTCAAAGGAAGAGCGAACTTCTCAAACTCCCGATCCCCCTTCTGCACATCCGCGTCATGGCACTCCAAGCAGTACTTGCCCAGAAACTGTTGCACCAGTTTCGGCCCCTCGTCAGCGGCTATCGCTGGACCAATCAGAAGATAAACCCCGCAGGCGAGCAATCCACAGAGAACACCCTGTTTCCTTTTATGGGTGACTCCGATAAGAAAAGAAGCTGACATCACGCGAAACAACCCGTGCTGCTACCAAACGAATCCGTCTCCACTCCCATCTTCTGAGCTATGTCCACGAACAAATTGCACAATGGCACCTTCTTGATGCCCTCACGCGGCACCTCACGGAACTCCCCATGCTTGTAACCGCCACCCGCCAGCAAAATCGGCAAATCCGAGTTCTTGTGCACGTTCCCATCCCCCATCCCGCTTCCAAAAAGCACCGTGGTCGAATCCAGCAGCGTGCGCTCTCCATCATTGATCTTCGCCAATCGGGCCACAAATTTCCCGTAATGCTCGATCTGGTATTTCTCCAGAGTTACGAGGTCCGCAATCGCCTCAGGATCGTTTCCATGATGAGACAGGCCATGCCAGTCCTTCTTAATGCCCAGATGCTGCGGCATGAAATCCCCACCAATCTCAAGTGTGGCGATCCGGGTGCTGTCCGACTGCAAAGCCAGCGCGATCATCTCATAAAGCATCGGCAAATCTTCCACCGCGTTGCGGTTCGCTGGCTTTTCAAATGGCGCCTTCGGCTTCGCCTGATTCGTCCAGCGCTGCCGCAGTTCCAATCGCTTCTCCACATCCCTCACCGAAGTGAGGTATTCGTCTAACTTGTCTTTGTCCTCCTGGTTCACCTGCTTCGAAAGCCGATTGGCCTCCTCAAGCACCGAATCCAGAATGGACGCCTGCACCTGA
>CANETF010000198.1 GCA_947440575.1 Verrucomicrobiaceae bacterium
AGGATTTCACAGCAACGATGCGCGGGGGATGACGATTTCTCGTGATCCGGTGACGGGGGATCGGGTGACGGCGGCGGATCCGCTGGTGCGGACGTACGGGGCGGAGTTTGGGATTCGGAATGAGTCGATTCCGAAGGTGGTGAACACGTTGAGTGCGTGGTATTTGAAGAGCGATTCGGAGCTGGTGTATGTGGGGGATGCGGGGACGAGCGAGCCGGGGCCAGCATCGCAGAAGTATGGGGTGGAGCTGTCGAGTTACTGGAGGCCGACGGATTGGGCGATGGTGGATGTGGAGGCGACAGCGACGTATGCGGAATTACTGGACACGCCGGAGGGGCGGTTCATTCCGGGGAGTGTGCCCTACACCTTGAACACGGGGATCACGCTGGGGAAAGGCGAGGGGTTCTTTGGGGCGATCAGGGGCCGGTTCTTTGGGCCGCGGCCGCTGATTGAAGATGGCAGTGTGGAATCACGCGAGGCGTTCCAGGTGAATGCGCGGATTGGTTACCGGAAGAAGAACTGGGAGGTGGCGGTGGATTGCCTGAATCTGTTTGACCGGAACGACAATGACATTGTGTATTTCTATGAGTCGCAGTTGCGCGGGGAAAGTGCGCCGCGTGAGGACCAGCATTTTCATCCGATTGAACCGCGGATGTTTCGGGTGTCGTTGACTTACCGCTGGTAGATTCGGGCGACCGAGCCGGTCGCCCCACGGGGAGAGTGGAGTGCAACCGAGATGGTTGCACTGCCTCGGGTTAGAGCATGCCTAGCTTCATTTTGCCTTCGATGCTGATCATGTCTTGATTCCAGGGTGGATCCCAGACGACGTCGACGGAGGCGTCGTCGATGTCTTCGATGGTGAGGATGCGGCTTTGGGCGTCGGCGGCGATGGTGGGGCCCATGCCGCAACCGGGGGCGGTGAGGGTCATTTTGACTTCGGCTTTGCGGCTGCCGGATTCGGTATCGACGACGCGGCAATCGTAGACGAGGCCGAGGTCGACAATGTTGACGGGGATTTCGGGGTCGTAGACGTGGCGGAGTTGAGACCAGACGGCTTGTTCAATGTCGTTGGCGTCTTCGGGGACGTTGGAGGAGCTGCCGGCTTCTTCTTTTTTGGAGGCTTCGGGGTCGATGCCGAGGGCGTCGGCGTCTTTTTCCGAGATGCGGGCGAGGCCGAAGTCGGTGGCGACGGTGTAGGTGCCTCCGAGGGACTGGGTGATGATGACTTTGGTTCCGATGGGCAGATGGACCTGGTCCCCGCTGGGGATTTGGACTGCTTCGACGTCGCGTTTGAGTTCAAGGGAGGCGCTCATTTAGGGGAAGTGGGGGATCAGTAATCAGTAATCAGTGATCAGTATTCAGTTGTTGGGTTATTGGAGAGGCGTTGCTAGGAGGTGAAGACGATTTTGACTTTGCCGGGGGCGTGCGCTGGGGGCAGGCTATCCGACAGGGTGGGGGCGGTGTTTTGGGTTGGGGTAATGGGTGAGGAGATGGTAGGGGCGGATTCGGCGTCGAGGGCGGCCTTGAGGGCACCTTCGACCATTTGGCCGCAGTGGATTTTCATGGGGGGAAGTGGGCCGAGGGGGGCGGAGAGTTCTTGGGCGCTGAGTTGGAGCGCTTCCTCGCGGGTTTTGCCTTGGATGAGGCGGGTGGCCATGCTGGCGACGGCGATGGCGGTCTGGCAGCCGAAGGATTGGAAGGAGGCTTTGTCGATGACTTTGCGACCGTCGACCTCTTTGTATTTGAGCCACATCCGGAGCATGTCGCCGCAATCGGGACTGCCGACGGTGCCGACGGCATCGGCATCGGTCATTTCACCGAGGTTTTCGGGGTTGGCGAGGGTGGCCTGGAGGGTGGCTTCGTCCATGGGGTGTTAAGCTTCGAGTTCTATACGGTAGCGGGGGAGGGATGGATCCACTTCCTGGCTGTAGGCGTCGATGCCGCCGGAGAGGGCTTTGGCTTCGGCGAAACCGTGGCCGATGAAGTAGGCGACGGCGTCGAGGACGCGGGTGCCGGTGTGGTCGTAGAGCACAAGGGGGGCGGTTTTGTCCCAGGAGGAGAAGATGGTGCTGATGAGGTCCTGGGTGAGGAGGGTGGAGCCGGGGATGGCGACGGCTTCGTGTTCCTCGCGGGTGCGGACGTCCAGGATCTGCAGTTGGGGGTGGGTGCCGCGGAGGGTGTCGAGCTGGACGGGGGTGATCTGGAGGGCGGCGTCGGACTGGTGGCTGTCCTGGAGGAGTTGGATGACTTGATCGACAGGAAGGTTTTCGTTGCGGGCGCAGACTTGGGCGAGGGTTTCGGTGGGGTTGAAGCCGCAGCTTTGGCAGCCGCCGATGTGGTAGGCGGCGAAGAGGGCGCGTTGGGCACCGGGGCAGGTCTTGAGGACCTCGGTCATGGTCATGTCACCATGGAGAGAGGGTGGTTGAGGGGGTGCTGCGGTCATGGAGGATGTTGGCGCGGGAGGGGCGGGGGGTCAACCTTTGGGCGTGGGGGAATGGTGGGTGTGATCGGGGCGGCGGCGCGACTTTTTGGCAAGGATGGATCTTGACAAAATAGTTTGTATGTATGAAATTTGTAATAATGAGAGTCATTTCAATTTCCAAGCGGCTGATAGTCAGTTCGGCGATCCTTTGGATTAGCATGGGGCTTGCGAAAGGTGACGTGGTTTTGGAGTGGAATGCGATGATGCGGAATAGCTTCAAGAATGAAGGAAGCGGTGCGACGCCGCCGGAGAATTCGCGGACGATGGGAATGATGGGTGGGGCGGTGTTTGATGCGGTGAATTCGGTGAATCGCAGTTACAGCCCGTATTTGGGGTATTTTGACCCGGTGACACCAGGGGTGGGGATTGATCTTTCGGCGGCGGCAGCGGCGGCGGCGCATGCGGTGATGAAAGCGGTTTACACGGATTTGTATGGGCCGTCGAACGGCTACAACTCGAGTTTTGATTCGTTGTTTTCGACGCAGATGAATGCGATTCCAGAGAGTCCGGCCAAGCAGCGGGGTTTGGAGGTGGGGTTGGCGGCGGCGCAGGCGATGATCACGGGTCGGGCGAATGATGGATGGAATGCGACATCGACGTATCAGCCACAGCCGCTGGGGACGCCTGGAAGGTGGCAGCCGGGGAGTCAGACGGGAGGTTGGGGGGCAGCGGCGGGCTCCTTTTTGATGCCCCAATGGGGGAATTTGACGCCGTTTTCGATGTCGAGCGGCAGTCAGTTTAGGCCAGCTGGGCCGGATGGGTTTGCGGTATCGAACTACACGAACTGGATCCGGAGCAGTGCGTATACGGCGGATTTTAATTTGGTGAAGGACTTGGGAGGGACGAACAGTTCGATCCGGACGACGGATCAAACGAACATTGCGTATTTCTGGGTGGATGGACCGGGGACGGCGTCGCCGCCAGGGCATTGGAACCGGATTGCGGCTACGGTATCGGCTGAGAGAGGGCTATCGATTGAGCAGAATGCGCGGTTGTTTGGTTTGCTGGGGATTACCCAGGCGGACACGGGGATTGCGACGTGGGAAGCGAAGATTCACTATGACACGTGGCGGCCGATGTATGCGATCAACACGGCGAATTTGGACGGCAATGCTTTGACGATGCAGGATTCGTCCTGGAGTCCGCTGATTCCAACGCCGTCGTTTGGGGCGTATACGAGCGGGCACAGTGCGTTTAGCATGGCAGGCGCGACGGTGTTGGGAGATTTTTTTGGGACGGACAACATTACCTTCACGACGGACTCGGAATCGGTCATGTTGCCTTTGAACTACACGAGGACGTATGGGAGTTTCACGGATGCGGCGAGGGAGGCGGGGATGAGTCGGATTTATGGAGGGATTCACTTCATGTCGGACAATTTGGATGGGGCTGTGCTGGGCGGGAATGTGGCGAACCAGGTGCTGAGCACGCAGATGTTGCCGGTGCCGGAGCCGGGTTCGGTATTGATGATTGGGGTGGCGGCGCTGGGGGCGGTGATGCGGCGTCGGCGGCGGGTGGCGCACGATTGAGTTGCGCGGGAGGGGAAGCGGCGGTTGAATGATGGGCGCGTTTTGACGTGTGCCGCTGGGTGATGGCCGGGCGGGAAGCGTGAATTGTTTTATGCCGCCGAATGCCTCTTTGTTTCTAGGTTTGCGTTACCTGCGACCGAGGCGTTCGTTTGTTTCGATCATCACGTTGATTTCGATTTGCGGGGTGATGCTTGGGGTGGCGGTGATGGTGGTGGTGATGTCGATTTTCAAGGGGTGGCAGGTCGAGTTTCGGCAGATGCTGCTGGGGTTTGAGCCGCATGTGACGCTGAGCCAAGAGGCACCATTTGAGGGGCAGGAGGCGAGCGACTGGCGGACGGTTTTGGCTTGGGCGGAGAAGCAGAGTGGGGTGACGTCGGCGACGCCGGTGGCGCAGGGGATTGTGGTTTTGGATGCGGGTGGAGAATTGGAGCCGATGGAGGTGATGGGGTTTCGGTCGGACGCGGCGGCGGGTTTGATGGAGCGGTTGAGGAAGCACTTGGTCGAGGGGGCGTTCAATTTGGAAGAGGACAATATCTTGCTGACGGACAAGATGGCGAAGAAGTTGGGGGTGAAGGTGGGGGACGTGGTGACGGTGAATTCGTCGCGGAACATCCAGCACATGGTGAACTCGCTGGAGGCGTTGGAAGGGGAGAAAGACGAGGCGGTGAAGGATGCGGCGTATGAGGAAGCGTATGTGATCGGGTCGGATCTAACGGTGGCAGGTCTCTTGAGGGCCGATACCGCGGGGGAGCGGGGGTATTTGCCGCTGCATTTGGCGCAGGAGCTTTTTGGGCTGGAGGATCGTGTGTCGGCGATCAACCTGGAGTTGGTGGATGCGGAGGCGGCGCCGGGGGTGGCGCAGGCGTTGGAGCGTTCGGAGCAGTTGCCGCCGGATTGGTATCCGGGGACGTGGGTGGATGGATCGGCGTATCAGCTGCAGAGTGTGGAGAATCAGCAGTCGCTGCTGTATTTTTTGTTGCTGTTCATTGTGCTGGTGGCGGCGAGTTGCGTGATGAACACGACGATTACGGTGACGGTGCAGAAGCGGCGTGAGATTGGGATTTTGACGGCTTTGGGGTCGCGGCGTGGGCAGGTGGTGGGGATCTTTTTGACGCAGGCGCTGGTGGTGGCGGTGATGGGGATTGGGATGGGGGTGGCGTTGGGGGCGGTAGTGTTGGCGTGGCGGAATGATGCGCGAGCGTGGATTGCGGAGCTGACGGGGAAGGATTTTTTCCCGCAGGACATCTACTTTTTGTCGACGATTCCGTCGCAGATGGTGGCGGCGGATTTGCTGTCGATTTGCGGGATGGCGCTGGTGTTGTGTGTGCTGGCGGCCTTGATCCCGGCGTGGGTGGCGGCGCGGGTGGATCCGGCGGTGGCGTTGCGGGATTGACCATTCTTCGGTCTTGACGGTGAGGGGGGTGGGGGTGAAAATTGGGGTTTCTTATCATGAGCGATTCCTTCTCTACCCCGAAACTCCCGGCATTGGGCATTCTTGAACCCCTGGGCGATGATGATCGCGACATTTTGAGCGGTTACGGTGAGTTTTTGCCGGCGAATCCGGATCATCCGATCATTGAGGAGGGGATGAGTCAGAATGGGTTGTATTTCGTGATTTCGGGCAAGCTGCATGCGACTTCGACACGGGCGGGGCACAAGGTGCTGTTGGGGACGATTCAGACCGGGGAGACGATTGGGGAATTGAACCTGCTGGATCCTGCAAAGGCGAGTGCGACGGTGACGGCGGTGGAGTTTTCCCAGATTTGGAAGATCGATGCGAAGAGCCTGGAGCAGTACATCAATGAGTATCCGAGGTCGGCGGCGTGGTTGCTGATTGGGATTGGCAAGACATTGGCGCATCGTTTGCGGGCGGTGAATGAGAAGATTGCGGCGTTTTACGCGGCTTGAGGATTGAGGCGGGCTGAGTTGATCGGTCTTTCTTTCTACTTGCGTGCCTGAGGTGCGGGTGGGAGCTTGTAGCTTGTTCTTAAACCATGCTGGATTTTCCTTGCCCCGACTGGACTGTAGCCGCGCAGTTGTTTTTTGCGCTGGTGATTGGGCATTCGGTGGCGGATTTTCCATTGCAGGGAGAGTTTTTGGCGATCGGGAAGAATCGGCGGGTTTTGATGCGGTTGAAGGATCCGACACGGCCACCGGAGATGTGGGTGTTTTGCATGGCGGCGCACTGTTTGGTTCATGCGGGGTCGGTGTGGTTGATTTCGGGGTCTGTGGTGTTGGGGGTGGTGGAGTTGGTGTTGCACTGGGGGTTGGACGTGGCGAAGTGCAATGGGAGGACGAACTTTGCGTTCGACCAGATTGCGCATGTGGCGTGCAAGGCGGTGTATGTGATTGTGGGGACGGTTTTTTTGGCGAACTGAGGAGGGATGCCTAGGCTATGGAACGCACGGCGGTATTGAATGTCGTGGGGTTGACCTCACGTTTGATTGGAGGAGCGACGCCGCGGATTCGGGAGTTTTTGGAGCGGAGTCAGTTTGCGCGGATCGAACCTGTTTTACCGGCGGTGACGTGCACGGCGCAGTCGACGTATTTGACGGGGAAGCTGCCACGTGATCATGGGGTGGTGGCGAATGGCTGGTATGACCGGGACTATGCGGAGCATCGGTTTTGGAAGCAGCCGAATCAGTTGGTGAAGGGGGAGAAGCTTTGGGAGATGCTGAGGCGGGAGGATCCAGGGTTCACGTGCGCGAAGTTGTTTTGGTGGTTCAACATGTATTCGAGCGCGGATTATGCGGTGACGCCTCGGCCGCTGTATCCGGCGGATGGGCGGAAGGTTTTTGATGTGCACACGCAGCCGATGGGGATGCGGGAGAAGATCAAGAAGGACCTGGGCGCGTTTCCGTTTCGGAATTTTTGGGGGCCGGGGTCGGACATCAAGTCGAGCGTGTGGATTGCGGAGGCGGCGAAGTGGGTGGAGGAGAAGCATTGGCCGAGTTTGTCTTTGGTGTATTTGCCGCACTTGGACTACAACCTGCAGCGGGTGGGTTTGGATTGGGATCGGATCCGGCCGGATTTGAATCAGATCGACATGGTGGTGGGGGATTTGATCCGGTTTTACGAGCACAGGAACATTCGGGTGGTGCTGCTGTCGGAGTATGGGATCACGGATGTGGATCGGCCGGTGCATTTGAATCGGGTGTTTCGGGAGAAGGGGTGGATTTCGATCAAGGACGAGCTGGGGAGGGATCAGATTGATTTGGGTGGATCGAAGGTGTTTGCGATCGCGGACCATCAACTGGCGCATGTGTATGTGGAGGATCCGGCGATGCTTCCGGAGGTGCGGGCGGTGCTGGAGGCGACGCCGGGGGTGGAGAAGGTGCTGGCGAAGACGGAGAAGTATTATGCGGGGTTGGACCACGAGCGGGCGGGGGATTTGGTGGCGGTGGCGGATGGGAGGAGTTGGTTCACGTATTACTTTTGGATGGATGGCGCGCGGGCGCCGGACTATGCGCGGTGCGTGGACATTCACCGGAAGTGCGGGTATGACCCGGTGGAGTTGTTTTTGGATCCGAAGCTGCGGTTTCCGAAGTTGAAAGTGGCGGGGAAACTGGCGCGCAAGATGCTGGGCTTTCGGATGCTGATGGATGTGATTCCTTTGGATGCGAGCTTGGTGAAAGGGTCTCATGGGCGAGTGCCTGAGGACACGGTGGACTGGCCGGTGTTGATCGGGGATTTTGATCAGTTGCCGAGGTCCGGGGTGGTGGCGGCCAATGATGTGATGACGCATTTGTATCGGCTGTGCGCGCGGCGGCAGGGGTATGAGGGGGTGGCGCTGTGAGTGAGCGGGAGGAGCGTTTGGCGAAAAACGCGGGGTGGTTCATCTGGTTTCGGTTGCTGTTCAATTGCCGGTTTTACTATCCGATCTTCACGATCTTGTTTTTGGATTTGGGGCTGACGATTGGGGAGTTTGCGGGGCTGAATGTGATTTGGGCGATCACGATTGTGGTGGCTGAGGTGCCGTCCGGGGCGCTGGCGGATACGCTGGGGAGGCGGAAGCTGGTGGTGTTTGCGTCCTGGCTGATGGTGGCGGAGATGCTGACGCTGTGTTTGATGCCGGTGGGCAATCATGATGTGGTGCTGGCGTTGTTTGTGGTGAACCGGATTTTGAGCGGGTTGGCGGAGGCGGCGGCGAGCGGGGCGGATGAGGCGCTGGCGTATGATTCGTTTCCGGAAGCGGAGCGGGCGGTGCAGTGGCCGAAGGTGATGGCGAAATTGAGTCGGTGGTCAGCGATCGGGTTCATGATTTCATCGATCAGTGGGTCGATGTTGTATGATCATGAGGTGGTGGGGAAGGGGCTGGCTCTGCTGGGGATAGGGGAGGTGACGAAGGCGGTGACGATGAAGATTCCGCTGGTGTTGAATTTGCTGACGGCGCTGGTTTGTGTGGCGGTGGTGCGGCAGTTCGTGGAGCCGGGGGATGGGGTGAAGGAGCGGGTGGAGGGATGGCAGGTGCAGGCGAAGGAGGCTCTGGGGCGGATTCTGGAGACGGGGCGTTGGATCTGGGGGAGTCAGGCGGTGCTGTGGCTGCTTGTGATGGGCGTGGTGTTTGACAGTGTGATCCGGTTGTTTTTGACGGTGTCGTCGAACTACTATCGGTTGGTGCAGATTGAGGAGCGCTGGTATGGGGTGATTGGGGTGATGATGTCGG
>CANETF010000199.1 GCA_947440575.1 Verrucomicrobiaceae bacterium
AAGCCGACTCCACCTCACCCTCAATCGCTTCGCCGACTCCCTGCCTGAGGACCGGTTCACCCTCATCGGTTGGACCGACCAGATGCCCCACCTCCTGCGCTCTCACGACCTCGTCATCTGCAAAGCCGGTGGCGCCATCCTCCATGAAGTCCTCGCCGCGCGCACCCCTGCCGTCATCGATTACGTCGTTCCCGGCCAGGAAGAAGGCAACGCTGAAATGCTCCTCAATCACAACTGCGCCCTCCGCAGCCATACCCCTCTCGAAACCGCCACCCTCGCCACTCGCATGCTCGCCAATCACGGCAGCCTCGCCAAAGAAATGCGCAACCACATGGTTCCGCCTCTCAGCCTCCCCAATGCCGCCCACATGACCGCCGAAGCCATCCTGAGCCACCTCTAAACCCTCCCCAATGCCCACCCCCTCCATCCTCTGCGACATCGGCAACGTCATCGTCAGCTTCGACTTCCGCATTGCCTCCAACCGCCTCGCCTCCCGGTCCGATTGCCCCGAAGACGCTTTGTTTGACCGCCTCCATCACCTCAAACTGCCTTTCGAAGACGGCCAAATCGACGACCAAACCTTCATCACCCAGGCCATCGAAGCCATCGGCTTCAAAGACTCCCCCGCCGAATTCTGCCGAATCTGGTGCGATATCTTCGCCCCAAACCTGGCCCTCACCCGCACCCTCGAGCAACTCGCCTCGTCCCACCCCCTCTTCCTCCTTTCCAACACCAGCGGCCTTCATAAAGACTTCCTCTTCTCGGAGTTTCCCGTCTTCAACCTCTTCCAAGGCGGTGTCTACTCCTACTCCGCCAAAGCCTCCAAACCCGGCACCGAAATTTTTCGGATCGCTATTGAACATCTCGACCTCGACCCCGCACAAACCTTCT
Organism: Verrucomicrobiaceae bacterium; assembly: GCA_947440575.1. GTDB lineage: Bacteria > Verrucomicrobiota > Verrucomicrobiia > Verrucomicrobiales > Verrucomicrobiaceae > JAGRPD01. Next base: position 892 of record CANETF010000199.1, read on the forward strand.
ACATTGACGACCTCCTCCCAAACATCGAAACCGCCGCCCGCCTCGGCTTCATCACCCATCACTACGACCTGACCCAACACCACCTTCTTGAATCCTCACTCTCCAACTGGACAAACCAACTCTCATAAAAACCGCGCTTGGCATACCCGCAAAGCGTATGGTACCTGAGAACCCAACCTCTCGATCCCTATTTCCATGAAATGTGACGTCTGCACCAATGAAGCCACCGTTTTTCTGACCCAAATCATCAATGGGCAGATGACCACGGTGAATTTGTGTGAGACCTGCTCAAAAGCCAAAGGCGTCACCGACGAAATGGGCTTCGGCCTCGCGGAAGCTTTCCTCGGAGCCGGCAACACCACCAACGTCCCACGCAACGACGTCCTCACCTGCCCCTCCTGCGGCTTCACTTCCGCCCAATTGAAAAAGATCGGTCGCATGGGCTGCCCGGATTGCTACGACACCTTCCAGGAGGGCCTGGATCAACTCCTCTCCTCCATGCACAAAGGCACCCGCCACCTCGGAAAGATCCCCACCCGCGCCATCGCTGATTCCCGTCGCAACGCCTCCATGGAAGAACTCAAACACGCGCTGCAATCCGCCATCGACGAGGAGCGCTACGAAGAGGCCGCGCGGATCAAAATCGAGATGCAAGCCTTGCAAACTCCAGCACCTCAAGCGGAATCCCAGGGAGCCTGAATTTTTTGTGACACCTTCACTCCATCTTTTCACCCACTCTCCGAAGCCGGTCCCCAACGCGTCCTTGCGTTCCCTTCCTCGCCTAGCCATCGTAGCGCTTCTATCCTCTAGCATGCCATGATGCGTTTCTCCACCCTCATCAAAAACCCTGCCGACTGGATGCGCGGCAGCGGTCCGCATTCGGAGATCGTCATGACCTCAAGGGTCCGCCTCGCCCGGAACCTCAGAGACTATCCCTTCCCCGGCTTCTCCCAGGAACAACAACGCGTCGACCTCCTTGCCAATGTCCGATCCGTCGTCGAAGCCCTCCCCGAAATGAAGGATGGGTTCAGCGACGAATACGTCAACCTCTCCAAAATCCGCAAGCAAGTCCTCGTCGAACGCCACCTCATCAGCCGCGAACACGCCGCCCGCTCCACCGGCTGCGGCGTCGTGGTGGATCGCAAACAGTCCATCTCCATCATGATCAATGAGGAGGACCATTTCCGCATCCAGGGCATCCGCGCCGGCCTCAACCTCCGCAGCGCCTTCGCCCTCGTCGATCAGGTCGATACCGAACTTGAGCAAGAACTCGCCTACGCCTTCAGTTCCCGCTTCGGCTACCTCACCGCATGCCCCACCAACCTCGGCACCGGCATGCGCGCCTCGGTCATGCTTCACCTCCCAGCCCTCGTCCTCACCGACCAAATCAGTCAGGTCGTGAAAGCCGTCGGCAAAATCGGCCTCGCCGTCCGCGGCCTCTATGGCGAAGGCACCGAGGCCCTCGGCAACCTCTTCCAAATCTCCAACCAGCACACCCTCGGAGAAAAAGAGTCCGAAATCATCGCCCAAATCGAAAAAGTCATCGAAGGCGTTGTTCGATCTGAAAACATGGCACGGGCCAAGCTCAAAGAAGATAGCCCAACGCACCTCCGGGACCAAATCGGCCGCGCCTATGCCATCCTCCGCCATGCCCACATTCTCAGTTCCAAGGAAGCCCTCAATCTCCTCTCCCTCCTCCGCCTCGGCGCCGATCTCGACATCGTCCCCGACTGCGACCGCGGCCTCCTCGACATGCTCCTTCTCGAAATCCAACCCGCCCACCTCCAACTCCAGGCCGAAAAGGAACTCACCCCTGATGAACGCGACATCATGCGCGCGGAAATCACCCGCCTGAGGTTGCAATCCATTGCCCCCCCCGTTAACGTATCCCATAGCGAATCCCCACCCCCAACTGGAGGCTCATTCCAGGAGACTAATGATGAATAACTTTACCCCACGCGCCCAACAGGTCCTCGCCCTCGCCCGCAAAGAGGCGGATCGTTTCAACCACAACTACGTCGGCACCGAACACATCCTGCTCGGCCTGATCAAACTCGGCCAGGGCGTCGCCGTCAATGTCCTCCACAAACTCGGTCTCGATCTCGAAACCGTCCGCATGCAGGTGGAACAACAAGTCGGCTCCGGACCCGAGACCAAAATGGTCGGCAACATCCCCTACACGCCTCGCGTGAAGAAGGTGCTCGCCCTCGCCTCCAAGGAAGCCAAGGCCCTCAACCACTCCTACGTCGGCACCGAACACATCCTCCTCGGTCTCCTCCGTGAAGGTGAAGGCGTCGCCGCTCAAGTCCTCCGCAACCTCGACATCAATCTCGACAAGGCTCGCAACGAAATCCTCAAAGAACTCGACCCCAACTTTACCAGCCAGGATGAAGACGAGGACGAGGACGAAGAAGGCAGCAGCAACAGTGGCAATGAAAAAGACCCCAGCGGTCAGTCCGGCTCCAAGAAAGAAAGCAAAACCCCTGCCCTCCGCGCCTTCGGTCGCGACCTCACCGAACTCGCCCAAAAAGGCGAACTCGATCCCGTCATCGGTCGCGCGGACGAAATCGCCCGCGTCATCCAGATCCTCTGCCGCCGCACCAAAAACAATCCCGTCCTCATCGGTGAAGCCGGTGTCGGCAAAACCGCCATCGTCGAAGGCCTTGCCCAGGAAATCGCCATCGGCAATGTCCCCGAAATCCTCCGGGAAAAACGCGTCATCACCCTGGACCTCGCCCTCATGGTCGCCGGCACCAAATACCGCGGCCAGTTCGAAGAGCGCATCAAAGCCGTGATGGACGAAATCCGTCGCAACAAAAACGTCATCCTCTTCATCGACGAGTTGCACACCATCGTCGGTGCGGGCTCCGCTGAAGGTGCCATGGATGCCTCCAACATCATCAAACCCGCCCTCTCACGTGGCGAGTTGCAGTGCGTCGGCGCCACCACCCTCAACGAGTATCGCAAATACATCGAGAAGGACGCCGCTCTCGAACGCCGCTTCCAAATCGTCAAGGTCGAGGAACCCTCCATCGAAGACGCCATCAAGATCCTTCGCGGCTTGAAGAGCAAATACGAAATGCACCACAAGGCCCGCTTCACCGAGAAGGCCATCGTCGCTGCCGTCGAACTCTCCTCCCGCTACCTTCCTTCGCGATTCCTCCCTGACAAGGCCATCGACATCATGGACGAAGCCGGCTCCAAAGCCCGCATCGCCGCCATGACCCGCCCACCCGAACTCAAGGGCATCGAAGAGGAAATCGAAACCATCCGCATCGAAAAAGAAGAAGCCATCCGCGAGCAGGACTTCGAAAAAGCCGCCCACCTTCGCGACAAGGAAAAGCAGGCCAAAAAACGCTTCGATGGCCTTCTCGAGACGTGGCGCAACGCCAGCCAGGAAAAAACCGTCGATGTCGATGAAGACGAAATCATGTCCGTCATCGCCAAATGGACCGGCGTCCCCCTCCAGCGCATGGAGCAAGCAGAAGCCGAGAAACTCCTCAAAATGGAGGCCGAACTCAAGAGCCGCGTCATCGGCCAGGACGAAGCCGTCATCGCCATCTCGAAAGCCCTCCGCCGCTCTCGTGCCGACCTCAAGGACCCACGTCGCCCTATCGGCTCCTTCCTCTTCCTTGGCCCCACCGGTGTCGGCAAAACCTTCCTGGCGAAAAACCTCGCCGAATTCATGTTCGGCAGCGCTGACGCCCTGATCCAACTCGACATGTCCGAATACATGGAGAAGCACACCGCTTCCCGTCTCATCGGAGCCCCTCCCGGATACGTCGGTTATGAAGAAGGAGGCCAACTCTCCGAAGCCGTCCGCCGCCGCCCCTACTCCGTCGTGCTCTTCGACGAAGTCGAAAAAGCCCACCCGGACGTCATGCACCTCCTCCTTCAAATCCTCGAAGAAGGCCAGGTCACCGACAACTTCGGACGCAAGATCGACTTCCGAAATACAATCGTCATCCTCACTTCCAACATCGGAGCCGAATCCATCAAACGCCAAACCTCCCTCGGTTTCGGCGCCATGGCCCAGGACTCAGCCGATCACGATGGCATGAAGGGCAAAATTGGCGAACACGCCAAAAAATTCTTCAAACCAGAGTTCCTCAATCGCTTGGATGACATCGTTGTCTTCCACATGCTGGACAAGACCGAACTCACCAGCATCGTCGACCTCGAAGTCAGCAAGGTCCTAACCCGCCTTCGCCACAAGAAGATCGAACTCGTGCTCGACCAAACCGCTCGCGAGTTCCTCATGAAGGAAGGCTACGATCCTCAATACGGTGCTCGCCCGATGCGTCGTGCCGTTGAGAAACACATCGAAGACCCACTCGCCGAACACGTCCTCCGTGGCGACGTCAAAGCCGGTGACCGCGTCCAGGTCATCGCCAACGAAGAGGGCAAAGGCCTCAAATTCACCACCGACGCTCGCGTAACCGAAGACGCCGAACCCGCCGAAAGCACTTCCGACGCCTCCTAGACGTCTTCACCTCAACTCACCTGAACCGTCCTGCCTCCTTTGGCGACGCGGTTCAGGTTTTTTGTGTCCAGTTCAGCCCAGATTCCGGGATCAGACCTTCCCCAAATAAACCGCTCCCAGCGGCGGCACATCCAGCACCACACTATGCGGCTGCTGCTGCCATGCCCCCGGCGTCGAAAGCATCGCGGGCACATTCAGCACATTGGATCCGCCAAACTCACCGGCATCCGTATTCAACAACTCACGGTAAACACCCGACTCCGCCACCCCCATCCGATAGCCTTTTCTAGGCACCGGCGTCGCATTCACCACCACATAAATCTTCTCCCCGCTTGGCGCTAAGCGCATAAACACAAACAAGCTCCCATCCGCATCATTCGCATCCAGCCATTGAAAACCCCCGGACTGATGACACCTCTCATGCAATGCCGGATGCCCCGTGTACAAATGATTGAGCGTCCCCACCAACTTCTGCAGGCCCGCATGCTCGGCTCCCAAGAACAAATGCCAGTCCAGGCTTCGCTCGTGACTCCATTCGTTCCATTGCCCAAACTCTCCCCCCATGAACAGCAGCTTCTTCCCCGGATGCGCCCACATCCAGGCATAGAACATCCGCAAATTCGCAAACTTCTGCCACCGATCCCCCGGCATCTTGTTGATCATCGATCCCTTCCCGTGCACCACCTCATCATGGCTTAACACCAGAATGAAGTTCTCGTCATAGGCATACAACATCGAGAAAGTCGCCTCACCATGGTGATACTTCCGATGCACCGGCTCATGCTCCATGTAACTCAACGTGTCATTCATCCACCCCATGTTCCACTTGAACCCAAAACCCAACCCACCTGAATCCACAGGCTTCGACACACCCGGCCACGCCGTGCTCTCCTCCGCAATGATCGTCGTCCCGGGATTCTCTTCATAACACACCCGGTTCAACTCCTTCATGAAGGCGATCGCATCCAAGTTCTCCCTTCCTCCAAACGCATTCGGCACCCACTCACCCTCATTACGGGAGTAATCCAGGTACAACATCGACGCCACCGCATCCACCCGCAGGCCATCGATGTGATATTCCTTCAGCCAGAACAACGCGTTCGCCACGAGAAAATTCCGCACCTCATTGCGCCCATAGTTGAAGATCAAAGTCCCCCAGTCCTGATGCTCTCCCTGCCTCGGATCCGCATGCTCAAAAAGAGCCGTACCATCAAACTGCGCCAACCCATGCGAATCCTTGGGAAAGTGCCCTGGCACCCAATCCAAAATCACACCCAACCCCACCTGGTGACACCGATCCACAAACCCGCGGAACTCATCCGGATTCCCAAACCGGCTTGTCGGAGCATAATAACCCGTCACCTGATATCCCCAGGAGCCATCAAACGGATGCTCGGACATCCCCATGAGCTCAATGTGAGTGAAACCAAGACTCGTCACATACGGAATCAAGTCATCCGCCATCTCCCCCCACGTTTGCCAGCGATTGTCCTCATGCGGCACCCGTTTCCACGACCCAGGATGCACCTCATAAATACTCATCGCAGACGAGTACAAATCCCGATTCCTCCGCTCCATCATCCACTCCCCATCACTCCAGGCATATCGCTCCAAATCAAAAGTCAGGCTCGCCGTCTGCGTTCCATGTTGCGAGAAAAAGGCAAATGGATCGCTCTTCGTCACAGGATGCCCTTCAGCATTCAAGACCTCAAACTTGTAATGCGCCCCCGCCCCAACTCCCGGCAAAAAAATCTCCCAAATGCCCGATTCAATCCTCAACCGCATCGGGTTCACTCGCCCATCCCACTGATTGAAATCACCCACCACACTCACCCGCCGCGCATTTGGCGCCCACACCGCAAACTGCATTCCCGCCACACCATCCAGCGTCTTGGGATGCGCACCCAGACAGTCATACAACCGTCGATGCGTCCCTTCGCGAAAGTAATACATGTCCTGCTCGCCCAACAACGGTCCGAACGAGTAGGGGTCTCTCACCCGCCAACGATGCCCTTCAAACGACTCATACTCCCACTCATATCGCCCCCCCATTTGTTCTTCAGTTAAGAGCAACTCAAACAACCCATAATGGTGCGCCTTCTCGGCCTCTACTCCACTCATCGCCCCCTCGTGCCAGAACCAGGCCCGCAGAGCGGTCGGTTGAAAAGTCCGCGCCACCGCTCGCCCATCCCCTAGCCTCTGCCTCCCCAGAAACCCAAACGAGTTTCCGTGACGTGCTTCCAACAGGGCGAGAACTTCAGGCTGTGGAGAAAGATTCCGAGTCATTACCCTTCGATACCCGCCTGGAGCAAAGGCACAAGCCGTTCTTTACACAGCCACCCCCAGTCATGCTCTCGCCAAATGCGCCGGCGCCCCAGCAGCCACTCATCCGTGCGACACCAGTTCGCCATCCTTTCCCCCAATTCTTCCACCCCGACCTGCGGTTCAAACCAATGCGCCGCCATCCCCATCACCTCGCGATGCGCCGGCAAATCGCTGCACCAAATCGCCAATCGATGCAGTTTCGCCTCCAGCAAAGGCAATCCAAACCCTTCGCTCCAACTGGGAAAAAACAACCCGTCACATAAGGCATAGAGGCTTCTCAGGTCATCATGACCCAGCTCCCTTTCCTCTCCCCCAAACACCACCTGCTGCTCGACTCCAAGCTTCCCCGTCAATCCCTTCAATTCCTCAAAATAGCGCCTGCCATCCGCTTGATGCGGATCCGGCGCTCCCGTGACAATCAGCCTCGCCTCGACCCCCCGGTCCCGAAGACTCGCTATCAACCCGATTCCAAGCTCCACATTCTTCCTCCTCACCAGCCTCGCAGGTTGTAACAAGTTGAGGTCACTCCCCCACAACTTCCGCACATCTGCCAGCCGCCCCACCCGCTCAGTCAATCCCAAAACACCGGCAGCATCCACCCCGTTGGGAATCACGACGATCTCATCCACCCTCTTGCCCGCCACCCCCGCCCACTCTCGCGCCCTCAGGTTCGACACCGCCACATCAATCGCATTCGGCGCCGGTTCCTCCCATCCTGCCTCCGCATAGGCTGGATTCACCGCTGCCACGTCGTGCACCCAATTCACCCAACACACCCCAACGCTCTTCTCCGCCAGTCCGGTCAACTCCCTCGTCCAAGCCAAATCAAACGGCATCGTGAACACATTGTGCACGATCACCGCATCAAACCCATCCTCCTCCAGTCTTCTCCGGAACAC
>CANETF010000200.1 GCA_947440575.1 Verrucomicrobiaceae bacterium
ACCAGGTCGAATCGTCGGCCAGGTTGAAGAATTTGCCTGCAGGTCGCACCGCCAATGGGACACTATTCTGTGTCGGAGGAAAGATGGAGGCGGAGTCCTGCGGGGCGTTCATGCTGAGCGATCAAGCCATGCCGCATTCTGGGTGCAAACACAAGTGCGCAGCCAGCAGCGATGGTGGAGACTCTGACGGAAGGTGCGGGCCTGCTATTCAGGCAGCTTTCGTGTGGGGCGACCGAGCCGGTCGCGCAACGTGAGGGCCAAGGCTGAAGGCCACGCATTCTGGCGAATGCGCCTACGTTGTGACGGTTGAATGATTTCCAACTTCAAAGGACAAACATTCTGCCACGCATTCTGGCGAATGCGCCTACGTAGAGACATGCGAGCTCAGGACGGCGTGCTTTTAGACCACGGTGCCGCGGGGTTTTTTGCCGGGCGCTTTTTTGCTGGGGGGTGGGCCTTCGGGGATGCCTTCGTCCTGGAGGATGGTGTCTTGCGGGAGGGGTTGGGCGTCTTTTTCGCCTTCGGCTTCGGGTTCGGTGTAGGGGCTTTGTTTGCGGTAGAGTTTGAGGCGGTTTTCGAATTCCTGTTTGAGGCTGTCGCGTTGTTCGGGGGTGACGTCTTTGTCTTCGGCGAGGAGGGAGATGGCTTTTTGCTGCCAGAGGACGGCTTCGCCATATTCGCCATTGCGGGCGTGGGCGGCGGCGACGGTGTCGATCATTTCATGGCGTTCTTCACTGCCGGATTCGGCGAGGATTTTGAGGGCTTCCTTGGCGATGAGGACGGCCTGCTCACCATTGTGGAGGGATTCGTCGGGACAGGTGGAAAGGAACCAGGCGAGGTCGTTGGCGGACCAGGCATCTCCGGTGCGGGCGGCGCGTTGGTACCAGCCGAAGGAGCGACGGTAGTCCAGAGGGACGCCGGTGCCGGTGTAATAGAGGTGGGCCATGCGGGCCATGGCGGGTTCGAACTCTTGTTTGGAGGCTTTGAAGAAGAGAAGAGCGGCGCGGGCGGTGTCTTTTGGTATGCCATCGCCTTTTTCGAGTTTGGAGCCAAGGGCGGCCATGGAGGGGGGGTAGTTTTGGGCGGCGGCTTTTTCGAACCATTCAGCGGCTTTTTTCACATCCTTTTCCACACCTTGTCCGAGTTCGTAGGCGACGGCGACGGAGTGTTGGGCCATGACGAAACCGCCATCGGCAGCTTTTTGGTACCATTCGACGGCCTTGGCCACGTCCTTCTCCAAGGTGACGCCGTCTTCGAAGAGGCTGCCGTAGACGTACATGGCGCGGAGGTGGCCGGTTTTGGCGGCTTTCTCCAACCATTCGACGCCTTTTTTGTCGTCCTTTTTGAAGCCTTCGCCGGTGAGGAAGCGGAGGCCGAGTTCGAATTGGGCATCGGCGTCGCCACGATCCGCAAAAGCGCGCAGTTGGCGTTCCTGTTCGGCTTGCTGTTCTGGGGAGAGTTGTTGCGGTTCCTGGCCGCGTGCTTGGGCGAAAGCGGAGGAGGTGCAAACGAGGGGTGACACCAGCAGGGCGGCGAGGAGGACGGCTTTCATACGAGAACGATACGTTTCAGAGGGCGGTTTCTCAACCTTGGTGTGGAAACTTGTCGCGTTTGGAGGCGCTCTTTTTTACTGGCGCGGTTGGGATTTGCGATTATTAGTTCCTCCCCTTTCCCAAGATGGTGGTCGTAGCTCAGTTGGTAGAGCCCCGGTTTGTGGTACCGGTTGTCGCGGGTTCGAGCCCCGTCGATCACCCCATCTTTGGTTTTCCCGATGTTGAGTGAGCTGTCAGTGTGATTGAATCTATGCCGTCATTGGAGTCGCTGATCGGTTACACGTTTTCCAATGCGCGGCTTTTGGAGGAGGCGCTCACGCATGCGAGTTTGGCGAAGAAGCTGAAGCATGAGGTGCCATCGAATCAGCGGTTGGAGTTTTTGGGGGATGCGGTGCTGCAACTGACTTTGTCGGAGGTGCTGTTTCGGCTGTGGTCTGGAGCGGATGAGGGGACGCTGAGCAAGGGGAGGTCGCGACTGGTGTCGACGCTCGCGTTGGCGAACATGGCGCGGCGGATGGGATTGGGAGCGTTTTTGAAGATGGATCGGGGCGAGGAGGCGAATGGGGGTCGGGATCGGGATTCGATTTTGGCGGATGCGTTTGAGGCGATCACGGGGGCGGTTTATTTGGATGGGGGGATGGCGGCGTGTCAGGAGCTGGTGAAGCGGTTGTTTGAGCCGGATTTGGCTCTGTTACTGGCGCAGCCGGAGGATCAGAATCCGAAGGGGAGGCTGCAAGAGAAGTTGCAATCGCTGAATCGGGAAGCGCCGACCTATCATGTGCTGGAGAGTTCAGGTCCGGACCATGATCGGTCGTTCGTGGTGGAGGTGCGGTGGAATGGGCGGGTGCTGGGTCGGGGGGTGGGACGATCGAAAAAAGAGGCGGAAGCGGTGGCGGCGGGAGTGGCTTGGGAAGCGAAATTAGACTGTGGATAACTTGTGAATAGGGTGTGGCGACTCTTTTCTCAAATCTGAACAGGATCGCAGAAGTGCGACTTGTCGGTGAGACTTCACAGGTTAGGCACGATCTATTGCCACAGGAGTGTCACGTGGAACGCCCGTTTGTGACGGGAGGAACACGGTTTTGGCAGTTATTCACAGGACTTAATACGGTACTTTATGGCCTGCCATTCTCATCTCTGATTAATGAGTCTGCGAAGAACTTTGCTTTTGAGAGCCTTTGAGAGGCGTAAAGAGGAATGAATAACCAGAGTGGATTGAGCTTTGTTGAATGAGGAATTGCAACGGTTTCGCAGTTCGATTGACAAGGGCTTTCCCCGCTCGTTCATTGCACGCATTATGAATCCTCCTTTCTCTGATTATCCGTCTCTTGTTACTCCTCCATATGCTGGTCCGTCTGGCTACGTGATTCCGACCGTGATCGAGAGTGAGGGCCGTGTGGAGCGGGCGTATGACATTTACTCGCGCTTGCTGAAGGACCGGATTGTGTTCCTGGGCACGCCGGTGGATGATCAGGTGGCGAACATCATCATCGCGCAATTGCTGTTTTTGCAGATGCAGGATCCGAAGAAGGACATTCACATGTACATCAACAGTCCGGGGGGATCGGTGACGGCGGGGTTGGCAATTTATGACACGATGCAGTTTGTGACCTGCGATGTGAACACGTATTGCATCGGGATCGCGGCGAGCATGGGAGCGGTGCTTTTGTCGGCGGGGACGCATGGCAAGCGGTTTGCTTTGCCGAACTCGGACATCATGATTCACCAGGTGTCGGGTGGCGCGCGCGGGACGGCGTCGGATGTGGAGCGGACGGTGGATTTCATGTACAAGTTGAAGCGCCGGTTGAACCGGATTTTGGCGCATCACACCGGCAAGACGACGGAGCAGATCGAGCGGGATTCGGATCGGGACAATTACATGAGCGCGGCTGAGGCGGCGTCTTATGGGTTGGTGGACAAGGTGCTGGAGAGTCGGCGTGAGACGGAGGCGGCAGCGGCGGCTTTGGCTGCGGCTCCGAAGAGCTGAGGCGTTAGTCATTTGCCATCGATTGAACGATGGGAGGCGGGGCCGGGTTGCTAAACCCGGCTTCGTTGCGTATGGGTGGGTATGAAATGGTCTTTCCGTCTGGCTACGATCGCTGGAACTGAGGTGCGTGTGCATTTGACGTTCTTTTTGCTGCTGTTGTTTGTGGCGGTGCAGGGAACGGGAGGGGGTCAGGGAGCGGATGGTGGGCTGGCGGCCGTGGTGCTGGTGTGCGCGATGTTTTTCTGTGTTCTGCTGCATGAGTTTGGGCATGTCTTTGCCGCGCGGATGTATGGGATCAAGACGCCGGACATCACGCTGCTGCCGATTGGGGGAGTGGCGAGGCTGGAGCGGATGCCGAGGACGCCGCTGCATGAGTTTGTGGTAGCGCTAGCGGGGCCGATGGTGAATGTGGCGATCGCGGCAGTGATCGCGATTGTGCTGGGGTTGCGGGTGCGGTTTGACGCGAACTATGCGTTTCACCAGAGCGGCGGGTTTTGGCAGCATTTGATGATGTGGAATATCTTCATGGTGGTGTTCAATTTGGTGCCAGCGTTTCCGATGGATGGGGGGCGGATTTTGCGGGCGCTGCTGGCGATGGTGACCGATTATGAGAAGGCGACGCGGTGGGCGGCGACGATTGGTCAGGGGATTGCGGCGCTAGTGGTGGTTGGGATGCTGCTGTCTGGGACGTTTCAGCCGTTTTTGCTGCTGATCGCGTTCTTCATTTTTGTGGCGGCTGGTCAGGAGGCGTCGGTGGTGACGCAGGAGGAGGCGACGCGGTCACTGGTGGTGCAGGATGCGATGATGGTGGAGTTTCATGCGCTGGCAGCGGATGCGGAGCTGCGGGTGGCGGTGAACCATTTGCTGGCGGGCACGCAGCAGGATTTTCCGGTGCTGGATGAGGCGGGTGGGATGCAGGGGATGGTGAGTCGGACGCGATTGATTGCGGCGCTAGCGGATCATGGGCCGGAGCATTTGGCGCGGGAGGTGATGGAGGTGTGCGCGGAGAAGGTGGCGCCTTTGATGCCGCTGAGTGAGGCGTTGCGGGTGTTGCGGGAGATGTCGTGTCCGGCGGTGCCGGTGGTGGATCCGATGACGGGGCGGCTGGTGGGTTTGTTGACGGGGGAGAATGTGGGAGAGGTGCTGATGGTGCGGTCGGCTTTGAAGCAGGCGGGGATGGGGCGGTTGGGTTGAGGCGGGGTGCAGATCATTCGGCGAGCACCTTCATGACAAAGGGGTGCATGAAGGTGGCCAGACCGTGGCCCGTGCCCCAGACTTCGATTTTCCAGAGGACTTCGACGTTGTCTTGGAGGGATGTGGGTGGTGCGTCTGAGGGCAGGGTGAATTCGACGGTCTCCTTCCACAGGTCTCCGGGCAAGACGCGGAGATGGGCGGCGTTAATGAGCGTTTCCTGGTGAAGGGTTCGTTGCTCCAGGCGGGTGCTGGGGCGTCCGGCGGGAGCGTTGGGAATGGGGACGGTGGTTCGCTGGAGGCAGAGGAGCTGGGCGCTCAGGGACTTGAGTTTGGCCGGGCCGCGTTGAAGCAGGCAGATTTGGGCTTTGTGTCCGGGTTTCAGGGGCTCGACCGACAGTTCGACGATGGTCTCCGGGATGCCGGAGGCGAGGAGCTGGCGGAGGTAGGACACGAGGCAGAGGAGGCCGAAGAGACAGAAGGCACCGCCGACAGCCCAGGCGGTCCACTGATTTTTGCCCGGGCTCATGCCGGCCCAACAGGCGAAGGTTGCCGCAGCGAGTAGGAGGACCGAAAGGGCTGCTGTGCAGCCGAGCTGGGACTTGAGATCGGTTTCGCGTTTGAGACGGACCGGGAGATGGGGAGGAATGTCAGGAGGTGGCATGAGGGTCATTCATAGTCCGGCCGATTCATTCTGTCGAACGGACGGGGGGGTGCTCTGGGATTGTGCAGCGCTGCGTTTCGTCCACAGCTTTTGAGAGGGTTTCTTTGGTTGGCAGGTGGGGGTTTTTGGAAGATGGGTGGGGATGATGCGAAGCATGACGGGATTTGGGCGGGGTGAGGCTGTGGCTGGTGGGCGCAGTTGGGTGGTGGAGTGTGCGTCGGTGAACCGGAAGCAGTTGGAGGTGGTGATTTCGTTGCCGAGGGAGGTGCCTGTGGCGGAGATTGAGCCGGTGTTGAGGCAGCAGGTGCAGAAGCGGGTGTCGCGGGGGCGGGTGCAGGTGCAGGCGCGGTTGGTGGAGAGCGTGGTGGGGGCTGGGGTGGCGGTGGTGCAGATGAATGCGGAGGTGGCGGGGGCGTATGTGGAGCAGGCGCGGTTGCTGGGGGCGAAGCTGGGGGTGCCTGGGGAGTTGGGGATGGCGGAGCTGGTGAGGTTGCCGGGGGTGATTGCGCAGGGGGCGGCGGAGGAGGTGGAGGCGTTTAACTTGGAGCCGCTGCAGGCGGCGTTTGGGGAGGCACTGACGAATCTGATCGCCATGCGTGAGGTGGAGGGAGCGAATTTGAAGGAGGAGCTGCTGGGGCGTCTGGCGGAGATCGAGCGGTTGCTGGGGGAGATAGCGATTTTGGCGCCGCAGGTGGTGGTGCAGCATCGGGCGGCGCTGCGGCAGCGGCTGGCGGAGGCGGGGCTGGACGTGCCGCTGGAGGATGAGCGGCTGGTGAAGGAGATCGCGCTGTATGCGGATCGCTGTGATATCTCAGAGGAACTGGCGCGGGCGGCGAGTCATTTGAAGCAGTTTCGCGCGGGGATGGACAGTGGGGAGGCGGTGGGGCGGAGTTTGGATTTCCTGTCGCAGGAGTTTTTCCGTGAGTTCAACACGATGGGGGCGAAGGCGAATGATGCGGCGCTGGCGCACCTGGTGGTGGCGGCGAAGACGGAGCTGGAGAAGATCCGGGAGCAGATTCAGAATGTGGAATAAGGCCGGGGGGGCGGAAGGCAAGCCAGCGGCTTGCTCCACGGGCGGGTGTGGGAGTGGGGGTCCCACGGAATGCAGGGAAATCTGAAGTGTCTTGGGGAGTGATGAATCAGTGGGTTTTTGCACTGAGAGAGGGAGGCAAGCCAGCGGCTTGCTCCACGGGGATTACTCGGGGACGATGACTTGGTCTTCGGGTTGGAGGGAGATGTCGACGCTGGGGTTGCTGGAGTATTTGCTGAGGTCGGCGGCGATGGTTTTGCGGGTGCCATCGGGGTTGGTGCGGACGATGCGGGTTTTTTTCAGGCTGGCGTAGGGGGTGGGGCCGCCGCCGGCCATGATGACTTGGTAGGCGGTGATGCCTGGTTTGTAGGGTTTGGGGCCGGGTTGGACGACGCCGGAGACGTAGACTTGGCGGCCGGTGTCGCCGGCGATGGAGTCGATGGAGACGGTGACGGTGGGGTTGGTGTAGATTTCCTGGGATTTGTAGGCGGATTCGATGGCGCGCTGGAGGGCGGAGGGTTTGAGGCCGGCGGCGCGGACTTCCTGGATGTGGAGGAGGTTGATGGTGCCGGAGTCGCTGACGGTGTAGACCTTCGAGATTTGAGGGACTTCCTCCGGGGGGACGCCGCCGATGGTGAGGCTGATGCGGTCGCCCGGGGTGAGGGGGATTTCGGAGTTCTGGGCGAGCAGGGTGCTTGCGGTGAGGGTGAGGAGGACGATGAGGTGGAGGAGGGTTTTCATGGTCGGATGGGATGCGGGATTAGAAGAGGTCGGCGTCGAGGGAGGCGGGTTTGGGTTCGGCTTTGGCGGGGGTGTCGACAGCGGCGGTTTCGATTTTGGACTGGCGTTTTTTGCGGGGTTTGTTGCTGGCGCCGGAGGGGCCGGAGGCGTTGGTGGGGGTGTAGTAGGTGTAGTAGCTGGTGTAGTATTGATATTGGGAGTCGGTGCGGGTGTCGACGTTGTTGAGGACGACGCCGAGGACGGTGCCGCCGACGTTTTCGATGGCTTGTTTGACGCGCAGGAGCATTTGGCGCGGGAGTTTGCGGTGTTGGACGACGATGATGGTGAGGTCGGCTTCGTTGACGAGGACGGAGGCGTCGCTGACGCCGAGGATGGGTGGGGAGTCGATGAGGACGAGGTCGAAGCGGGCTTTGACGTCTTCGATGAGTTCGGACATGCGCTGGGAGTTGAGGATGCCGGCGCTGTCGGCGGGGAGGAGGCCGCTGGGGAGGAAGTAGAGGTTTTCGACGGGGGTTTGGATGACGACTTCCTCGAGGGGGATCTGGGTGGCGAGGTAGTTGGTGAGGCCTTTTTGGTTGGAGACGTCGAAGAGGGTGTGGAGGCGGGGGCGGCGGAGGTCGGCGTCGATGAGGAGGACGTTGTAACCGCCCTGGGCGCAGACGAAGGCGAGGTTGGTGAGGGTGGTGGATTTGCCTTCACCGGCGCCGCCTGAGACGACGGTGATGCAGTTGGCGTTGGGGTTTTTGCGATTGAATTCGAGGTTGGTGCGGAGGATGCGGTAGGCTTCTGCGTCGGGGGTGAAGCCGCTGGTGCGGTGGAGGACGCCGACGTCGCGGGGGATGACGGCGAGGACGGGGACGCCGAGGTAGCGTTCGACGTCGTCGAGGGAGCGGACGGTAGTGTCGAGGGACTCGAGGCCGAAGGCGAGGCCGACGCCGAGCATGAGGCCGAGGAAGCCGCCGAGGGCGAGGTTCAACATGGTGTTGGGTTTGGCGGGTTTGGGTTCGACCTCGGCTTTGGCGAAGATGGTGGCGGGGCTTTTGACGAGTTCGAGGGCGGATTTTTCCTCGGCGTAACGGCCTTTTTGCTGGAGGAGCAGGCGTTCGAGGTCTTCGAGTTCGCGGGAGGCGGCGACGTAGTCGCTCATGCCGGCCTGCTGGTCGAGGGCGTTGGTTTTGGAGGTGTCGTTGAATTTTTGCAGGCCGGCTTTTTGGTCATTTGCGGCGGCGAGTTTGTTTTGGAGGCCGGCGATGTGGCCCTGGACGGTTTCGACGATGAGTTTGGTGTTCTGTTCGACTTGGGCGCGTTCGGCGAGGACGGTGGGGTGTTTGCCGCCGAGGCCGGACTGGAGGAGGCCCTGGAGGCGGAC
>CANETF010000201.1 GCA_947440575.1 Verrucomicrobiaceae bacterium
CACCCAGCAATTCCGCAAGCGCACCGGCATGACGCCGAAGGAGTTCAGGCGACGGCATCAGGGGTAAGCTCGGCTCACGGCCCCGCAGGCAGCGCTTTGAGCCAGGCGAGGTTGAAGACGTAGTGATTGCGGCTGCTGATGAGCTGGATGCGGCCGTCGCGGGTCTGGATGGCGGCGAGGTAGCCGTTGTGCTCGGCGCGGGTGTCGCTGAGCGGGAAGAGGTTGCGGTCGATGCCGTTCACGGTGCGTTCTTTGCCGCCAGGGGTAACGAGGCGCTTGTGCGGCCAGGTTTTTCCGTCGTCGAAGGAAACGGCGGCGAAGAGGCCTGCGCCGTTGAAGTCGCCGTTTTGGCTTTGGAAGGTCATGCCTTTTGGATTGCGGGCATTGGCGGAGAGATCAGTGAAGGAGCAGAAAAGAAGCGGGCCTTCACGAAGGCGGATGAGTGCTTGGCGCTGCACACTGCTGATGGCGGGGAACTCGGTCGCTTGATGCGTCCAAGTCTTGCCGCCGTCGCTGGAGAAGCTGGCGGGGGTTTTGAAGTTGAAGGCCTTTTGCTCGGATTCGCTGTTGAGGCGGCCGAAGGTCATCAGGCGGCCGTCGTTCAACTCGACGATGGGCGCGTGGATGCCGGCGTGACGTGCGGCGCTGCCGTTGCGATGCGCGAGTTTCTTGTCGGTGATGGGTTCCGAGGTCCAGGTCTTGCCGCCGTCAGGGCTTTTGGTGAGGCTGGTGGTGGTGACATCCTGCGACATCCAGATGGTGCCATCGCGGCTGCGCATGAGCTGGTTTCCGATCTCGCTCCATGGCTGGATGATCTGCGGTTTGCTCCAGGTGACGCCGTTGTCGGTGCTGTGGCGCACGATGTTCTCGCGAAGCCCGCGCGCGAGGTGGAATAGCGTCTCGTCGCCATCCCACCAGAGTTTCGGCGCGTGATCATTCACATCCGCGCCATCCCAGAAGAGCGAGGCCGGTTCCCACTCGTCCTCGCCGACGCGCAAACGGCTGGCGAGATTGTTCAGTTCCGTGCCGGCTTCATCGACGCAGGAATACCACACCGCCAGCAGATCGCCGTTCGGGCATTCGGCGATGGCGGGGCTGTGATTGTGCCACGCGAACGTTGGCCCAAAGGAGTGTGGCTCCACTTTGACGAAGGGCTTCGGTCCTTCAAAAACCGGTAGATTCGGGTCCATCCGCTCGATCTTCGCTGGCAAAGGGTTCACGCCCTGCGCATGCAGCGCAGGTTTCGACAGCGGTAGTTTCTCGCCCTTCGGCCATTCGCCGAGCACCACGCGGAAGCCGATGCGGTCATTCTCCGCTTCCGGCACCCACGACATGCGATTCGCCGAGCGCAGCAGGCGCGTCTGCACGGAATGACTGCCGCCGCGGATCACGCGGAAGTCACCATCGACACGACCGAGCGGATCGGTCTGATCGGTGGTCTCATACGGCCCATACCAGTCCGCGCACCACTCGGCGACGTTGCCATGCATGTCGAAAAGGCCCCACGCGTTCGCTGGTGTGCGCCCGACCTTCAGCGAGAGCTTCGTGGGCTTCGGCTGATACTCCGGCGGCAGTTTTTCCTCCGGGAAGAAGCGATCTCGCACGCCGGTGTCGTTTGGCCAGGAGTGAAATCCGGGCGGAAGGGCATCGCCGGTGTGGAACAGCGTTGTCGTGCCCGAACGGCAGGCAAACTCCCACTCCGCCTCCGTCGGCAGTCGATACGTCTTGCCCTCTCTCTTCGACAGCCACTCGCAAAACGCCACCGCGTCGTTCCAACTCAACTCCGTGACGGCGTCGTCCTCATTTTGACCCCGATGCTTCGGATCAAACTGCCGATACTGCCCCAAGGTGACCTCTGTCGCGCTCAATTGAAACGCCTGCGTGATCGTCACACGATGCGCCGGTTTCTCATCCCAGTCGGCATCATCAAACTTGTCCGCATGCTTCTTCACATTGTAATCCGCCGCAGGCCCCTCCTGCCCCATCGTGAAACTGCCCGTTGAAACTGACACCAGCTTCATGCCGATGGAGTTGGTGAGGGGTTCGGCGGCGAGCAGCGGGCTGAGTGTGAGCAGAAAGAGGAGTGGACGCATGGATGCAGAGGTGAACGCTCACTTCCGCTGCCACTTGTCTTCTTTCTCCATCACTTCCCGGGGGCCTTCGCCGTTCAGCCAGGCCTTCGCTTCGGCGTTGCCTTGGAGAAAGGCGTCCCAGAAGGCGGTGCTGAGGGCGAGGATGACGCGGTGGTGATTCGGGTTTTGCTTTGCGCCTTCGCCAGGCAAGGCTCGTTCGCCAAAGGCGCCGTGCTCGGCTTCGTTGAGGACGAGTTCGTATTTGTCACCGGGAGGCAGCGCGGGATAGACGCCGAGGCGCGAGTCGAGATCGCCGCCGATGGTCATGGCGCCGATGCGGGCGATGTCCTTCGTGCCGGTCATGAGCAGCCATGGCAATGTTACTCCGCCAAACGCTCGCTCCGCGCTGCCCGCGGCGGGCACACTGGGGCTCATCAGGACGGCGGCTTTGATGCGGGGATCGGTGAAGCGTGCGCCGCCGACGGGCAGGCTTTGGCCGCTGACGGCCTGCGTCGTCACGGCACCGAAGGAATGACCGGACATGCCCACGCGTGTGAGATCGAGCCTGCCATGCAAGGCGTGCGCTTCGTCCGCATGCCAGAGCGTGAGTTGATCGAGCACGGCGGGGATGTCGGCCACGCGCAGCATGAAGTTTTCGAGGCTGGCCGCTTGCTTCATTGCCGCCGGAATCTGGGCGGGGCGTTGGCCGCGCCACACGGATTCATCGCTGCCGGGATGCTGCACAAAGACCACCGCGTAGCCGCGTGCGGACCAATGCTTGCCGAGGTAGGGGTTGTTTTGGCACGAACCGCCGAGTCCGTGGCTGAAAAGGATGACCGGCGCGGCTTTTGTCCTCGCGGGCAGATAGACACGGATGGGTAGCGCGCGGTTGCGGTTCGGATCTTGCACCTCGAAGTCGAGTGGAGCCGACGAGGCGGCCTCCGGCAGGGTAAGCGGGTCATACGCCAAAACCGCCGTAGCGGCGAAAGAGGTGAGAAAAACGAATTCAAGCGACTTCATGGCTTCACAGGCTCTTTAGAACTCCAGGAACTCGCAATGGTCGCGGACAACTTGCGATCCTCGAGGTTCGTGGGCGAAAGAGTGTTGGCTTTGATCGAGTTGAAGGGGGATGTCATTTAACCCGGTCATGATTTCGCGTCTCTTTATTCTTCCCTTCCTCCTAGTCGTCATCGCATCGGCCGTCCAGGCCGCTGACAAAGCCCTGCCACGCAGCACACCGGAGCAGCAGGGCATCTCTTCGGCTGCGGTGCGCGATTTCATCGAGACGGCGGACAAGCAGATCAACACTTTGCACAGTTTCATGCTGGTGCGTCACGGTCACGTGATCGCGGAGGCGTGGTGGAAGCCGGAGTCGGCGGAGAAGCGTCATGTGATGTGGTCGCTGAGCAAGAGCTTCACCTCCACCGCCATCGGCCTCGCGGTCGCGGAGGGGAAGCTGACGCTTGATGATCCGGTGCTGAAGTTTTTTCCCGAGGAAGCGCCTGCGGAAGCAAGCGAGAACCTCAAGGCCATGCGGGTGCGTGATTTGCTTTCCATGAGCGGCGGTCATGAGGTGGAGCCCAAGTTCAGTTTCGAGACCGGCCCGTCGGTGAAGGGTTTCCTGGCGCATCCCGTCACACAAAAGCCGGGCACCTTCTTTCGCTACAACACGCCCGGCACCTACATGCTCTCCGCCATTCTCACGAAGACCACGGGCCAAACGGTGCTCGACTACCTCAATCCCCGCCTGTTTGAGCCTCTCGGCATCGAAAGCCCCATGTGGGATGCAAGCGCGGAGGGCTACAGCCTCGGGGGTTACGGCCTGCACATCCGGACGGAAGACATCGCGAAGTTTGGCCAGCTTTACCTGCAACGCGGCCAGTGGAACGGGCAGCCCTTGCTCGCTGAGAAATGGATCGACGAAGCGACTTCGAAGCAAGTGGACAACTCCAAGGCACCGAGTGGCAAAACGTCCGACTGGCAGCAAGGTTACGGTTTCCAGTTCTGGCGCTGCCAGCACAACTGCTTCCGTGGTGACGGTCGCGACGGCCAAATCTGTCTCGTGATCCCCGAGCACGACGCCGTCATTGCCATCACCGCGCAAACCGGCCAGATGCAGGCTGAGCTTGATCTGGTTTGGGAGAAGTTGCTGCCCGCCTTCACGAAAGCAGCTCTTCCCGCGAACACCGCCGAACTCGAAAAGCTCCAGCAAGCTGCCGCGAACCTGACCGCGCATCCCGCGCCACCGAAGAAAGCCAAATGATGTCGGGGAAGAGCTCTTTATTCTCCAAACACGCCATGATGAAAAGACTCCTCCTTGCCTTTGCCTGCCTTTCCTCCCTGCACGCCGCTGAAAGCTATCTTGAGAATCCAGGCAAGGAGGGCGATGGCGCGTTCGAGGTCGGGCCGGCGTATCGGATCGACCCGGATTTGACGGACAAGGGCAACCCGAAAGGGCGGAAGTTTGAGTTCATGATGAAGCTGGCGGACAGCAAGATCTTCGATGGCAAAGACACGACCCTGGAACCGGACAAGAAGAAGGTAAACACGGAGCGCAAGATCACGGTGTATGTGCCTGCGGCTTACCAGGATGGCACAAAGGCGCCTCTGCTTGTCATTCATGATGGGCCAGGGCAGTTGAAGCTCATCAGCCATGCGCTCGACAATCTCACGCTCTCGAAGGATTCGCAGCGTCGGCTGCCGGCGTTTGTGTGCATCGCGGTGCAGAATGGCGGCAATGATGGCAAGAAGAGCCAACGCGGGTTGGAGTATGACACGATGTCCGACCGTTTGGCGCGCTTCATTCACGACGAGGTGCTGCCCGCAGTGCTCAGCAACGCGGAGATCCGCGCCGCGTATCCGAAGTTTGCGCTCACGGAGAATCCGTGGGGCCGTGGGGTGATGGGTTGCAGCTCTGGCGGAGCCGCCGCGCTGACGATGGGCTGGTTTCGGCCAGATTGGTTCCGCCGCATCATCGCCTACTCCGGCACCTTCGTGGATCAGCAGGACGACGACGCGCCTGAGGAGGCGAAGTATCCGCTCGGCGCGTGGGAGTATCACTCCGGGATGAAATTGATCGAAACGACCGAGCCTAAGCCGCTGCGCCTTTTCACCCATGTCTCCGAAAACGACATTCGCGCCAACGACCCTGAGGAAACCTACCACAACTGGGTCATGGCCGGGATGCGCACGAACATGACCCTCGATCAAAAAGGCTACCATCACCGCTACGTCTTCAGCAAAAAGAGCGGCCACTGCGACAAGCGCGTCTTTGAGCACACGCTGGCCGACACGCTCGTGTGGCTGTGGCGCGGGTGGGAGGGGTGAGGCAATTCACCGTTAGAGGCAGTCACACTTTTCGAGCCGTGATTCTCGCTGCGAAGCGGTTCAGCAGCTCTTCGTCTGCGCGGAAAGTAGTTTGCTTGAGGTCGTTGAGCGAGGTGACTCCGTCGAGAAGCCCGCGCTCATCCGCTAGATCGATGATGTTCAATGTGCCGATGGGCAACAAGCCGCGTGCCTCCGCTGCGGCGCGGCCTCGTCGCTCATCCATGAGCACGATGGAGACCTGTTTTTCGATGGCGAGGCTGATGGCTTCTGTCTCGCCATGACCCAATTGGATGGTGTCGTCCACCTGCGTCACATTGACAACTCGGAGCCAATTCGGCAGGTTTTGCATCCATTCCGTGACGGCGGCAGGTGCTTTAGGATGCCGAAGCTCCGTGAGCACTGCCTCCGGAATCATAACCTCGCCAAAAAGCTGATGCAGAGCTTCTGCTTGTCGAATGAGGACCAGGTAATTCAGCGGCGTGGTGTCCGCCACGACGACGCCTGTTACGCTCATGACTGGAGGGCCGCACGGAGTTTGTCACCACTGGCCTCCAGTTCCTCCCAACTCGGCTGCTGTTCAGCGCCGTGCCGTTTGAAGAAAGCCTCGGCCTCGTGAAAGCCCATTCCAAGCATCTCCGCCGCCTGACCACGGGAAAGCCTGCCTTCGCGATAGCTTTCTGTGATCAGCATTTCACGGGCGCGGGCAGGAGCATCGGCTGTATCGAGGCCGAGCAAGCGCTTCCAGGCATCTGGGAGTTCGAGAACGAGTGTCATGCGTCCAGCATACTTTTTCATTCCGGCTCCGCAAGCGGGTGGTTGACGCTGTATTGGCCGTCGATGCGGCATCCCTTCGTGAACGGATGGTGGAGATCACCCGCGATGGCGTCTAGAGTGGCCTCATGATGACACTCGACGGTCTACCAGCTAACGACGTGATTCAGCAAGGTCTCGATGACCTTACACAGCGTCGTGTGAGCGTGGCAGCCTGTTTGGTGAAGATCGCGAGTCCTCGAATGCGGCGTTGCGGCATGGAGATGATCCTTTCCGATGACGAGGCCCTCAACGCGGATCGAGAGTTGTATGCCTTGCTGGGCCATGAGCACGGCAATGAAGCCCACAGCCGCTACAACGCGCTGCTGCGTGAGTTGGTGAGCTTTGAACGTGCCCTGGAGGCACGTCATCGACGGATGACCGCAGCCTAAGGAGCGATTGCCAGTCGAAGCTACTTCGCAGGTGGCATCCAAAGTGTGGCTTCGACAGTGCGGTCGGAGCCTGTGGGGCCATTGAAGTAGTAGGCGGTGAGCACGCGACCATCGGGCCGCACAAGCGTGCGTGGATAGCCGAGATCGCCGTCGAAGCCATCGTCGCGGAGGATGATTTCGGGTGACCATGTTTTGCCATCGTCGCTGCTGAGGCGAGCGCGGATGCCGAAGGGCTTTTTGCGATGGCCGTAGGTGACGCATAGGCGGCCATCGGGCAGCAAAACGGTCGCGGGAGGATTGCCGCCGATGTTGCCGGTGACATCACTGACCTTGGACCAGGTCTTCCCGAGGTCATCGCTGCGCCAGAGTTCGATGGTGTAATCGGGCTTGCCTTTGCGAAGTGTGGTGAGCAAGGCGCCGCCTGCCGTTCGCACGCTGCTGGGCATGATGGCGAAGCCACCCTTCGGGGGCTCCGCGCCGATGAAGCCCTGCAACTTCCACGTCAGTCCGCCATCGGTGGTGCGGGCGCAGAAGACGCGGCCTTCCTTGTTGTCCGATTTTTTGCCGCAACTGCCAAACATGAGGCACTCACGCGGTCCGAGTGGGATCAAATCGGTGCGGGTGGAGATGCCCTCAACACCCTCGACATCGAACTTGAACGGACCCTGCCAGGTCTTGCAGCGATCCTGCGTCGTGTAGAACCAAGACGGGCCGGTGTGCAGTGATTTGAAGCGAAACATCATCGCAAAGTCGGGTGCGGTGAAGTCGAGCGGTTCCTTTAGCGCCGCGACCTCGGGTTCGTTCTTCCGATCCGAGTAAGGCTGCTCCGCCTCGAGCTTCCACGATTTGCCGCCGTCAAGACTGCGAGCCTGCACGCGATGGCTCGGCTTCGTGCGGTCGATGCGATGATCGGTGGTCGTCTCCTTGTAATAGGTGGCCGTGAAGCCGACGATCAGTTCATCACCCCACTGCCACAGCCCCTGATTCGCCGGCCAGCCGCCGTAGCGACCGGGCTCCTTGTAAACGATGAGGTTTTCAGCGGAAGCTGGCTTCAGTGTCGGAACAACGGATGCGATGACCTTCGGATTGCCTGCATCAAGCTTGGCTGTGTCTTGTGCAAGAGCTGACAAGGACACAAATGATGTGGAAGCGATGAGTCGAACGAGGTGGTTCATTGTTTGCAAACGTTAGGGACGAGATTGGGATGCTTCATGAAACGCTCGCTTGGTCTTGCGGAATGGAAGCCATCAGTCAGGTATTTGAATAAGCGGCAGCAAAGTAGCCATCTCGCTCCGCCGAGATGAGACCCAGACTTCCGACAACCCATCTTTTGCCAGGAGTTCTCAAGTTTTCGAGTCTGCAGTGCCAGTGCCTCTCGCGGAGCGAGAGGCCTACTTTGCTTCGCCAGATCCTCATCCATTGGTTTTCAAAGACTGCCTAGGCCAGCTTGTAGCAATCGGCCCACTCGGCGCGTGGGGGTAGACCGGCTAGGCGGGCGTTGGCTTCGTCGTTGCCGATGAAGCGCTTCGTTTTCGGGTCGAACTGAAGATCGACGTTCAGGTATTCGGCGATGGTGCCCAGGTTCAAAACCTGCGTCAGTTCGCCAGCGACACTGAAGGGTGACTCGGTGGTGCCTTCGCCCATGCAGGCGTGGATGAAGCTTTCGAAGTGGTTGTACTTAGGCGGATGGAGAGCCATCGCGTCTTTGAACTCCACCATCTTGGATCGAGGATAGACGAGCGAGTGACGGTCATGGGAGCCGCGTTGGACGAGGTAGTCGCCTTGCTTGCGATGCAGCAGAGAACCAGTGCCGCCGGGATTTGGGATGGTGACTTTGCCGTCGTTGCCGGGATCGCCGAACTTCTCTGCGATCTCGATTTTGGTGTCGCCCCCGGCTTTCCAATGCAGTTCGACAG